>CAZHMI010000030.1:0-19527 GCA_964533795.1 uncultured Candidatus Bathyarchaeia archaeon
ACTCAGAAGTTGGATCACCTAGTTGACGTCTCTATGAAGGCGGGAGCTCTCGGAGCGAAACTTACCGGCGCAGGAGGGGGAGGATGTATTATCGCGCTAACGGAGAAAGACGCGCAGCAGGCAGTTGCAGAGTCGATTGAAAGATCAGGTGGAAAGGCTTACATCGTTGAGATTGACAAGTCTGGCGTTAGAGCTTGGCTTAAAGAGATATAGCGCATCACAATTCTAAGTGCTGAGTATGCATGTCGAGAGAAACTGAGAAAAGGAAACTGAGCCACCTAGAGATGACGCTCCGTAGAGGAGTACAGTCTCAGAGAGGGACAGGATTCGAGGATATACACCTCATTCACAGGGCTCTACCTGAGATAGACAAGAATGAAATTGACTTGACTTGCAGAATTCTCGAATCTAAGTTGAAAGCACCGATAATCTTGGAATCTATGACGGGGGGAACTCCTTCAGCCGCAAGAATTAACGCAATTCTTGCAGAGGCTGCGGAAGATTTCCAAATCGGAATTGGAGTGGGCAGCCAGAGGGCGGCTGTAGAGAACCCTCGTCTAGCTTATACTTATCAAATTGTTAGGAGGAAAGCTCCGACCGCGATGGTATTCGCCAATCTCGGTTGCGCACAAATTACAAGAGGATATGGAAAAGAAGAGGTCCAGAAAGCCATAGATATGGTCGGCGCTAACGCTCTTATGATTCATGTCAATCCACTTCAAGAATCAGTTCAACTGGAAGGCGAGACGAATTTTCGAGACACTCTCAGCAAGATCAGAGAGATCGCTCATGAAGTTGGGCTACCCGTAATCGTCAAGGAGACTGGAGCAGGAATATCAAAAGAAGTTGCAAGAGCCATCGAACAAACCGGAGTTGATGGAATCGATGTGGCCGGTGCCGGAGGAACCAGTTGGGCAGCTGTTGAATACCATAGAGCAAAAGAGATGAGAAACAAGACCCTTGAGAGACTTGGAAAGACTTTCTGGAGCTGGGGCATCCCAACTGCAGCCAGCGTTGTTGAAGTTGTGAAGTCAACCAGCCTGATGGTAATAGCTTCTGGCGGCATTAGGAACGGGCTTCATATAGCCAAAGCTATAGCTCTTGGAGCTAGGGCTGCAGGATTAGCTCTTCCTGTGCTACGCTCGGCGGCCATGGGAAGAAGAAGTCTGCGCGATATGCTTTCGCTATTACTCGAAGAATTAAAGACTGCGATGTTTCTCACAGGGTCAAGAGATTTAGACGCTTTGACTAAGGCGCCTCTGGTGATCATAGGTGAACTCTGTCAATGGCTTGAGCAACGAGGCATTGATATTCAGGAGTATGCTAGAAGAACTGGAGTTTCCTGATCTTAATTTCAGAAACTCGTTCTCGCTCAACTTGAACGGAAAATGGAAGCCGAATTAGCAAATGCAGTTTTCCGCATTGATTATCAATAACGAAAATCAATTCAATATAGTAGAGCGGTTTAGGGCGAGATAGATGAGTAGGACTTCACAAATCTCAGGGTTTCACAATCTGAAACCTTCCGAAAGGATAAGAATAGTCAAGGAATTCGCCGATCTTACTGATGAGGAAGTCAACATTCTTCAGTCTATGGGACCACTGAAGCTTGAGCAGGCTGATCGGATGATTGAGAACGTGATTGGAACTATGCCAGTGCCATTGGGGATTGCGACAAACTTTCTCATAAACGGCAGGGATTACCTGATCCCGATGGCGATCGAGGAGCCTTCGGTAGTCGCTGCAGCCAGCAACGCCGCGAAGATGGCTCGAGTGAGAGGCGGATTCAACACATCGAGTACGGGACCGATAATGATAGGACAAATCCAAGTTATCGGAGTTTCAGATCCGTTTGGCGCGAGAATGAGGATTCTATCGGCTAAGAGCGAGATTCTTCAAAAGGCAAATGAGCAAGACCCGGTTCTCGTTTCGAAAGGCGGTGGAGCTAAGGATCTGAAAGTTAAGGTAATTGAAACATACGTCGGCTTAATGGTTATTGCCGAACTCTTAGTCGATTGTAGAGACGCGATGGGAGCCAACGCTGTAAACACTATGGCTGAAGCTATCGCACCTCTAATAGAGAAGGTTTCAGAAGGAAGAGTCTATCTCAGAATCATTAGCAACTTGGCTACGGAGAGACTAGCGCGCGCAAGAACGATTGTTGCAAAAGAAGCGTTGGGAGGAGAAGAGGTCGTCGACGGAATCGTCAGTGGATACGCTTTCGCGGCGGCTGACCCGTACAGATGCGCCACGCACAACAAGGGGATAATGAACGGCGTTACAGCGGTCGTCTTGGCTACAGGCAATGACACTAGGGCTGTAGAGGCTGGCGCTCACGCCTACGCTGCAAGAACGGGTCAGTACAGTCCCTTAACCATATGGGAGAAGAATAGTGAGGGCGATCTGGTTGGCACTATCGAGTTACCAATGGCGGTGGGCCTGATCGGCGGCGCGACTGCCGTACATCCGATCGCAAAGATAGCTGTAAAGATCCTAGGCGTTAAGACTGCTACTGAGCTTGGAGAAGTCATAGCTGCGGTGGGGCTCGCACAGAACTTGGCTGCGATACGCGCCCTAGCTAGCGAAGGCATTCAAGCAGGTCACATGAAGCTGCACGCTAGAAATATCGCTGTGACAGCGGGGGCGACTGGAGATCTAATCGATGTGGTTGCTGATCAAATGGTCAAAGAAAGGAAGATTAGGATCGATAGAGCAAAGGAGTTGCTAGCTCAAATCACGAGAAAGCCCGCGTAGCTTCACCTCTTAGATATCTGCAAGTACTCTAGGGATTCGGCTCTTCTTATTCGAGGAACGACGTCTTTCTCGATCCAGTCTGAGACGCTGTCGTAGATCTTTCGATAGTACTTCTTCGTGGTGTGTTTGACCAGCCCGAGACTTTCCATTCGACGTATGTAGCGCCACTTCATGCTCCTTGAGATAGTGTCACCTAGAAGACGGTCCACGTCTAGCTTCTTGAACACCTTGGGAAGACGAGCGAAGACACCAACTATTTCATGAGGAAACGTTAGCAAAACGTGCTTCGAGAGTTTTCGTTTTCCTCTAGAGTTTATTCTCTGGTTTTTCTCTCTGAATTTTTTCATCGTCGTCGTCTTCCTTAGCTACTATACAGCAAGGCATCAGGTAAAAATGTTTTTGTGGCTGTAAGACTAACGAACGCCTTCAAATATTGTAGCTTCCGGCAACGAATGCTGCTAGTCCGATCGTCATCCAGATGAGTGCTAAGCCCTTTACGGTCTTTGCGTTACTACGTGAAGGATTTTTGACAAAGATCATGGAAGATGTAATGAAACCTACGTCCGCCACGGCTACAAGAGGGGTGTAGAGCGTCGAAACCACGTTGGATAAGATTGGGATTGGACTGATCAGCACAGCAAGAGAGAAGAAAAGCGCGGCTATTTGAGATGCTTTTGAAGAACCGTGTAATACTGCAATTGTTCTGACGCCTTTCGAAGCATCTCCGTCAACGTCCATCACTCCTTTAGTAACCTCCCGCCCGAGATTTGAGAGAAACGCCATTATTGAGAATAGCACTAGGATGGGTTTGACGCTGTTCGCAACTATCCCGCCGTAGACGAAAGGCAGTGCCACGCAGATGCTGACAATTGCATTTCCAAAAAAGCCTGTTCTTTTCCCTCTTGTATTGTAGTACATCATTAATCCTAATGCGAATGCGGCAACAATGAAGCCAGATACATTTGTGAAAGCTGCAAAAACCAACCCTATGATGGCTAGCAGAAAGCTGTAGCTAAGAGCTTCTCGAGGAGAGATTATCCCCGAAGGGATGGGCCTCCTAGGGTTGTTTATTCTATCTATCTCAATGTCATGGTAATCGTTCAACACCATTGTTGCGGCCATGAGGAAGAAAGCGACTAAGAACCCGACTGTGGCGGGAACGAGGATCAGGCGCCCGTTCAAAGCTATGATCTCGCCGATAATAACCCCGAAGCCTATCATAAGGCAGTTGATAGGTCGAATTATCTCGAAGAAAGCGTATGCCCTCTGCTTAGCGCCCGCTCCGCTGAAACTGGGATTATTCGCAACCTTCAACTGGTCGTCCCATTCTTTTGAGGCAATGCCACTTCCTAATAGAGATTTGCTATACTTATCGAGATTACGCGATAATCGGCATTTTAATAGGTTTCTTGAACAAGTCAATAATACTTATCCTCTTACGATGTTGGAGGACCTCGCTTGGATTACTATGAAGCCGTGATCGTTGGCGGAGGCCCAGCAGGCTTGATGGCCGCCACGAAGGCTGCTGGGAATGGCGCGCAGGTCCTCTTGTTGGAGAAGGCGTCTGACTTTGGCGTTAAGGTGTGTGCTGGAGGCATGACAAAACAAGCCTTGATTGATTCCGAGATGTCGGCGTCGCCGGATTTCATCGAGAATGAGATTTCCGGTGCTTATGTTCACGGTCCGGGTGTAAGAAAGAAGATTGTGATCGATGCAAACTTGATAGGATGGGGAGAGGGCTACATTATTGACAAGCCGAGCTTTCTACGAAGGATGGCTGAGGTAGCCGCGTCGAACGGAGCTGAGATTAAGCTAGATTCAACCGTTATCGGTGTAACTCGAAGAGACAATATGATGTTAGTAACGGTAGTAGGAGAGGAAGGCACCTCCCAGATTGGATGTAAGATTCTTTTGGGATGCGATGGGTTCGCCTCAGTGGTCGCTAAGAGTTTCAGCTTGACCGATAGAGTTGAAATGGCATCGTGCTTTCAGTATACTCTCAGCAACTGCGATTTTGATGATGAACATTTAATAGAGATTTATTTGGGGCGTAGTATAGCTCCTCTTGGATACTTGTGGATCTTCCCAAGAGGAAAAGGAATCGCCAATGTTGGAGTTGGTGTGAGAGGAGCGAACGCGAAAGAGATGCTTGACGAGTTCATTAAAACAGATAAGAGACTCAGGGATTCAGACGTTCTCAAAGTCGGGTCGGCCCCTGTAGTGATCAGCGGTCAAATCAGAAACGTAGTCTTAGATAATCTGATGATTTGCGGGGAATCTGCCGGCCAGGTGATACCTTTAACATGCGCTGGGATACACACAGCCTTGATAGCTGGAAAGACTGCTGGAGAGGTTTGTGCTAAAGCTATTGAAGAGAACGATTTGAGCGGAAATCGACTTTCCGAATACGCTGAAAAGTATAACCTCGCCTACGGAAGGCAGATTGAATATAGCCGAAAAGTCGCCGAGATCTATAAGAGGCTTGATGATAACGACTTGAATCGATTGATGGAGATTCTTGGCGCGAAAGACCTAGTTAATTTGGCAAGCGGCGTTGACGTGGGACGAATAGTTGAAATGCTGTTGAAGCATCCTGTTTTCTCACTAAAAGTTGGTAGTTTACTCTTTAAGGAGGCATCGTAGAGAATGGGAGGCTCGGTTGAAAAATACTTGTTGAAATGCTTGGATAAGGGAGCGATCCATTTGACTCTCTTGGATCCGGAGAAGCTCAATAAGAAGAGTGCTGTTAAGATCTCGAAGATTGTTGAATCAGCTGGATCATCTGGAATAATGATCGGCGGTTCAACCTCGACCTCGGTTTACCACTTAGACAACATAGTGAAGGCGGTCAAGAACGGTGTAGGTATACCAGTTATCCTGTTCCCGAATGATGTTACGGGGATCAGCCAATATGCGGATGCAGTTTTCTTCATGTCACTTCTGAACTCTTCGAATCCTTACTACATCACAGGCGCTCAAGCTTTAGGAGCTCCATTGGTCAAACGGTATGGTTTAGAGGCTATCCCTCTTGGCTATTTAATCGTCGGTGAAAACATTAGCGCGGCCAGCTTCATAGGTCAAGCTCGCCCGATTCCTTACGAGAAACCTGAACTCGCAGCGATCTACGCGTTAGCTGCCCAGTATCTAGGGATGCATTTCGTATACTTGGAGGCAGGGTCAGGAGCTGAGAAGCCTGTTCCACCTGAAATGATAAGAGGTGTGAAACGGATGAGTGATATCCCAGTAATAGTCGGCGGGGGGATCAGATCGCCCAAAGCTGCTAATTCCGCTGTAAAGGCTGGGGCTGATATAATTGTGACGGGGACGCTAGTGGAAAGATCGTCGAGGGAGATTATGAAGGTAATCAAAGCGATTGCGAAGGCGAAGTAAGCCTTTCATTGAGGCACTTCATAAATGAGCTTTTCAAGTCATGCGAGGATTAGAAGAACTATACCGTACTATAAGATTGTTCGCAAAGTCGCATTTCCCTCGATGCCAAGAATATTAGCCTCAATCTTCGCAGCAAATCTGCTTGGAGTAGCCCTCGCATTTACCCTTTTCGAGTTCTCGGTAGAAGCGTTTATCAACGGATTAGCCTTTGGGATGATCGTTCTTACTATCCCCAGCATAGTCTCTGATCTTCTTCTCCACGCCCTCGTGCTGAACAAGGACCCTCTCTTCTATCTGAGAAGATGCTTCGCCCTCTCTCTTTTCTCCTGCCTACTCTGGTTAGCCGTCATGATCGTTGCGGGAGTAGCCTCCAGATTACTGAACGGAATTCTCTTCCCTGAACTTCCATTTTACCTAGGTTTCTTCATAGTCCTTCCCGTGCGAACAATATCCACTTTATCGATGTCGATGTCCACGTTAGGGCGTAAGGTGGTATCGTCAATCTCTCAACCGTTCGCATGTGCTCTCACAGGTATAGCTCTCTGGCGTTTCCCTATGACCACTGGCTTAGCCACGTTTCTATTGAGTTCGTTTCTCGCATTTAGCTTGACGGCGGCCCTTCTAATCTACATCGAACGGAAAGGCTTGATGAAAATAGGATCTTCTCCACTCCGCATTTTCAGAGCGTTTCTACTGGATTGGCTTGATGGTAGAAACGAGATGTTTGAGGATTACCTGAAAGATCTTGGCATTCGTGAGAATGTGAGCGTTTCGCTCCTACAATTTAGAAGCAAGAACAATCGTAGGCTCAAAGCCATCATCACAATATCGAACTTTCACCCGGGTCCCTTCTTGAACGTGGGAAGTAGCGTTCTGCCCTTGCTGATTCAAAAGGTCTTGGAGAGTAAAACTGGTGCCGCGGTTTCAGTTCCTCATGGAGTTTCGGGGCACGAATTGAACCTTATCTCCCAAGAAGAGAACGAAACAGTTCTTAGGGAGGCTTTGCGGCTGCTTGACGCACCAGATTTCTCAAACGAGGCTAGTCGCTTCATAAGGTGGAAGAGTGAGCTAGCGCAAGCGAGCTGTCAAGTCTTTGGAGATTGCGCTTTGACAACATTGACTCTCTCACCGAGAGATATGGAAGATATTCCTTTAGAGGTGGGGTCCACAATAAGCGTCGAAGCGAATAGATACTTCAAGAACGTAGCTATAGTGGACGCACATAACAGCATAAACGAAGTTAGAGTTATGACTGGAGATGAGATAGAAAGTTTAGTGGAGACTGCTCGACGGTCAATCGAAACCGCTTCAGGAACGAGCCGGTCAAGTTTTAGGATAGGAACTTCGAAAGTCGATCTAAGTCCGTATAGATTGAGTCAAGGGATTGGATTGGGAGGAGCCGTTGTCCTTCTTGTTGAAGCTCAAGGAGAGCTTTCAGCGTATATTACTGTCGACGGCAACAATATGAAGGCGGGATTCAGGGAAAAGTTGTTGAACGAACTTAGGCAAATCGGGGTGGATGAAGGCGAAGTTATGACTACCGATACGCACATGGTGAATGGAATTGTTCCAGCGAGACTTGGATATTACCCTGTGGGTGAGGCAGCAGATGAAGACGAGATCATCGCGCGCATTATCAACGGAGTTAATGAAGCGAGGCGTAGTCTAGAGGAGGCGGAAGTAGCTTGTACGAATGGTAAGGTCAAGGTTATGGTTCTTGGACTTGGAACGTTCGGTAAGCTGACCGAGTTCCTTTATGGTGTTGCTAAACTCGTGGCAATATGGATGGTCGTGATAATGACCATTTCAACATTTATCGGCATGGTCGTGCTCGCCTGATTAAGGGTGGATAGGATGAGCCTCGCATTTCATTATATGCAACTGCCTAGAGAAGTGATCGTTGGAAAGGACATACTTGGAACAATCGGCGAAACCTGTTTGAGACTCGGTTTCCATGAGAAAGCGCTTATTGTCACCGGTCCTAATGCGTATAACATAGCTGGAAGGAAAGTTATCGAATCGCTCGCTGGAGTCGGGCTTTCTTCAGAATATATGATCGTTCATCAGTCAACGATGGAGTACGTGAAGTTAGCTGAAACGAAAATAGCAGATGGAAAGCCACGCCTCGTATTGGGCGTTGGGGGAGGAAAGGATATAGATGTGGCTAAGCTCAGTTCAGCTAATATGAAGATCCCTTTCATAAGCATACCTACAACGGCTTCCCATGACGGGATATCAAGCCCATACGCGTCGATAAAGGGATTCGACAAGCCTTACTCTATAAAAGGGCAAGCTCCAGTAGCTATCTTAGCTGACGCAAAGTTGATAGCGGAATCTCCTTACAGGCTTCTCGCAAGCGGATGCGGAGATATCATAGCTAAGTATACAGCTGTTAGAGATTGGAGACTCGCCCACAAGATAAAGAATGAATATTATGGAGATTACGCAGCCGATCTAGCCTTAATGAGTTCAAAACTCGTTATGAAGAATGCCCAGGCGATTAGAGGCAGAAGCCAAGAAGGCATTAGAACAGTTATTGAAGCGTTGATAAGCTGCGGAGTTGCGATGAGCATAGCCGGGAGCACAAGACCTTGCAGCGGGTCAGAACACCTCTTTAGCCACGCCCTCGATGCAGTCGCCGCGAAAACAGCTCTCCATGGCGAACAATGTGGAGTCGGGACCATAATGTGCGCGTACCTGCATGGCGCGGATTGGAAACTGGTGAAATCAGTTCTCCAGAAGATAGGCGCTCCAACAACGAGTAGGGAGTTGGAATTGGATGCGGAAGACGTAGTAAAAGCTCTGACTCTAGGACATAAGATCAGGCCGGATCGATATACGATCTTTGGAGAAACCGGCTTGACGAGAGAAGCCGCGGAGAAACTCGCGAGAGTGACCGGAGTCATCGATTAGTTTTCTGATGTGACGAAAGCTTGGCCGATAATGGAAAAGCATCAGCCACAGCTCACGCGATCCAAGGGCTCATAAAGTATCATGGATTGAGAGATGAGAAGCGTAGGCTACCTTACCATGACAGCATATCTGTTTGTGTTGATAGATTGAGTACGAAGACGACCATTCAGTTCTACAAGAGTCTGAAGAGAGATGTTATTACGATAAACGGAAGAGAACCGTCCAGAAGAGAAGTAGAGCGAATTGAATCTGTTCTCAATCCGATTAGAATTCTGGCGAAGACAGATGTGAAAGCGAGAATTGTATCAGTGAACAATCTATCCAAGGGTAAAGGATTGGGCTTCTCAGCTTCAGCCTTCGCCTCGTTGGGATTAGCGGCAACTAAAGCGCTCAATTTGCAGATTTCACCCAGAAAACTGAATGAAATCGTTCGATTGGGAACTGGGTCCGCGACGAGAAGCCTTGTGGGAGGATACGCCATCTGGTATGCGAAGAAGAGAGGGGCATCTTACGCTGAGCAGTTGGCGAAACCTTGTGACATAGATATGCACATGATTGTCGTTCCGATTCATTCTGAGGTTAGGACAGAGATGGCTCATCTGGAAGCCCGAACGTCACCATTCTTCGATGCACGGATAAGATATTTACGTGGAGCCCTAGCCGAGATGAAAAGGGCTATTCAGCAAAGAGATGTCGCGAGGATATGTGAGTTAACAGAGATAGATACATTGAACCTGCATGCGACAACTATGACAGGAAATTCACGGCTGCTCGTGCTGAAGTCCGAGACCTTGCAAGTAATTGAGACCGTTGCTCAGATGAGATCGAAGGAGAATATCCCGGTATGGTACTCGATGGATACAGGGCCTTCGGTCTTCATAAACACCCTTCCGAAATATGGAAGGGTGGTAGAGAAGAGAATACGCGAAGAGACCGGGTTAAACACTCTAAGAAGCGGCGCAGGTGACGGAGCTAAATCGACGAATGAGCACCTCTTTTAGCTAAAGAGCGGTTACGGGATGAGGGAAAGTGAGTAAAGGACAGGAGATGGCGCGAAGTTCCCTGTCAATGACAGAGGCGCGAGAACCCTTAGACGCATCATGACCGTGTGGGAAGAAGCGATTGACCGAGCCTGAAGATATCAAGCAGCTCGCCCGCAAGATTGCACTACTGAACGCGATCAAACACGAGGGGAAGGCGGATAGTGGAGCTGTCGTAGGAAGAATCCTAGGTGAAAAACCAGAACTTAAACCCAAAGCGAGGGACGTAATGAAGCTCGTGGCTGAAATCGTTAAAGAGGTGAATGGGTATACCTTCGCACAACAGAGATCGATCGTTGAAGAGAATTGGCCTGAGTTACTGGCAGAAGAGAGGGTTAAGGAAGAGAGGATCCTTCCATCTCTTCCCAACACGGAAAAGTATGAGATTATCGTAACTCGATTCTCGCCGAATCCTGATTGCGCCCTTCACTTGGGTTCCATCAGAGCTATCATTCTTTCGCATGATTATGCTAGAATGTACAAGGGGAAGTTCATTCTCAGGTTTGAAGACACAGATCCGAGATTGAAAAAGTCAGTCCTTGAATACTATGATCTCATTCGAGAAGACATTAGATGGCTTGGATGCGAATGGGATCAAGAATTCATTCAGAGCGACCGAATTCCGATCTACTATGAATATGCAGATAAACTCCTCAAGATAGGGGGAGCATACGTATGCACTTGCAAGAAGGAAGATTTCAGTAGGAAAATCTTGGCGTCGCACCCATGCCCATGTAGAGATCTGCCCATCGATGAGCATCTGGCTAGATGGAAGAGAATGCTCAATGGAACCTTTGGTGAAGGCGACGCGATCGTCAGAGTGAAGACAGATCTTACGCATCCGAATCCAGCTGTCAGAGATTGGCCTGCACTGCGGATAATCGACACGGAAAGAAGCCCCCATCCGAGGGTCGGAAGTCGATACAGAGTTTGGCCTCTCTATAATTTCGCATGCGGCGTAGACGACTTTTCGATGGGTATAACTCACATCATTCGAGGAAAGGAGCATCTCACGAACACGGTGAGACAGCGGTACATGTATTCGCATTTGGGTTGGAGTTATCCTGAGGCTATTCATTATGGGAGATTGAAGATTGCAGGAGCGGCATTGAGTAAGTCGAAGATCATTAGAGCCTTGGCCGAGGGGTTAGCGAAAGATTTCAGCGATCCTAGACTTGGGACATTGATCGCGCTTAGGAGGAGAGGGATAACTTCTGAAGCCTTGAGAAAGATCGTTATCGATGTCGGTCCAAGACCCGTGGATGCCACCTTGAGTTGGGATAACATTTACGCCTACAATAGAAAGATAGTCGACTTGAGAGCGAACAGGTACTTCTATGTTGAAGACCCTGCGCCCATTTCGGTGATCGGAGTTTCGAGAACTTACACTTCGAAACCTCTTTTGCATCCGAGTGACCCTCAAAGAGGGCACAGAACACTTGTAGTGGAGCCTACCAACAATGAAGCTCGCCTCCTCATTTCGAAGAGAGACCTTGCCTCATTGAAGGCGGATCAAGTCATTAGATTCATGGAGTTGTTCAACGTCACCGTCGAGAAGATAGCAAAAGATGGGGTTGAGGCAAGTTTCCACAGCGAACCTTACGATGAAGCAAGGAAGCTGAATGCTTCACTTATACACTGGCTGCCTGAATTTGGCAACTTGAGAGTAAATGTGGTCATGCCCACAGCGGAGATCTCTGAAGGAGTCGGCGAACAAGGCCTAAAGCAAGAAGGCAAGGACCAAATTGTGCAGCTGACTCGTTTCGGATTCGGAAGAATAGACGAGGTTACTCAAGATCTCGTCAAGATCTACTACGCTCATAATTGACGAGAAAGTTGATTGGTCAGGTTTTCCTAGGCCTTAAGAGTGTTTAGACGAACGAAGGTTTTCCTTTCCTTCACGTCTGTCGATCGCGACATCACTTTGTGGAAAGGTTCTCTTGCCTCTAACGCTCTTCCGAACACCGCATGCAAACAATCATCTGATTCGCCTTTCCTAAGTGGGGTCAATATGTCCACTAGATTGTCGTTTCTCATGAGGCAGGGCTTCAACTTTCCATCGCTAGTCAACCTCATCCTTGTGCATTGCATGCAGAAGGATGTGTTCTCCACGGGTTTGACGATTTCAACCCTAGCTCCTTCGAGTGTGTATATCCTCCTACCTTGCATGAATGGCCTCGATTCTACTTTCGTCGATCGCGCAGCCAAGTCCCGTTCTATCGATTCAAGTGAGTGGTGATAAAGGTTGTACGATTCCCGATCGATATTGACAGGCTCCAGTTCGATCAGTTGAAGGATGATCCCGGAATTCCTTGAGAAGTGTATCATCGGGTTGATCTCGTCTTCGTTCACGCTATGTACAACTACCATATTGATCTTGACTGGATTCAATCCAGCTTGAATTGCAGCTCTCACACCATTTATGGCGTCGCACAGTTTTCCTCCCGTAACGCGACAGTACGTCTCAGGAATAATTGAGGGTAGACTAATGTTAACTCTGGCGAGACCGTTCTTCTTAAGGTCCAAGGCTCTCTGGGATGTTAAGAGCCTGGCATTTGTGACCAGCGATACTTCTTCCACTTTTGGGAGTCGATGTATCAGACGTATGATCTCACTGAGATCTTCTCTGAGTAGGGGCTCCCCTCCGGTTATCTTGACATTTCTAACACCGAAATCAGTCGCGATCCCCGTTATTCTCGCTATCTCCGTCGGCTCCATTTGAGTGCTGGTGTAGTATTGGCCTTCCTTGTGGCAGTAGAAGCATTCTAGGTTACATTCCTGAGTTACCGCGATCCGAAAGTTCGTGAGCGGTCTGCCGTACCCGTCGCGCATCATGGATATCGCCGAATGAAGGTTAGGTCTCTTTAATATGCTTGACCATGTGACCTATCTCAGGCACAATCAGCGACGCCATTGCTCTATTAACGGCGTCAGGTGAACCCGGTAAGCAGAATATTAGCTTTGACTTGGCAACACCTGCTATTGCTCTCGTCAATATTGCCGGCGATCCCACTGCATCGTAACTTATCTTTCTGAAGAGCTCTCCGAATCCCGGGATATCTTTCTCAAAGAGGTCTCTGGCAGCTTCTATCGTGATATCCTTGGGAGATATTCCTGTGCCTCCTGTTATAATAGTGGCGTCAATATCTCTCCGGCTCAGAATTTCTCTCAAAGTCTGTTTGATCATCGCTTCATTGTCCGGAATCAGTTTCCTACCAACCACTGTGTGACCCGCCTTGTTCAGATGATTTGCGATCATGTCTCCTGATGGATCTTCTACACTCTTTCCAGACTGTTGATCTCTATAACGTGAGGTACTGCATGTGAGGACATATACCGCAAGCTTGAGCGGAGCCTTGGCTTTGTGTTCGGCGGAAGTTAAACTGGTCTTCATGAGCCTTTCATCTTCTTTTTGACCTTCACGTACTCTATCGCTGTCTCTGGGTATTGGCCTCGAGCGTCTTTCTCGTACTTCTTAACTATATCCCAGACAGTGAGCAGATATGCGGTAGCGGCTGAAAGAGCTTCCATCTCGACCCCTGTACTCGCCTTAGTTCTAACTAGGGCCTCGACTTCGATGCCATCATCATTGATCTTCGCTTTCGTTTGGACGCTCGTTAGCGGGATGGAGTGGCAAAAAGGAATCAGTTGACTTGTGTTTTTTGCAGCCAAGACCGCTGCTATTTCAGCTGCGGTGAGAGGATTTCCTTTCTCAATTTTTCCTTCCTTAATCAGCGTTATGGTGCTGGGCTTCAGGTTTATTCTACCAGTAGCAACAGCTTCTCTGAATACCTCTTTCTTTCCCGTTATATCCACCATTCTGAAATGTTGAGCCTTCTTAGGCATTCCACCTAGCTCCGCATAGATACGCATACCAGTAGCGTATTTCTCTAATCGTAGCCTATATCTGTTCATCTAAGCCGTCTTGCGTTCGAAATATGCATTTTCTCTTTGCACATACGTCTCTAATGGCACCAGTTCGCGGCTGACGATCTTAAGGGTTTCAGCTGACATTTCACCATTCTCCACGAGTTGACGCCCAGCCTCTTTCGCCGCCTCTAAGATGTCCTCTACTAGCAGACCCCTCTTCATCATACGCCTCAGTTCCGGTCCATGGGGCCGAAGGAGTGCCCCTCCGAATTCCCTCGCTGCGTTCTTGCAGAAGGCTTTCATGTGGACAAGCAACGGATCGAAGTTATCCGTCTCCCAGAAGCCACAGTTTGAGACCAGCACGACTTTGCCATTCTTGATTCGTTCCCGCAAAGGATGGCGACAGTGACCTTCGCGTAGTTCGAAGAAAGGTTGCAGGAGCGGGAGCATTCGATCCAATAGGTTCTTCATCGAGCCGCAGACTCCATCCACGTAAACAGGGGTCGCTAGCACCCAGATGTCCGCCTCGCGCAGTTTAGGGTAGAGCATGTTCATGTCGTCATCTTGATAGCACTTACCCGGACTCTTCAGCCAACAGTTGAACTCACCAGTGCAGGGGTTGATCTTGAGCTTCCTCATGTAGAAGAGTTCAACGTCTGCCCCTGCCTCTCTCATCCCTTCAAGGAAGGGGGTTAAGATCAGAGCGGTATTGCCCTTCTCCATCCTCGGGCTACCATTGAATGCAAGTGCTTTCATCATCTTTCGTCCTCTCTGCTATGATTATTCGCCATTTTCGGTCAAGTTGAGAAACATGCTTATGAAGACTCTTTTCAACAGATTCTCTTCACCATATGTCACCTTCGTGAAAGAATTCATGGATATCAGATTAGGGCTAGCAGAAAATATCGAGCATTTTTTGGCTGGACCGGGCTTTTATCAATTCACTAAACTCCAAAGATCAACAACGCCAAAGGTGAATCTGAGATTGCGTGAGCAATCCAAGGAGCCACTATGTTGTCACCTGTCTTACAAAGGGTAATCCCAAGAAGCATCCCTCCAAAAAGCCCCATCAATCCATAAGCCATACAATGAATAGCTGGCAGACCAGCCATATACGCAGAAATTCCATGCGTTAATCCAAACAGAACAGATTGAATGCCAACGCCAAGTAAAGACCCATCGATTTCTGCAACCTACCTTGAATAAAGCCTCTGAACAAGAGTTCCTCAGCTGGCGCAAGTAAACCAAAAACGTAAGTTGTTTGAAGGATGTAGTCTAACGGAAAAGAGAAACTAAACCTGAAGAAGTTGCTCATAGTCTCGGCTCTTCCGGCGATTTCTCCCATTAAGCCAGGAACAGCGAATTTCACGACAGCGAACATCGCAAAAAATCCGAAAACTGATAGTAGAACTCCGACTCCAACGTTCCTCCAAAAATTCTCTTTTTTGATGCCTAATTGACTTAGATCTCTTTTTCTGATAACCCCTTCATAGAAGATTATTATTGCTACCATTGGAAATGCTATTGGAACAGAAATAGTTCCCCAAGTCTTGCTGAAAGTATTTACAAATATAGAGAAGAACACAAACCCTATGATTAGAAGTATCACTACCCAAAGGTAAAATACTTCGCCATGCTTTTTGGTTTTTTCTTTGCTTTTTTCCTCCATTGGCTGTTCTCCTCATTATTAACATCACAGAACATTGACCATGGATAAATTCTTGGCAAGATAAATTGAGTTGCCATAGCACCATCCTTGAGAGAGAACCCTCGCTAGAAATAAGAGGATGCAGATCAGAGTTAGGAAACGGCAGGTGCCAAGGGACCCCGTTGAATTTGCTGAATAAATCTCGGGTTCAACCCCTGATCTCTGCTCTCACTGTAAGACGTAAACCAAAAAAGTCTTGTTGATGCAATATATTGTAAATGGGTCAAAATCGGAGCTGGAAAGAGTTAGGGATGTGAACCCGACGTTTATAGCCGGTTCGGGGCTCTGATAGAGCCTGAGTCGGACAAAGCTTTTCCAGAAAGCCATGTATTGAGACTGACAGGATGCTGACGGTCTCGGTGCTTAATATTATGTATTTGGATACATAACCGAGACACCGCGCTCCGCATCCCAATCCTAATCCGACTCCGATTCCCAAGCCAGCGCCCAGACCAAGCATGCGCCGACGTGAAGGTGTTCGGCGGCCGAACTCATCTTACACTCATTTGGCGAAATAATGTGTGACTTTCAATTGTACCATAGACCGATCCAGACGCGAATCCCGAGGCCCCCGGGATATCCCCTTCTTTCAATTCTACTATAGACCGATTGAAACCAGCCTCTCAAAGGGGGCAGGGGGTTCGGCACTTTTCAATTCTATTGCAGACCGACTGAAATGAACTCTGAAATGATTGTAGCTACTCCCTACTCTAGAAGAGGAGATTTGGTCTCATCCTTGACCTTCTTCCTCTTGTCAAATGTTGCATCGCTATATATATCAAAGGGAAGAAGAAACCGTTAACCTTACTGAACCCCAGCACCTGACGCAACCTTATATACCGTAACGAGCGTTCCGAATCTGTAACGCAAACGGACTCAGAAATCACATTAATATGAACCGGCGAGCAATCCATAAAGCACAAAATAGTCATATGATTATCCATAAAAGATGTCACAGCAAGACCAAGCTACAAAGAAAAAGTGTGGCTCACATTCTCACCTGCCTGGTCCTAGAGAAATTTCATCGGCTAGTCATATCTCTTTCAACTAACTCAAAATTCCAGACTGCCGAAAAAGTTCCAAGTTACACTAAGTGTCAAAGTCCATAAAAAAGAAAACCGAGTCCGCACTTTACGCTCTGTTCGGCTGCCACTCTTTGATCAGTCTCTTTATGGCTTGCGCCTTTGAGTTTGTATCGCTGAACTTGTAGATTCGAATCCTCCCGAATTTCTTCTGCTGCACTAAGCCAGCGTTTTCGAGCTCTATTAGATGTCTGTTCGCAGTGGCGTAGTTGAGGCCGACTCTTCTAGCGATCTCGGAGATATTCAATTCCATCACGTTTGACAGCAGCATCAGTATGCGAATTCGTCCTCTGCTGGAGAGAATTTCATCCAGCGTAGTCTGGTCTGGTTGAGACACGTTTGTAGAGCACCTCCAGTGTTGATTCTAGCCATTTCGTCATAGCTGAAGCAGGGGTCAATGTCAACCCGATGAGTGTAGTCTTGCCTCTCAAGCCTTTGCCGGATTTCTTGGTTGAGATTATTCCGCTTGCATCCAGCCCTCCTATGTATTTCCAGAGTTGGGTATGCGCTCTCGGCAGTTGTCTATACTCTTCGCAGGCTATCTTGTACACTTTCTCCGCCTCACCCATGCTAACGTAGGCGGTGTTCGACCTTTCTAGAAGCCTCGATATTGCAAGAAGGAGAAGCTTCTCGTGAAGAGATAGTGTTTGAACATATTCTCCTCTAAGCGTGGGATAGATGGTTCCAGCAGCTCTTCGGATATGCTCCGCCGTCATCTCACGCGCGCTTTCAGCGTCCGCGTACTTCCCTGCTCTCCAGAGAAGCTCTATCGCGTATCTTGCGTCGCCGGAAGCCGCTGCGAGATCGCATATGAACTTAACTGTATCTTGAGTGATAGCCCCTTCTTTAAACGCTAGTTCGATTCTATCTTGGAGAATAGCTTCAAGTTGAATTGACGAATACCTCTCTAATTGTATGAAGTTCTGTTGGAGAGTGCTGAGTGTACTCGCATCCAAATCTTTTAGGTACTCAGGTTCTCGAAGAATGCATATCAATGATAGACGCATCGCAGCTCCAAGCCTATTCTCCTGTATCCTCGTGAGATTGTAAAGCGCGCTCGACCCCTCCGCTTTTATTAACGTCTCCAGCTCATCTAGGGCGAGGATAACATGCGCATCTTTATCGTCCAATACGTCCATCAGGATCTGGATCAGCTCTTCAGAAGAGAAACCTCTTTGAGGGAACTCGGGAGTGAACTCCGCTATCACCCGCTTCAATATCATGAATAGGCTTCCTCTACATTCCCGACAGTTGACATGGATATAGCGAAGATTGATCTTCCGGCTCTTCGCAGCCTTCATAAGATCAAGACCGAACCTTTGAGCCATCACGGTTTTCCCGGTGCCGATGCTTCCCGTTATTAGTACTCTCTGATTCATCGATCCAGGTCTCTCCAATGTGAACCGAAACAATTGAGCTAGAAAACGGAGCTGATTATCTCTATGTGGGAGCTTCGCTGGAATATACTCTATCGAGAGCGGGCTTTCATTCTTGAAGATCGTCGGCCTTGAGACAGCTTCCTTTATTATCTCCATTGACAATCTTATCTACGCCTCTTAGAAGAATACCTGCACCTTTCTATCTGCTTTTTGTTCTCTGAAAAGGATAAAAAGATGAGAGGCGCCTGAAACTAAAACCTTCTACTCAAAGCGATCCAGAGATGATCACTCAAAGGCCTTGAGAGTTTCCGATGAACACCGCTTTTCTTCACAATCACTCGACGTCGCGAATCCGTTATCCTCCCAATAGATGAAGCCTTTACCCCTATCGAGTGGAGCTTGGACAGTATTCTATCGGTCCTCTCTGGAAGACAAGTGATCAAGAGCGACCCAGAGCTTACCAGTTTCAAAGGATCTATCTTAAAGAATCTGCAGATCTCTACGGTTTCTGGTGCGCTCGTCAATCTTTCTTCGTAGACTTCGAAGCCTTTTCGAGAGGCATCGGCTAACTCATGAAGCCCACCTGAAACCCCGCCCTCAGTCGGGTCATGCATCGCTGATACCCCACCAATCTCGAATGCGGTTAAAGCATCCTTGACAACGCTGATCTTGTCGTAGAAACTCTCCGCTCTTCTCAAGAACTCTCTATCGAATCTCCTCATCAGCATTCTTCGCCTATCTGAGGCGAGAATCGCTGTCCCTTCAATTCCTACTCCTTTCGTCAGTATCACTTCATCTCCCTTACGCGCCATACCTGTAGTTACATAGCCGTTCTTCCCGACGATGCCGGCGCAGAACCCGACGATAAGTGGGTGATCTATTCCAGGTGTGACTTCTGAATGCCCACCTACGATCCCGATGCCCAGTTTCACAGCGGCCTTATGCATTTCTCTACATATCTTTTTGACAAGATTGGCTTGCGATCCTTTCGGAAGCATAATCGTAGGTAGAAACCATAGTGGCTTTACACCGCGAGTAGCTACATCATTGGCTGAAACATTGAGCACTAGCCATCCAATTCTTTTCAATGCGCCGCTAATCGGGTCGCATGAAAGAGCCATAAGATTCTCGCCAACGCGTACGATTGCAGCGTCCTCCCCTTTAGCGGGCCCTTGAATTATGTCTGCGCGTTTTGCACCTAGATGCTTGAAAACTATTCGTTCAAGGATGGTAGGAGAGATCTTTCCGAAAGGAAATCTCAATTACGTTCACTCCTCTCGACGATGAAGTCTGCGTCTCTTGCACGTTGGATTTGAACTGAATACTACAACTTGAGGCTATCAACTATTTAGAGTTGTGATCCAAACGCTTCTCGCGAGAAGCAATGAACA
>CAZHMI010000031.1:0-19163 GCA_964533795.1 uncultured Candidatus Bathyarchaeia archaeon
ACTTCAGCTAGTTTTGGTATACTTTAAATTGGAAAAGTGAAATCGACTCTACCGAACAAGTTTGCTACTACAAGCGAGTTGAATGCTTCCAAGCTCATCGATCTTAAAGGTCTTCTACCGAGTGAAGTAATCGTCTCTGCAAAATTGATGTTTCCGAATACGCTGAAGAAGCTACTGAGTGAAGATCAGTCGCTTAAGGAATTTGCCAGAAGACTTTCTAGAGAGACAGCTGGTGCGGAAGAGTTCGTCCGCATAATGTTTCTTTGTTTTAGAGGTGAAGCTGGAATAGAGAGAACAGAGGATTTAAGAACAATTCTAGATCTACAGTATTTCTCTGATTTTGATCTAGTCACCGTTCAACAGTCCAAAGGTGTATCTGCAGAAGACTTCTCTTCTCTATTCAATTTTGCTCGGAGATGGAGGGAAGAGAGGGGGATAGAAAAGGATCTCATGCCAGTTATATCAGCGACCGAGAACAGGCAGGACTTCGAAAGATACATCCAACCTCTTATGAAACGCGGAACATCCTGCCTAGGTGTAGATATGCGAGGCGGGTTCTATTACCACAGCCTTCGAGCCCTTGAGGATTTGAAGAAGAGCAACCCGAAGCTTTGGATTCATGCCTTTCAAGTTCCTCCCAAGATAAAATTCGCTAGGAGAATGCTAACTTGCTCAGAAGGCATGATGCTTCCATACTTCGCGGTTGACAGCTTCTCCAGATGGGTTGTACCGCCCCCACCTGAACCATTAACCAAGGATAAGATCAACCTCTTCGATAGAGTTGGCTGGGGAGTCTTCAAACGTAAGGAGCTATCGGGGATACGCGGTAAACGCTTAGGCTGCGACTGCCCGGTCTGTAAGGGTCTAAATTTAGAAAGCTTCTTCCAAGGGAGAGTTCTTACAGCATTAAGCAGAAGCAAGGTTCACGACCATTTTGCGCAGCATTTCGAGCTGAAGGAGTCTTTCAAACATATTAAGGACAAGACGTACCTGAAGTTCGTCACGTCGAAAGAATATGCGAGAAAGTTCTTGGATACTGTTAAGAAGGCCTAGCTTCCAGCACAAGCGTCATAAGGCTCTTCAAATCAACCTCAGCTCTTGTCCTCCAACCTAAAGAAAGGAGGCCGGTCTCATCTTCATTTAAGTATCCGCTTCTGATGAACACGTCAACCAGAGTCATCGCTCTCCATTTCCCAAATTTGTACGCAAGAAGCTTCTCAACATCCTTCCTAGGTGCTTTGCCTTGCTTCGATATCAAGTGGGTAATCGCCACCGACAATGCAGATAGATTGTCTATTCTCCAACCGCACATCCTCGCTTCCCTAAGAGTCAGGCTTCCCTTCAGTCCAACCAGAAAACGAGCTTCAGCTTCACCACGGCTTATTGACGGAAAACCTGATGGACCGCTGACAGATTCCTCAACGATCTTTCTCACTTCAAGATCTAAATCGCCTAAAAGTACGTTCAATTGATTCACAACCTCTTCATAGTTTCTCCCAAGCTTCATCTTCAGCTCCCAATCCTTCGCTCCCGGCATCTTACCTCTTTTGAATAGAAGCAGATGAGCAGCCTGCTTCAACTTATCAGCGTAGAAACGCTTGCCTAAGCCTTCTCCTTCCATTCTTTCCACCTTTCCATCCCAATAGAAATTGGAAAACTCACCAAATTGTGATCTTCTTCAACCTTTTGAGTTTCGTAAGGTTCAAGAAACATTCTACCATTCTTCTTCACGAGCATGCGAGCGTACCCATAGGTTAGCAGAAAGCTGATCACATACGCTCTACGTACAGTTTCAGCGTAGCTCTCTCTCAAGGTAAATCTCCAGTAATCCACTTCTCCACTCTTCAAATATTCTTTCTTCATCTCACTCCACACCCTCTCCAACATCCTCATGAAGCCCTCTGTCGAAGTAACTCCCAACCGCAAAGCCTCAGCCATCTCCAATGCTTGAGGCTGAGAGGAGCGCCCGAGTTGCAATCGTCTCCATCGTTCCTCTACCGGAAGCAGATTTCTCCAGTATTCTAGAGCCTCTTCAACCGCCGATAATGTGAGTTGTTCAAGTTCCACTGTTGGATGCCAGCATTTCACGAAGATCTCAGCAAGCCTCTTCACCGACAACCTCTCGAATTTGCGCTCCAGAAACTCCGGGTCAGCATAGAGAGAGCTGGATTGAAACCTCAACTGAGTATTCTGAAGTTTAATCACCTTTGAGAGTTCGTTCAGAGTTTGCGCATCTAAACAGTAGTCGTCGAGATCTTTCCAATGAGGAAAGTATTTCCTCAAGATCTCGATAGCATGACGAACATCGAGGAGAAACGGGTTGAACTCTCTATTCTCTACGGCTCGGCAAGTCTTCACTATGTCCAGTAGCTCTCTTCGTCCAGCTGAGACGTGAATCCTTTCAGGTTTCTGCTCGTTCTCCATAGGCTACTTCAGCTCACTTACAACCGAAGACCCGTTTATGTTTTGGACAATGATGACATGCACGTTCTCATCAGGAGCGACCTGCCCAGGCGTGATTGCGACATATTGTTCGCCTTCCATCCTCCTAGAGCTGGAAACGATTAGACTTGAGATAACCTCACGGTTCTTAGGATCCATATGAACGTCAAACTCATCTATCGCTCTGAATGGCGAAGTTATGTACTGTTGAAGCGCAAGGAGAAACGCCATGAGCGCTACGCTTCTCTCCCCACCGCTTTGAGTGAGAGAGTCCAACGGAGAGGGTTTACTCCCTTTGAAGCCGACGAGGAGCTCGATCCCAGCTTTTTCTATGTCCTTCGCCTCCACCAACCTAACTATTCCTTTCGCACTCACTTCTCCCAAAATTGAGTTGTATCTCGTGTTCAACTCGTCTAGAAACCGATCAATAATCTCTCTCCAAGTTTCGAGGCGCTTGTTCAGTTCAAGCAGTATCTCTTCCCTGTTCCTTGCAACCGTCTCAGCTTTCTCTTTCAGGTCATGGAGGATGTTTGTGTATGAGGAGTACATCTTCTCAACGTCTTCAGAGACGAGCGCTAGGGGCTTCAGTTGCTCCTCTATAGCACTGATGTTTATCATGATGTCAAAGATCTTCCTTACTGTCGCTATTCTAGGCCCGAACTTCTTCGCTTCAACAATTAGAGGCGTGATCTCCTCTTCAGCCATTCTTCGTTGGACCTCGAGGTCATTGAGTTCTTCTGTCAAAAGCGTCTTTTTGAAAGAGAGGACCTCAAGTTCAACTCTCGCGTCAATCAGCTTAGATAGTTCAACTTCAAATTGCGAATCCAGCTCTGAGATCTGCCTATTAAGCGAAAGAAGCTCACTTTGAGCCTTGCTCGTCTCCTTCAAGGACTTCTCTAGAAGCTCCTCATACTCAATCTTCTTCTGCTCAAGCCGGGTTGCCTGCTCTTGAAAATAGCGTTCAAAATCGTCGTGAATATCTCCTTTCGGATTCAAACGAGAGATTTTGGAAAGCTTCTCCTTGCCTTCGTCTATCTGTTTTCGAGTCTCCTCGAGCATCTGCTGGGCCCAAGTGGAGTTCATGCTGTGACGAGTTTCGTTTCTAGCGACTTCAAGCTTGAGGTCGTCTAGCTGAAGAATCTTCTTCCGCAGATCTTCAAATTTCGCCTGACGCTTATCTGCGCTCTCTCGCGCTTTCCCAAATTTGTTGTTAATAGACTCAATGGTCTTCTTCCTAGATTCAATCTTGGACTTGAGTTTCAGAAGAGCGTTCTCCCTTTTCTCTATCTTCGCCCACAAAAGCTCACCCTGCAATTCTCTAAGTTTTGACTCAAGCTCCTTTTTCCGCAGATACTTCTCGTACTCCCTCTTCCAGTAATCGTAAGTCTCTTTCGTGGACTCGAGGACAGACGCTAAGGATTCTTCCTCGCCAACAGTTTTCTTAAGCCTTTGATGAGCATCCATTACGTCCTTTCGGTACGATTGAAATCCAACTGCCTCCTCTAACATCTGCAACTTCTCGATTGGACTTATTGAACCGAACTTTCCCACCATCAATTGATGCATGATTATCAATAGGTTGTCCGGGTTCAAGCCGAATTTAGTAAAGACTTCCGTAACGGTCGTCTTTGATATCGGCTTACCTTGAAGATCATAAGGGTAGTCTCCATTCTTCTTCAACGTCCTTGAGATCGCGACTGTATCCGTGCGATATTGTGGGAAAGGCCTACGTCCATCTCTTGGCGAGTTGTCTATTAGTAGCGATATTCTTGCTTGGTCGGTGCCCCGCCTTATCAGATCGCTCAATCTCTTTGCTCGTTCAGTATAGGTCTGACCTAGCACAACAGAAACAGCTAGGAGTATGGATGATTTTCCAGCGCCGTTCGGACCGCAGACAAGATTCAAGCCGCGCTCGAACGGGACATACGCGTTCTCGTACGACATGAAGTTTTGAAGTGTTATGCCTCTAATCATCCAATATCTTCGACCCATACATTCGTCATAAGCATTGCATCACTTAGTAAAAAACAGTTCGCAACCAAACGCCGTACTGATTCATGTCTTCGAGTAAAGCTGAATGAAAGCCGCGAGAAACAGCGTCAATTTCCATAGAAGTGCGCGGTACAAACGTGAATTGTGATTGCAGCAAGAAATTGAAATTCATTTTGTATGAGCAATCCTTCATCGATGATATTACTGTGATGCATAAAGAAACGATCTGGAGCGCAAGCTAAGTTTATAAACATCTTTTTTAATTGCACCTTTCGTCAAAGGAGTGACTGTGAGGACTTGAAGAGGCTGGGCAAGATCTTACACCTATCGAAAAGCCGCAGCCTCATCTTGAAGTTGGAGTCAGATGCGATTCCTAAACTTGGCTCTCAAGTGTGGGACAGCAAGTTGAAACAGGTAGGCGTGGTCTACGACGTCTTCGGTCCAATAACAGCACCCTATGTAGCAGTCAAGCCGACTATTTCGGAACCGTCAACCTGCGTTGGAAAGATCCTCTATCTTGCCCGAGAACACTAGGTGGTTAATTGTCAGAATCCGAAGCTGAGATGAACGATAGTCCACCGATCCGTGGAAAACCGCGCCTCTGCCCGGAATGCGGAGGATCAAGACTGATGAGAGACTACGATGCAGCTGAGATAGTTTGCACCAATTGTGGATGTGTTATCGTTGAGAAGCTGACGGACTCGAGACCTGAATGGAGAGCTTTCGATGACGAACAGAAGGCGAAAAGAACGCGGGTTGGAGCTCCACTTACATATACCATTCACGACAAAGGCTTGTCGACAATAATTGACTGGAGAGACAAACAAGCGGTCAGCAAGAAGCTTACACCGACACAAAGGATGGAGCTTTACAAACTGAGGAAGTGGCAAAGGAGAGTCAGAGTATCGGATGCCACGGAGAGGAACCTGGCGGTAGCGCTCTCTGAATTGAGCAAACTCTCATCATCTTTGAATCTTCCAAAGAATATTCTTGAAACAGCGTCTGTGATCTATAGGAAAGCGATAAGAAAACGGCTGATCAGAGGCAGATCGATACACAACGTGACCGCGGCCGCGATCTACATGTCTTGCAGGCAATGCGGCGTCCCACGTACTCTCGATGAAATAGCGACAGCATCAAGCCTCAACAAGAAGGATATTGGAAGAAGCTACAGGTTCATGGTCCGCGAATTGGAGACGTTTGTGCCTCCCTCTACCAGCCGCCACTATGCCGCCAGATTCTCGAACAAGCTAATAATATCGGGGAAGGCTGAAGCGATCGCGATAAGGATCTTGGAGACGGCGAAGCAGATGAAGTTGACAAGCGGGAGAGGTCCTACGGGAATAGCTGCTGCAGCGACGTATATTGCAACTGTCTTAACCAATGAGAGGAAGACACAGAGGGAGATAGCTGAGATAGCGAATGTGACCGAGGTAACTATTAGAAACAGATACAAGGAGCTGCTGGATAGACTTCTTATCGAGGTCCCTCTATAGCCAACGATATCCCGAAAAACCAAACTCGCCTAGGATTCGTTATTAGTATTTCTCGTAGTGAATAATCTCTTCAAGTTTCCTTCTGGAAGGGGGCTGAGGGCTCTCAGCCGGATACCCCAAGCCTATAAGAGCTATGACCCTAATGCTCCTAGGGATCGATAGCACTTCTCGGACCCTATTCTCACGTTCTACGTCACTGGGACGATAGACGGCGACCCAACAAGTGCCAAGGCCCTCTGCCCTAGCGGCAAGAAGCATATTCTGCACAGCTAGAGAGCAGTCCTCTACCCAGTGATTCGGCGACCTCTTCGGATCAGAGCATGCCACAATACATAACGGAGCGCCTTTAAGCAGGCTAGCGTATGGGTGAGTCCTCGACAGCCTATCAAGAACGCCTCTATCTCTCACAACCAGGAACTCCCAAGGTTGGCTATTACTAGAGGAAGGTGCCCAAGATGCAGCCTCAATGATCTTACGAATCACATCGTCTGGAACCACGTCAGGCTTGTATCTTCTAATGCTACGTCTCGACCTTATCGCCTCATACAGCTCCAAACTACACACCTAACCGCTTGCGCATATCCTACGCATCGGAAAGACGCTCTGAATTCACTTCTTCGACACGGTAAATCCCAAGGCTAAGCCAAGCGTGAACGCAGTTATAGTGGCGATCAAGGGGATCGATTCCGCCTCATCCTTCAATTCATCAACGATAGTCCACCAATCCCTATGCCTTGAGTTTAGAATCCGCTCTATTTCCTCATCAGAGTAGGCTCTCGCCATGTCGCTTTACCTTTCTCCAGTTATTCGATAGCAACGAATTTAAGCGTTTGTTCTCTAAACAACTTGGTTAAGCGATAAAGATTCTTCAATCGCTCGTTCGTCAATTTTGATAACATTAATCTATTATTGGAACCATCTACTAATAGGCGAGGAACTACATTTGGAGACTTACACTGTCAAGATAGAAGTTCCCAAAGAATGCAATATTATAATTGGTCAAAGCCATTTCATCAAGTCCGTTGAAGACCTTTACGAGGCGATCGTGAATAGCGTTCCAGCCATCCGATTCGGTTTAGCTTTCTGCGAGTCCTCAGGACCATGCCTTATTCGAAAAGCGGGAAACGACCCTGAGTTGGTCCAAGTCGCGGCTGGAAACGCATTTCAGCTTGGGGCCGGACACTGTTTCATAATAGTCCTCAAAGGGGCTTACCCAATAAATGTCCTCAACGCTATCAAGTCTGTTCCCGAGGTCTGCAGCATATACTGTGCAACTGCGAATCCGGTTGAGGTAATCGTCGCGGAGACCGAACTAGGGAGAGGGATCCTCGGCGTCATAGATGGCCTCAAATCGAAAGGAATTGAAACTGACCGAGACGTAGATGATAGAAAACTATTCCTAAGAAAGATCGGTTACAAGTTCTAACGTAACCGCCACACCCTGTTCCTCGAATAAGAGTGAGAGAATCCGCCAACATATTTATTGCCCAGTCATCTACGAAAGATGTGACTCATATCCTGATCGGTGTGATGGATGCCTTTGAAAGTCTACAACACTATGACTGGTGAGGAAGAGGAGTTCAAACCGATTCACGGAAATAGAGTGAACATGTTCGTTTGCGGGCCCACCGTCTACGACATGACGCATATAGGTCATGCTAGAACCTATATCGCATACGACATCATCGCCCGATACCTGAGGTACAAAGGCTACAGCCTCTTCTACCTCATGAACATTACAGATGTCGATGACAAGATAATTAACAGAGCCAAGGAAAGAAATCTGAATCCAGTGGATTTGGCTCAAGAATACACAACTGAGTTCTACAAAGATATGGCATCCTTACGCATCAACACTGTGAATCTCTTCGCGAAGGCTTCTGAATACGTTCCCGAAATAATCAGACAAGTGAATACACTAATTGAGAAAGGATATGCCTATGTAGTCGACGGAGATGTCTACTATGATATCTCGAAATTCCCAGAATACGGCCGACTCTCTCGACAGAAACCTGATGAATTGAAAAAGCATCGAATCGAGCCAGATCCGAGAAAACGGAACCCCAGTGATTTCTCATTGTGGAAAAGCCAGAAACCTGGAGAGCTTTCATGGGATAGCCCGTGGGGGAAAGGAAGGCCCGGCTGGCATATTGAGGACACAGCGATCACATATACTCACTTCGGCTCGAGATATGATATTCACGGCGGCGCTGTTGAGCTGGTCTTTCCGCACCATGAAGCTGAAATAGCGCAGGCAGAGGCGGCTACGGGCGAGAAGCCCATGGTTGAGTACTGGGTTCACACAGGCATACTTAATGTGAAGGGTCAGAAGATGTCCAAATCTCTCGGAAACTTCATCACAATCAAAGAGGCGCTCAAAAGATACGAGCCGGATGTATTGAGGCTATTCTTTGCCTCGAGTCATTACAGAAGCCCAATCGATTTTAGCGAAGAGAATCTTAGAAGTAGCAAGGAACTATTGGAAAGGCTGTACGCGACATATGACAGAGTTCAAACGCTCTTGGCGAGAAGCCAAGACGTTGCCGAGTTTCACGAAAGCCAGTTTACTCAAATTGTTTCCCGACATAAAGAGAAGTTCGTTGAAGCGATGGACGACGATTTCAATACACCCGCCGCTATCGCCGTACTGGTCAGTCTTACGAAAGAAGTTGAGAAGTTCATCCTTTCAGGTCCCGACGCAAAGAGCCTTCGACAGATCTTGGAGACACTGAAAGAAATGGGATCAATCATAGGCATCTTCGAAGGTAGAGAAGTTAAGAAACCTTCGGAGGACATCTCTACAGAGCTTGTCAATCTTCTTGTTGAAATGAGAGATGAAGCGAGAAAGAAGAGTGACTGGGAAACCGCTGACAGGATTCGCGACCGTCTAGGAAAAATTGGAGTGATTTTAGAAGACACCGCTGAAGGAACAAAGTGGAGGACGTAGCGCCAGTTTTCTCTTAGATTTGAAATAGCGCCGTTAACCCGTCGTAGACGAATTTTGTGCTGACCGCCAGCAAGAATATCCCGCATATCGCAAGGACCATTCCGTATACCCTATTGCTCAGGAAGCTTCTGCCTTTGTGCACGGAAAGAGAGACAAAAGTATACCAAGAGAGATCGGACATCCAGTGGGCGCATGCAAAAGTCACTATACCAATCAACCCAGCGATTGCCATCCCTTGCCACATGAAACCGTTTCCCACGAGCGCCCACCAAAGGAAGAAGTACGGATTCATCGCGCTCGTCGCAATTCCCGATAGAATTGGCCCGTGCCTGAGAAGTGTAGCTTGGCCTCCTTCCACTTCAAGCCTAAATGCAGCTTTCTTCGCATGTCTAACCAGATCGAAGCCCATCCAGAGTAGGAAACCTCCGCCTAAAACCCCAATGATTATTTTCGCCTCAGTCGAACCTATGATCGTGCTCAAACCGAAGAATAATGCTATCATCGTGCCTGCTTCGAGGGCAGCGTGCCCGACTACGACTAATGGGCCTGTCAAGTATCCTCTCTCGGTCGACTGAAGAATGACAGCGACCAGCATCGGACCGGGCATCAACGCGCCGGAGAACCCTACGATGAATGATGTAGCCGCTAGTAGTAATAGTTCGTCCATAGTGGATCAGGTCCCACCGTCAATCAATGTTTCCAGAGAATAGCTTCCGTCCCGAATTTATCCTTACCGAGAGCCCTCTCGTGTTCATGAAGACTCTTGCCTTATCAGTGCCTTTAATTCGGTTTTCCCTTAGGCTTGGTTTGCCTCGACCTGTGTATGGCTTGAACCAGTGACTTGAAGACGGAACTCCTTGTCTTGCCTTTCCTATCGACTATTATGTAGCCTGTCTTCTCCCACGGTCTCAACGGTCTTGCCGCATCGCCCATCGAGGTTGATTCTAAACCAAGAGCTCTTGCGGCGTCTTCAACTTCAGCAAGTTTAGGCATCTCAATGCATAAAGCCTTGGACAACTTCCGACCTTCGCTCCTAGATTTAGAAGAGTCGATATTAGAAGGCCAAACGATCATCTTGTCTTGGTGCTTCAAGCCGCTCCAACCTATGCGAACACTCTCTGACGGTAGGTTTGATTCGAAGGGTTCTATTTATTATGTTCTGGGACGCGATATCGGTGAACTTGCTGAAGCAGCTTATTGAGCGACCATCTGATCAAGCCCAAGACAAGCATATTGTTTCCTGCAACTATGCAATGAGCTGACTTGGCAGGTAAAGCGGTGTTCAATCAATCGCGAAGATGTTCCCCCGATTAAGGATCAGTTGAGGGTCAAGTGTCTTCTTGACTTGGAACATCTCCTCGACACATTTCTCGCCGTACATTACCTTGAGGAGGTTCCGTTTCAGTTTCCCGACCCCATGTTCACCAGATATGGTTCCACCGTGCTCGACAGCCCATCTCGCAAACTCTTCAGCCGCCATCTCAGCTCGTTTGAGCTCTTCGAGAGTGTTAGGAAGGATGTTGACATGAAGATTATTCTCCGCTATATGGCCGAAGATCACGTACTCGAACCTTTCTTCAATCAACCTCTTCACATAGTACTCCAGCATGGCGTCCAAACAATTGTCAGGTACAACTGTATCCGTTCCGACCTTATGGATCTCGGGTATCTTCCTCTTGCGTGAGGCGATCGTTTGATTCACTGTCTCAGGTAAAGCATGTCTAATCTTCGTCAGTCTCTTCGCATCAGAGTCATCCGTAGCCGACATAGTATCTTCGAGCGACGACCCGTTTTCCCTCAAGCTTAGGTCAAGCGCCTCAATCAACTTCTCAAACTCCTCCTCAACATACGATTGTTCCAGAAGAATAGCAGCCTCAGCCTTTTCGGGAAACTCGGGAATTTCCAAAGGCATAGTGGACTCCCTTCGCCGCAACCTCAGGAGATTCAAGGAATTCGAGTCAAAGTATTCTATCGATTCAGGACATTCAACATACGGTCTGCCTTGAGGGTGGTCGCCACGAATCCTATGAACGAATCCTAAAGCATCACGTTCAGAGGGAAAGAAGACCAGAGCCGTCAGTAGATTGCCAAGACGCGGGGCTAAAGCCAACTCCGCTTCCATGACAACTCCAATCGTCCCTTCAGATCCTATGAATAGATCTATAAGATCCATCGCATCTTCCGCATAATACCCTGCAACATTCTTCACATTCGGCATGGTGTAGCTGGGCAACTTGACGGTTAGACATGTGCCATTGGAAAGCTGAACCTCGAATGTCCGCCCAAGGCCTGCGAAGACTTCGCCCCGCCTTATGTCGAGCCTATCGCCATTTGCCAAAGCAACACATATTCTTCTAACGAATTTCCGGGTTGAACCATACTTGTACGTTCGAGATCCAGCTGCATCTGTAGCGATATTCCCGCCGATCGTCGACGAATCCTCTGTAGGGTCCGGAGGATAGAAGTATCTTCGATGATCCTCGAGAAATCTTTCCAGATCTTCCTTCTCAGATCCGCTGGCATGAACTAGAATTTCGCGAAACTCCTTTCTCTCAACCTTGGTGTGAAGATCTCTAAGGATAACGCCCGGCTGGACTCTAACCAACCATTCTCCAGTCGTGGAATCGAATCTCAACCCGAGGATCTTGTTCATCTTTTCGGTTGAGAGAATCGCGCCCCCAAACGGAACGGCTCCGCCAACGATTCCAGTCCTTCCAGCCGAGATCGTTACTGGATTAGATTCAGAAGCCATACTTTTCAGGAACGCGCATATCTGCTCCTCCGTTTCCGGAAAGAAGATTATTCGGGCCTTGCCTTCACCTATTCGCGACTCATCCGTCAAGTATTTCCCGTATTCCGATCTGACTCTATCCTCCGAGTCGATCCAGCGGAGAGACATGGCTTGGCTAGAAGGGGCATGCGCAAATATTCGATTCGTCTTCTCCATGATCGACTCAGCCTTTCAGAGTCTAGACTCGCGAGAGCGAGGGATTAGTTCTGGAAAAACTTCGACAGTTCTCGAGTTAAGGTTTCTGGAGGAGAACTGCGTTAACGACTCCGTCATGCCCTGGCCTTGAGGTTACTCTTGCTTGGCCCAGCGGCGTTTCGATTATCGCTCCTTTGGTTATTAGACCTCTCCTTTGATAGTCGATGTTTGATGGGTTCTTAACGACCTTAGATATCTGAACCTTCTGTGATTTCTGAGTTGAGGGATCTGTGACGTTCGCAGTGTTGTAGGCTAAAGCCTTCATTTTCAAGTGTCCGCCTCTGGCTCTATACCTTACTAGTTTCTTCTCTCCGACCAGTGTCTCAGCCGGATCCCCTCCCATCTCGAAGGCTCTCTTCCCTCTATGAGCTCTCTTCATACCTCCGCTTTTCTTTCGTTTATGAAGATCCCCATGTCCCTTCGGCAAGATGTTTCACACCTCGATCTCTCAAAGCTTGAAGTCTCGACGCCTCAGGGAAATATAAGCATTATCCCGGTGAAGAACTAGCCCTCAACCTTTTCAGATCGAACAGGAGGAATAGACGACTTCTCCTCAGGTTTGACTTCACTAAGCTCACTGAACAATTTCTCGAGTTGCTTCTTCATCAATCGTGTATCGTGGCTTAGATTGAAATAGTCTGCGAATGTTTCTGTTGTTCGCAGTATCTTCGTCCTGCCGAGCCTCTCCTCGAGTATCAAGCCCATCTCTCTCAATACTCTTACATGCTGGTACGCCAAGTTTCCGCGAACTCTAACGACATAGGATTGAGTGACCGGCTGCTTGAATGCGACGAAAGACAGAGTCTTCAACGGACCAGGTGTCAGAAGTTGCCTTGTGGCGAGTCTTTTGACGCTTCTAACATAGTCGGGCTTCAGTTGCATGACAAACCTTCCATCTTGAAGCTCTAAGACCTCCATAGCGCGTTTCGTCTGCTTGTATTGTTCAGCAAGTTTTCTTGCTAAGGAACGAATTCTATCTTCACTTCTTACCCGAATTATCGATCCCAGTATCTTTGCGTCAACAGGTCTGCCGGTTACGTACAAAGCAGCCTCGATAAGAGCTATTTGCTCCTTCTCTTTTTCAGTGATCGGCTCTTCAGTCTGTTGCGACAGCAGGGATCGCCTCGATAACGTTAACGATTATGTCGCCGAAATCTTCCTCCTGATATATCCGTATCTTTCCTTGACCTGTTAGGAAAAGGACCATAATGAAGTCTCTAATGATTTCCAGAAGAGACAGCCCTTTGACCAATCTTCTGAATGATATGTTCCTCCTCTTCCTTGAGAGTTGGACTAGCATTGAGAAGAACTCGTTTATGTGGTCTTCTATGTTCGTGAGGAACTCGTCGAGTTGCTCTATCACTTGAGGTGCCTTGATAGGCGATTTCTGCGCGGCGAGGAGAGATCTCTCACTTCTGAGAACCTCTTCAAGCGCCTTCAAGACTTCTACAACAGATGTTGCTGTGTATTCGAATCTTATCGGGATAGGCAGGGGCGGTGGAATAACCTCCTGAGGTTTGGGCTGAGGCGGCCTGGGCGGCTCCTCCATCTTCAGGACCAGTTCAGATTTCATCCTATGGATGAAAGCTGATGAAAGCAAGGCAGTACCGGATGCTGAAAAATCTATGTACCCTTGCTTCTTCATCTCAGCGAGGAAGTTGTTGAGTAGATATGTTATATTGACATCCCAAGGTTTCAGCCTATGTAAACGAAGTAAGTCAAAAAGTATGACATACGGAGGACGCAGCCAGAACGGTTTTTCCAGTTCAGCCATCTACCGTGCCTCCGGCAATGGGAGCGAAACCACTTGGGAGACACCGTCTTGAATGTACACTCCGTATATCTTGTTGGCGCGGGATATCGTAGTATCTCTGAGAGAAACGACGACGAACTGTGAACCTTGGGATCGTTCTCTAAGCAGATCAGCCAACCTCTGTGAATTGACAGCGTCGAGATGTGCATCTATCTCATCAAACATGTAGAATGGCATCGGATGTATCGCTTGAAGCGCTAGGATGAAGCAGACGGTCGCCACTGACTTCTCGCCGCCGCTTGCACTTCCAATGGTCAATTCAGCCTTCCCAGGAAATCTCAGGTATACGTCGACCCCTCCCTTGAACGGATCCTCAGGATATTCAAGTAGGAGCCTCCCCGAGCCTCCGTTCGATATCTTGCTGAAGATCTCTTCGAAATTCCTGTTAACCGATCCGAAGGCGCTCATGAAGGTGTCAAATTTCTTTCTCTCAAGTTCGTTCATGAAGTTAAGAATTGAGAGCTTCTCCCTTTCAAGCTCGTTTATCCTAGTTGATAATTGCTTGTAGTTGTTCTTGACCTCTTCGTATTGAACTGCTGCAAGTTGATTCACAGCGCCTATGCTTTCAAGTTCATTTTTGATTACGTTGAGCGTAGACTCGATTTTCTTAACTTCCTCAGGCTTGATACCGAATAGTTGCGTGTATCCAAGAGTTCGAAGCTCCGTTTGGAGATACGATACTTGCATCGCTCTCTCTTTGATCTGGGAGTTCAATTCCATTATGGTAGCATTCAACGGTTCGTATCGATCGAATATGCTCTTCAATTCGGCCTCTATCTTCTTCATCTCAGCTTCGAATTCTCCCCGCTTCTCCCTCACTGAGGTTAAAGATGAGGAGAGATTATCCCGCTGAGATTCAAGTTCAGCCAGCTCTTTCTTCACTTCATCCAGTCGCGTCCTTGACGATTCCATGTCTATCCTTGTCTTCTCCATTTGGCGCTCCAAACCCTTCGATTGAATTCTCGCTTGATCGAAGCTCGGCATAATCGTTGACAAAGTTGACTCCAAAGTTGAAAGACGGCTTTCGACTGCGATGAACTCTTGATTGAGCTCATTAAGTTCCTTGGTCAGAATTGCGTACTTCGCTTCAGCATCAGCCAACTGAGATTGTTTCGCCCTTACCTTCAGCGATGTCTTCTCTTTCTCGAGCATATTGAGCTTCTCTTGAACTGAAGCCCTTTGACTTGTAATAGATGAAAGGAAAGCCTTCTCCTTGTCGACCTCTTTACTGAGGCTGGCGAGCCTCTTGATCGTTAAGGAAAGGGACCTCTGCCCTCTGGTTAGGCTCGCTTCGATCCCTTCCATCTCTCTCTCCATGGAAGAGATCATGTTCTGGCTTGTCACTCGGCTCTCCCTAAGGCTCACCAGCTCTGAGTCAAGTCTGCCGACGTCGGATTCTCCCCTCTGGACTAAAGACTCAAGGGACTTCACAGTCTTGTCAAGGCTCTCTAAGGCGGAATCCTTCGGGACCATCGACTCCAAGTCGAGGGGTTCCCTATAGTATCCGCTTTCCATTCCACCTCCGGGTTCATATAGATCTCCTGAGATAACGGCTGCCCTGAGGCTTTTCAACGACGCTAGGAATGCCCCCTTTTGGCCGCTCGCGAGAACTGTATCACCGAAAACGAAGTTTACAGCTGGAACAACATCCTCATCGCAGTCGATGAAGTCAACTAGGCGTCCCAAAACTCCCGGGGTCTCGTCGAAATCTTCTATTGGACGGACCATAGTGACGCTGGCCAAAGGGATTATCTTGATCCTGCCCAGCTTTGTTCGCTTCAAACTCTCAACGCAAGCTACAGCTGTATCGAGATCTTCAACCACAAGGGCCTTCATCCATCCTCCAGAAGCTGCCTCTATGGCCTTGCGATGTTCGCCCTTGAAGCGAATAAGATCTTCCAGACGGCCGAGAACTCCTCGGATCGCTCCAGTCTTACCCATCTCCTCAATTCTAGAGAGAGCTCGCTGCTCCGCTGTCAATCCTTCAGCCAACTTCCTCTGGGTTTCAAATTCCACTATCGAAACCCTTGCCTTCTTCGCAACCTGATTCGCGTCGATTATCTCTTTCTGTCTCACCTCTTTGAGAGAAGCGTACTCCGATAGTCTGCGTTCAATTTCCTCCAGTCGGTTCCGCTCCTCCTTCCTAAGCTTCGAGAGCTCCTGCGTTCTATTCTGTATATCTTCAATCAACGATTGGAACTCTGCTTTTCGAGTTTCAAGAGTGTGCATATGGCTTGAAAGAAGATCTAGCTTGGTTGAACTTCCTTTGATCAGCGCGTTGAACCTTATAAGCTGCTTAATCAGTCCGTCAGCCTCTTTCTCCACCCCTTCAATCCGCTTTGTATTCTGGCTTAATTCTTGCCTCATTTCTGTCAGGGCATCTGACTGCTTTCGATAAAGATCCCGCTTCTCACTTAGCGTGCTGAATAGCCTGTCTCGTCTGCTTTTGAGTTTGCGTATCTCAGCTCTGGTCTCTTCCACGGATCTGTTCAACTGATCGGTGTGTCGAGCAAGATCTTCCTTCTGCCTCGTCAAAGTTCTAAGAGTGGCTTCTCCCGACTCTAATTCAGTCTTGATGCTTGCAATCTTTGAGCTTACATCCCCTATGTCCCTCTCAACTTCAAAGAGCTGCTGGCTTCCTTTGTCAACAGTCCTTTCTTCAAAATCTCTTCTTCTGCTCTCGAGTTGGCTTCCTATCGCTAAGAGTTCTTCTCTTCTCTTCTTTACTGATTCGAGATCTCGCTGCTTCGTATCGACTTCGGCTTTCAAGTCAGCAATTTCAGCCTCAAGACGGCTCATCCGATTCGACAGTATTTGGGCTTGAAGGCGATTCACTTCACCTTTCAAGAAAGTGTATCTTAAATAATCGTTTCTCTCCCGCTCTAACGATTCGACGCGCATCCTAACTTCGTCGATCCTCGCAGAAGCGACCCTAAGATTCAAGTCAGCTTGCTGAAGCTGAACTTGCGCCTCACTCTTCTTAGTGTCGTAAACCGCTATCCCAATCATATCCTCTATAATCTTTCTCCTCTCTTCTGGGGTGACCTCAGCTAGCCTCGTAACTGCGTGTTGAGGCACAATATTATGACCTGAGACTTGAATGTCCCCGGACGAGAGAACATCGGTCAACTGTTTTCTCGAAATACGTTTCCCATTGAGTCTGTAAACCCCTTCTCCTCCGCGGCTGAACTCTCGTGAAATCGTTACCGCTTCCGAATCTATTGGAAGACGCCTGTCGGAATTGTCAAATTGAACAGAGACGTAAGCTGATCGTTGCCCAAGTTGTGCGGAACCTTTATGGATAAGGTCGGAGAGAGTTGAACCTCTGAACTCCTTAGGGCTCAATTCGCCAAGCGCAAACTTGACCGCGTCCATAACATTCGACTTGCCTGACCCATTCGGTCCTGTAACGACCGTCAGGCCTCTATCAAGAACCAGCGAGAACTTTCTTCCGAAAGTTTTGAATCCTCTGAGATCTATCCTCTTTATGTATACCAAATCTTTCCTTTTCCACCGATTTGCTCTGCAAGGTGCTGTTTTTATGTGAATGTGACTTGATTTCCAAAATAATTCAATAGATCTCAATTTAGCTATTGCGACCAATGATTCTTATGAACACACTTTGTGGAAATGATACAATACTCAAGCTAAGATTATTGACACCAAGTATGCAAAATTGAATCGGCGGAAAACAAGTCTCGCCGGGCTTAACGGCCGTACCTTCTCCTTCTATGCTGGTAGGTTCTGACAGCTCTCAGCAGATCTATCTTCCTGAAATCTGGCCAGTATACGTCGAGGAAACAAAACTCGCTATATGCGGACTGCCAGAGTAGAAATCCGCTCAATCGTTCCTCGCCTGAAGTTCTAATGATCAGATCAGGGTAAGGGTTTGGCAAGTGAGCGGTGTATAAATAGTCTCTGAAGAGTTCTTCATCTATCTGGTCCAGGGATACTCTCTGTTTAGCTACGTTTTCAGCGATCTTTCTAGCTGCGTCAACTATTTCAGTTCGTCCTCCGTAAGCTATGGCTATGTTAAGGTAATGTTCACCGTAACTCTCTGTTTCTCTTTCAACATCGCGTAGAATCTGTTGAAGGCTTTCAGGCAGGAGATCTATCCTCCCTATCGTCTTCACTCTCACTTTGTTCTCATGCAACCTTTGGTCATTTCGGAGCCTTCTAGCTTCATCCTCTATCAAGCGTAGTATTCTTTGCACCTCCTCATTGGATCTCTGAAAATTCTCCGTTGAGAAAACGTACACGGTGACTGTCCTTATTCCTAGATCTAAGCACCATTCAAGAAATTCTTTAGCTATCCTCGCACCGTATTGATGACCCTCTAGGTATGGAAGTGAACGTTCACTCGCCCATCTTCTATTGCCGTCTAGTATTACAGCAACATGTTGAGGCATATCTTGCTTCTCAACCTGACCTTTCAGCCATTTCTCGTATATTCTGTAAGCGCCCAGGATCTTCAAGAACGCTCGGAGACTCAAAGGGTCGCACCTATATCTTGGCTCCTTGAAGGGCGCGCGAACAAACGCATTTCCGCTCTCTCGGAATCATTCCGACAGCGTCCTTCAGCATAAGCTTCAATTTAGGCATTATTTCTCTCGCAACTTTGATAACGTCCTCTGTTGTGAGCCTTGCTTCAATTCCTGCAGCCATATTCGATACGAAGCATATCGTTGCGTAGCACATCTCCAATTCTCTCGCAAGGAAGGCTTCTGGAGCTGCAGTCATCCCAACTATATCTGCTCCCAGTTTTCTTAGCATCCTTATTTCAGCGGGAGTTTCATACCTGGGGCCTTCCATACATGCGAGGACCGCGTTCCTTCTCACGCTCTTAACCTGTTTTCTTGATGCTTTCGCCAAGAGAGACATCAATTCCGGACAATACGGCTGAGTCGCATCGATATGAGTCACGGGCGCTTCATCGTAGAATGTCTGGCTTCGCATCTTAGTAAAATCAATTATGTCGCTTGGCACAACGAAGTCTCCAGGCTTATACTCCTTATTAACAGCTCCAACAGCGTTGGTTGCAATTATCCTAGTGACCCCAAGTTTGTTGAGGCTCCACATGTTGGCTCTGTAATTTACTCTATGAGGCGGAAGATCATGCTCCTCTCCATGCCTAGGCAGAAAAACCACATTCAAAGAATCCATCTTTCCCAGGGTTATCTTGGGCGAGGGCCCAAACGGGGTGCCTATCCTGAGTTGCCTCCCCTCCCTCAACAATTCTTCCATGCCCGTTCCGCCTACCAAAGCAACGTTAGCTTGATCCATCATTCATTACCAGCATACCTTTCGCGAGAACCTATAGGAAGATGCCGAAGATAGCACTAAAAGCTTTGCCGATCAGACCTTGCCTTGCTCAACAAGCAGTTTGAACTCTTCAAATGAAAGTTTCTGTCCCTTCTTCAACTTATCTGAGGCTGTTTCTTCACGTTTCTTCTTGGTCTCATCAACCTTCTTTTGCCGCTCCAATTC
>CAZHMI010000032.1:0-18942 GCA_964533795.1 uncultured Candidatus Bathyarchaeia archaeon
TTGCAGCAGAAGCGCCTAGGTCGTACACCAAGAAAAGGGGGAGGATTCCTAGAATCATCTCTGTGCTTATATCAGTAAATAGGCTGACCAGCCCGAGAGCCACGACGTTCAGTGACAGTCCGAATACAAGTCTTTCTCTACGAGAAGTCAAACGAATTGCCTCGATTCAAGGGTATCATATGAATTCTGGAAAGTTAAATGGATTACACAAGGCATTGAAAATTAAAGAAGATAGTGAAACAAGATCACGAGCATGGTCAGTATGATGATAAACTGCTTCTGTATTCTCAGCCACACGACGATAGCGTCGTAAGACAATTATTGCTAGTATCACGAGCGATCCTAGGGAGATAGCAGTCACAGCGACAAGCCAGAATGGAACGAATTGCATCTCGTTATCTGAGATCTGAATCGGGAATCCTTCAACCTGTATTGTCAAGTTACGATAGCTCAAGACGTTGAAACTCTTTCGATCGAAGGATGTTAAACTATGTCTTACACCATATATCTCTTGAATGAAATTGAAATCTATACTATAGATGAGGACGCCCTTCACCAAACCATGGATATCATACTCTAAAGAAACCCTCAACTGGTCAGGATCTTCATCGATTCGAAAATTGTCGATGTACCCGTCGTATTCGAGGAGAGATTCTTGCAACGTCATGACCGTTTTGTGATATCGTATAGAGATTATATCGAGATATCTTTGATAACTCTCGACATCTTCAAAGCTCACAACCTGTTCTACACGTATCTTTGAATGGGAAACGGTGAACTTGACTGAAGACGAATACTCGTTAGCCTGGACCATGCAATATTGAATTTGAACGCCTAAGCTTGATTCAACCATAATCAAGGCCAAGACAAGTAAGCATCTTTGAGCGGAGATAATTCTTCTACGCCGCACTTCTGCTTGCATTGCAATCACCGACGCTTGTCTCTTGAATCGCGATGTTTCGAAGATCTATGTTTAGCGCCTGTTAGTATTATTTACTACAGAGCGAATGGCTAACAGCATGGAAAGGAGAGCTACATTGTCTGTTGAACAACTTTGCCCTGATTCGATTAGTTCTGCAAAGAGCTGTTGAGAAGAACCTTGGCGACAGTCTTTTTCTGTCTCGGGGACTAGATACAGGCGTTGTAGCTTCGATAGCTCAGAGCGCGCGTACCCAATCCAGCTGGCTCCAGCCCTCGGGGGGTCCTACGCGCCCACATGCTCAGAATCAACTGAATTCTATGATTCATCTTAGCGTAAAGTTATGAGCGTATTCTTGTTCAATATTCGGTAGGAGAACCCATCGATGCCTATCAAAGATCGAAGTCGAATAAGAAAACTCGCCGAGAAGCTGAAGATTCCAATAACGGAAGCGATACTGCAATCCTTCAAGAACATATCGCGGAGAGATGGACGGAACTTTACACTATTTGCAGCTTGTCCGAACTCTGAAGCGGTCTTAAAAGCCGCGCTCTTAGCGGCGAAAAGAGCGAACGCCCCAATAAAATTTGCAGCTACATTAAATCAAGTCGATCTGGACGGCGGCTACACGAAATGGAGTCAAGAACGCTTCGTTCAGCATGCTCTGGAATCTGCGCAAGAGGTAGGGTATGAAGGACCTGTAATAATAGCTCTCGATCATGGAGGACCTTACCTTAAGGATCTTCATAGGATAGAGAACTGGCCTTTCGAGAGGGCTATGGCGGGTGTGAAGGAGTCGCTTTCAGCATGTCTGCTAGCGGGATACGATCTGTTCCACATCGATGCTACTGTAGATCCAGCGTTCGAGGGTGGAGCTCCTGTTCCGATGGAGATCGTTGTAGATAGAACAGTAGAGCTGATTGAGCATGTGGAGCATGTCAGGGCTGACAGGCAAGCGCCGCCTATCAGCTATGAGGTTGGTACAGAGGAAGTGGGAGGCGGCTTGACCGAGCCTGAAGATTTTAAGAGTTTCCTAGAGCTTCTCAAAGAACAATTGTTGAAGCGTAAGCTTCCAGAAGTTTGGCCCTGCTTCATAGTCGGCAGGGTTGGCACAGACCTTCATACTACCGCATTCTCTCCAAGTATTGCGATGAAACTGGCAGAGATAGCCAGCACATATGGCTCTGTGATAAAAGGACATTACACAGACTATGTAGTTAACCTCGAGGCCTACCCCGACTCTGGAGTTGGGGGCGCTAACGTGGGTCCAGAGTTCAGCGACGCTGAATACTCAGGACTAATGAATCTTGTTAAGGTGGAAGAGAAACTGGCCTCTGAAGGCAAAGTAACTACTCTATCGAACTTGGACCAAATTCTGAAGAATGCTGTCGTTGCAAGCCGTCGTTGGGAGAAGTGGAGGCGAGGCGACGAGTTGGGAAGATCGTTTGACGAACTTTCTAGTGAGCGGCAGAGTTGGCTTATTCGAACAGGCTGCCGATATATCTGGACTGAAGATAAAGTAGTCGAAGCAAGAAGGAAACTCTATCAAAATCTAATAAGAAACGGCGTCGAAGCCGAGAAACTTGTCATCGAGAGAATTGTAGAGGTTATGATGAAGTATTTTCGAGCATTCAATCTTATTGATAGCCTACCCAAGATAGAGAGTGAACTTCTTTCTCGACAGATGCAACAAATGTTCCCTAAACGTAGCCGAGCGAGCTGAATCGCGTTTAAGTCAATCGCGTGTCCATGGAGACTATCGAGTCTGTTTCCATCTCTCCACAATTCTGAATAGTTTCCATACATCTTCAACGGGGAAGTCCGGTTCCGTTGAAACATCGAGTTGCCTATTGCCGATAGGGAAGATGATTATGTTCACCTTTCCATGCTTGAAGAAAACGAAGCTAGTAGGTCCGAAGACTTCTGACCAAGTCTTAATTACCCCTAGCAAGACCACGACTTGAAGATCTACTCTCCGAGATTCTTCAGGGGATTCTATAGGTTTTACGCCCGGACGCATTCCTCCAGTCACAATTGAGCAATCTTCATCTAAGACAGTGGCGTATCTTACTCTGCTATCTGCAGTAAATATTTGATCGCAGAGAAGCTTGTACCTGTTAACCTCCTCCATCTAACTTGCACCGTCCAACGGTGTTTTGTTGCCCAGAAGTTCGGGACATCTATCAAAGTAATGTTATTCTTCACTCGACTTAAAGAGATTATGTTTGACTTTGATGACACCAATGAGTTAGCGTAAGCGATAGTTCACGGGTAGTCTCTTATCGCATCGATCTTTCGAACAGATGCGTTTATTCCTCTTAGCGTAGTTGCAATTCAGGTGGCCTGCGTTCTCTATCCAAGTTGGCAGCATGATCTTGCAGAAGCGTCCAAGCGCGAGATACATGGCTCTCTTTTGTTCTAATGTTGCCGATCGCGAGCCGAATAACAAATCTGTCTCGAAGGCGGGTATGAGAGAGGAAAACCTGCCCGGTAGCGTTCACTGCCTCTAGAAGCGCCTCGTTAAGTGAATCGAGATAACGCTCCACCTCATCGGCCGCCCTAGGAGATTTCTCAAGAAGGTCCACCAAGTCTTTCGGTCGAACTCTGAAGCAGACTGTGCTGAAAGGTACTGGAGCGAGGCGTTCAAAGTTGGGGTCACCATCAATCCAAGAAGCGAATTGATGAGCTAACCTTAGGTGCTCACGGATTCTGTCTACCAATCCCTTATGACCGAAGTATCGAAAGATCATCCAGAGCTTGAGAGCACGGAATCTTCGGCCCAGCTGAATCCCATAATCCATGTAATTTCGTACGCTCTCACCTTCACTGGTCCGCAGATACTCAGGAACCAAACTGAAGGCTCTTTGGAGGATGTCCGGTCGTCTGCAGTAGAAGGCGCTGGCATCTATCGGGGTGAAGAGCCACTTGTGAGGATTCACGACGATTGAGTCCGCTCTCTCGCAACCATCTAGTACATGCCGCATTTCTGGAACGATGGCTGCAGCTCCTCCGTACGCAGCGTCGACATGTAGCCAGAGCCCTTTCTCGTTACAGATTTCAGCGATTTCAGGCACCGGATCGATGCTTGTCGTCGAAGTGGTTCCTACTGTCGCTACGACGCAGAATGGCCGCCACCCTGACCGCGCATCATCCTCGATTGCTCGTCTTAGAGCGGCGAGGTCCATGCGGAACTCATTATCAACAGGGATCTTTCTCACTCCTCTTTGGCCGACGCCGATCAAGATGGCGCCCTTCTCAATAGAAGAGTGCGCTTGCTCCGATGTGTAAAGCCTCAAACGTTGCACATCGGGACGTCCAGCTAAGCCTTCCTCGCGAACTCTGAGATCAGCTAGAGATTCTCGTGCGGCTGCCATCGCGTGGAGGCTGGAGATAGACGCGCTATCGTAGATGATGCCTTGGAAGTCTGCGGGAAGTCCGAGCATCTGCCGGAGCCAGTCCAGGACGACCTCCTCCAATTCCGTTGCAGCTGGTGATGTCTTCCAGAGCATCGCATTGACATTGAAGGCTGCACTGAGTAACTCTCCAAGGATTCCGGGCCCAGAACCGGTCATGGAGAAATAAGCGAAGAAGGCGGGGTGGTTCCAATGAGTAATTCCTGGAACAATTATCCGATCTAGATCTTTCAGAATAGAATCCATAGCCTCAGGATCTTCGGGCGGCGACCTCGGAAGGGCTTCTCGAATTTGACCCGGCTTCACCTGAGCCAAAACCGGGTATCTATCAGGATTTGCAAGGTAATCAACTATCCAGTCGATGGTTTGGTAGCCATATTTTCTGAGGTCTTCCAGATCCATATCGCCGAGGTGAATCTGACCGGTAGACATAGGTTCTCTCACTTCTATAGACTGTAATGGAGCTCAAATAGAAAAATACTGTCTGGCCGAATGTGGATACGAGCGACGTGACGCATCAGCTCAGATCGTATTCTTGAGTGTCGAGTACCTGCTCTTGATATCTGACGGTTCAAGGAATTCCAGTTACCTACGCACCATACGGTCCATGATCAGATTAAGGAAACGCTTGCCTTCGACATCAATGCACACGTTCACATTCGGCTTCGCCCTGCATTCTTCTTCAAGCCAAAATCTTCTATCTGTAACCGTCTGCCCAACAGTTAACTCGCCCGCCGTCTCCACATCAACGTGAAATCTATCTGTCTTGAAGAGGCTTCTGTCAACGCATAGCGCAACCGCCATCGGGTCATGAATTGTTATCGTTCCCCATTGTGTAATCCAGCCCCGAGTTATCTTTGAGATAAACTTGGCTACAGGCGTGTTTGTTGAGGAGATCTCTGTGTACAACTTGCGGTTCAGTACGGCGGAAGGGTTAGTTGTTACATCTAGCCCTACGGCAGTTAATTGAATTCCAGAACGGAATACAATTCTAGCCGCTTCAGGGTCCACGTAGATATTGAATTCTGCTGCTGGAGTTTGATTGCCGAAGCCGTAAGGGGTAACTCCATATGCACCGCCCATTATGATGAGCTGATCAACTTTCTCTGATATCTGGGGGCTCCGAATTAGGGATGCGGCTATGTTCGTTAATGGTCCGGTTGCAATCAACGTGATCTCTTTTTTCTTTGATGCTTCAACTTCCTGAATAATCAAGTCGGTTGCATGCCGCTTGTCGAGAGTTAGCTTTGGAGGAGGGAGTGCAGTGTCGCCTAGACCGTCGACGCCGTGAAACCTTTCAGCGGTAGCAAGTTGCCTAACCAACGGCTTCGAGAGCCCCTTGGCAACAGGAACATCCGATACACCAGCCACCTCCAAGACTTTGAGCGCGTTTACGCTGGTCTTATCGACATGAACATTTCCGCTGACAGTTGTAACTGCTCTAAGCTCGAGCTCCGGTGATCTTAAGGCTAGAAGAATTGCCAGAGCATCATCGATCCCAACATCCACATCCAAGATTACTCGTTTCGGCAAGGATGTTGCCTCAGGTTCCTATAAGAACGATGAGACAAAGTATTAGACTTCTCATCTTACAAGTCTATCCGCCAGGCTGAATGTACCGTACCCCTTGTATGAAAGGAACTAAGCCTCTAGTCATTATTAGATAGACGAAAAAGATTGTCCCCGCGATCATTAGAAGAAGAGAAAGATAGTCGATGGATTTCAGTCTAGGCTCCCGAAGCATAACCTTCTTGACAGGAGCGCTGAATCCTCGTGACTCAAGAGCGATAGCTCGAATCTGAGTTTGATTGATAGCGCCTAGGGTAAGCGGGATTATAAGCACGATTATGCTTTTGAATCGCTGAATCAGTTTAGCTTTTACATTCAGTCCTCTCGACACTTGGGCTTGGTAAATTGTCGAAATCTCATTCGTGAGAATAGGTATGAGTTGGATCGTTGCAAGAAACGCGTATGCAAACTTGTAGGGGACACGACTCTTCAACATTATAGCTGCCAAGTCGGAAGGATGAGTCGTCAAGTATGCTATCATGGCTGCAGTTATGGTCACCGCCAGTCTAACCGTCCAAGTGGAGACGTAAACCGTTCCCTCTAGGAATAATCCGATCTTGAATCCGAAGAGGTCGAATGCTATAAGCGGCGTCTCATTATGGGGGAAACCAAACGGCCCTCCGATAACCAGAACACCCAGCGCTAGTATCGGCAGGACTATGACGCCCAATATGGTTAGCACGAAACGGTAAATGCGAGCCATAGTTGCGAGCGCCAATACGAGCAAGAAAGACACTATTGACAGATATAGATCATAGAAGACGTAGTTGAAGACGGAGATCCAGAGGAAGAATAGAAACTTCATTCTTCCGTCGAGCCTATGGACTACGGAATCTCCGCTAACATATCCTGTTCGCAGGATTCTTAGCGCTGCTGTCGACAAGTCTTAGCCACGTTGTTTCTCAGCTGGGACGCCTACCCAGCGTGAATCTTGCTGGCATTCGGGAAGCGACTACTGCAGCCAGTATCAAGGATATTAGCTTGTCGGGGATCTCAGCTATTATGCTCGAGCCGACTGAAGCCCAGAGCATACTGTTTGTACTTGCAAGTATGGCCGCGTATATCGGAGCTGTTCCTGCATAGGTGGGAAGTAGCCCGAAGACAAGCCAGCTAATAGCAGTAACCGGAACCACATTCGTGACGCCGACCAGTATCCCAGCTACTATGAGCTTCACAGGGGTTTTCACTGTAACCCATCCTATCCGCCAGAAGACCCAAGTTATAATGGCGATGTAGATGTTGATGAAGCCCCATACCCATGCAGGCAATCCCCAAACTGTGAAAGCCATTACTATGTTATAGAGGAAGCCTCCAGCAGATCCAACCCAGAGACCTGCTACGACCGTGCCGAACATCGTGGCCCATGTGTCCATGAATAGAGGTAGCTTGAGTATGTTAACGATGACGCCTGTGACATAGTTCAATGCGGCGATGACGGGTATCAGAACGATCTGCAAGATAACGAAGCCAGTTGGCCTAGCGACAGCAGCTGGCTCAACTTTCCCCGTTTCAGTGCTCATAGGATGAAGTTTGAAGTTCAGGTTATATATAATAGTGGTGCTAGTCTTGCTTTGATCGTTGAAGGGGAATGGCCCAGTATGTCGGAAGCGACTACAGCAGTTCGAGTTGAAGATCTGTCCTACGCGTACCCTTCTCACGATCTTGTTCTTAAAGAAATCAACTTTAATGTGTGGAAAGGCGAGATGTTCGGGATTATTGGACCGAACGGCGCTGGCAAGTCTACACTCTGCAAAGCGTTGAACGGCCTTATCCCGCAGTTCTATGGAGGAAGATTCGGTGGACACGTGTATGTTGCAGGCATGGATACGATGAAGCATACTGTTGCAGAACTCTCCTTAAAGGTTGGCTTCGTTTTTCAAGATCCAACCAACCAGTTCTCGGGCGTTTGCACGAGAGTTGACGAGGAGGTCGCTTTCGGTATGTCGATGCTCGGATTTGAGAGAAGAGAAATGGAGCAGAGAATAGCTCAAGCCCTCAAGCAAGTGGGGCTGTCGGGTCTCGAGGAGCGGTCTCCATTTGACCTTTCTGGAGGTCAGCAGCAACGACTTGCTATAGCTACTGTACTGGCGGTGAAGCCAGAAGTGATAGTCCTAGACGAGCCTACCGCACAACTTGACCCGATTGGAAAAAGGGAAGTCTTTGAAACCCTCAGGACTCTGAACAGAGAAGGATACACAATAGTTGTGGCAGAGCATGAGATAGAGGAACTAGCAAGTTTCGCTGATCGCTTAGTCGCTATCGATAAGGGACAAATCGTTCTATGGGGCAACGCGAGGGAGACGCTGGTGCAAGTTGATAGATTGAAGAATATCGGAGTGGACCCCCCGTCAGTTACTGAGCTCACTCACGTCCTCGCCACCGATCTCGACACAAACACTAGCCACTACCCCATCTCGCTTCCAGAAGCGATCAAGTTCTACTCCGAAACCCTAGAAGGAAAGAGAACGCGATGAGTTCGATAATTGAAGTTGAAAATTTATGGCATGTATACCACCCTAATGTTACCGCGCTTAAAGGTGTCACGCTTAGGATTGAACCCGGTGAATCTATTGCTCTGATAGGCCAAAACGGTGGAGGGAAGACCACTCTCGCAAAGCATTTCAACGGTCTTCTAAAGCCGACGAAGGGCAAAGTGCTGGTTAAAGGAGTTGATACGAAGGTAAGTGACGCCAGCAAGTTGGCGCTGATCGTTGGCTATGTATTCCAAAATCCAATCCACCAAATCTTTTCAAGCACCGTCTATGACGAGATAGCCTTCGGGCCGAAGAACATGGGGATTACCGGGAAAGAGCTGAACGAGAGAGTACTGAAGACGATAGAAGAAGTAGGGTTGAGCGGCTATGAGAAGACCCATCCTTACGATCTAGACTACGGAAAAATGAAACTTCTTACAATAGCCTCGATCATAGCAATGAATCCAGATGTCTACTGTCTAGATGAGCCTACAACTGGTCAGGATCACGTTGGCAGAAGGACGGTAGCTGCTCTTGTGAAGAGACTGAATGAGAAAGGCGCGACCGTGATTACGATCACTCATGATATGAGATTCGTCGCAAATGTTGCACAGAGAATCATACTGATGGCTGATGGAGTGAATATAGCTGACGGACCTACAAGAGCCATCTTTCAGGACGAGCGAACCCTTCAAAGCGCTCAAATAAAGCCTCCACAGATTACTCAACTCGCTGAGGGTTTATCTCAGTACAGCATTCCTAGAGACATCTTGACAATAGATGAAATGGCCTTAGCCATTAGAAGCAAACTCTAAGGCAATCTTTCGTAGACGACCCAAAGAACTACGTCGCTATCTGCCTATTCCCCTCAAGAGTTCGCCGTGAACCTTTCAGTAGCTCCGACAGTTTTCCTCCAATCTAGTTTGTCTTGACGGAACGCAAGGCTTGCTAGGGATCGACTTTATCCATCCTTGAACTGAATTGTTATGGAGCGAATTGATAACCCTTATCTCCAGCTACGCAATACGTAATCTCCAGCGGACACGAGATCCCATCGATTCGGAAGTTTAAATTGAACATCGTCCATCGCTAATTTTGGTGGCGGCTGAGATGGCCACAGTGGTCGTAGTAGGCGCGATAAACTGGGACATCAATCTACACGTGGAGAATTTCGCTAAGGTGGGGGAGGAGATACCTGTCACGAGGATTACAAGGGTTCCAGGAGGTAAAGCAGCGAACGTAGCTGTCGCCGCGGCTAGGATCCTGGGGCCGAACCAAGTCTCCTTGATTGGAGCGCTCGGCAAGGACTCCATCGCGGAAGCTCAAATCGAAATCTTGAGGAGGGAACAGGTCGACACCTCAGGCGTGAAGATCGTCGAGGGGGAGTCAGGGCAGGCATACATCGTGATAGACGGCGAGGGTAAGAACATGATTCATACGCTGTTCGGAGCCAATCTCGAGATAAAGCCGGAGGACATGCTGGATTCAAGCCAGCGGCGTTTGATAGATGAGAGCTCTTTGATCACGATTATGGATCCACCTCTGGAGGTCGCTTTCAAGATAGTTGAGTTGGCGAGGGAGCATGAGAGGTCTATCCTCTGGGACCCTGGGGTTCGGTGCTCCCTTGGATTTGAGCGGCTCACGAGGGTTCTCAGCCTGATCCAATACCTTGTGGTGAATGAGGTTGAGATGGAGAATCTAGCGGCGACGGCTGATCTATCGAAGGCCCTCTCTACTCTGCTTCACGTCAACGAGGACCTCAAGATCATCGTTAAACTCGGCTCTGAAGGCTGCTTCATGGCTACACGCGGACACACTATCAGTATCCCAGGGGTTCCTTTGAGCAGATTCGGGATGCGAGTGGTGAACACTGTCGGGTGCGGAGACGCATTCCTAGGGGTTCTCTCGGCTTCATTGGTCTCAGGACTTGAAATCTTGGAAGCTCTTAAGAGGGCAAATCTAGCCGGCGCCTTCAAGGCTACCCGCCTAGAGACGAGGGGCAGCCCGACTCTAAGGGAACTTGCGGATTTCGCTGAGAAGGTGGCAATTCGACTCTGATGAAGGGATATCAGCATATGTTTATCCTTCGGCACACCCTAATGATCCACGTCTCACAATGCGACGACACGATAGATTTCCGCGACGCTAGATCACGTTTGAACGCTTGGTTCCGGCACGTGCTGCATTAATCGTTAAGTCTTGTAGTATCATTTCGCTAGCTTCTTCATGAATCCCTTCAGAAGCCTCAGAATGACTGTACAGAGGGAGGTTGCACGAACCTTCGGGTCAATGTGTGTAATCTCATGCCAGACAGGAAGACTTGAAACTGCTGGAAAGGTATAAAAGAGACGTGGTTACATCTCTAGGGAAGGACGAAGACGCTCACTGACGAAAAGCGGGTTATCAATATACTTTTCCTGAGCGCACTTTGCAAGGAAGCCAATAACAACAATGAGTCAATTTGACGAATTATCATTACGCCCAGACTTGAAGAAGAGTCTTAGAGAGCTGAAGTTCATTCAGATGTTTCCAATTCAAGCTGAGGCCATCCCCACCATCTTGAGAGGTAAAGATGTAATCGGTCAAGCCCATACTGGAACTGGCAAGACAGCAGCGTACGCTCTGCCTATGCTTGAAAGATTGAGCCCAACGAGCTTGAGCGTTGAAGGTTTAGTGATAGTTCCAACAAGAGAGCTAGCGAAGCAGGTGGCGGAGGACATTCAAAGTTTTGGCAAGTACACGTCGTTCAAGGTACTTCCTGTATACGGTGGGCAATCGATCGAGGTGCAGATCGAGAAGCTACGGAGGAGAGTGCAGATCATAGTTGGAACGCCTGGTCGACTCATCGATCACTTGAGAAGACGGTCACTAGACCTGAGTCATGTGAAACTCCTTGTCTTAGACGAGGCTGATAGAATGTTGGAGATGGGGTTCGTTGAAGATGTCATATTCATTCTCGAACATATTCCCAGAAACAGGCAGACATGTCTCTTCTCAGCCACGATGCCGGAAGAGGTTCTAAGAATGGCTGAGAGATATATGCGGAATCCAGAGAAGATCCTCATAGATAAGGATGAGATTGCCCTCGAAGAGATAGAACAGCTCTACTGCGTAGTTGAGCGGAGGCGCAAGTTCAAGACGCTCTGCGAACTTGTCGATCAATTCAAAATTCGACGAGCGATCATATTTTGCGGAACGAAGCTGGAGACAGACTGTCTAGCAGAACAGTTGGAACAGCGACAGTATTCTACTCTCACTCTTCATGGAGATTTGACTCAGTCTAGAAGAGACTGTGTGATGGACAGATTCGAGAGGGGTAGTGCACTTCTTCTAGTAACCACAGAATTGGCTGCAAGAGGATTGGACATAGAGAAAGTTGACTACATAATCAACTACGATGTTCCCAGAGATCCTCTAATGTACTTCCATAGAATCGGAAGAACCGCCCGAGCTGGAAACCATGGAACAGCTATCACATTGGTTACATATGAAGAAGGATCGGAACTGGAGGAAATCCGATCTATGACAAACACGGATCTAAAGGAGCTCGTTGAAAAAACTCCTGGTCTATTCAAGGACGAAAACTTTTTCAGAAAAGAGAACTCGAAATGGGTTCCAAGAGACGAAAACGGCTTGAGATCCCTCATCGAAAGAGTGTGAATGCAAATCAGTTACAGATTTCACAATCCAATCTCGAAAGTGAATCTTTTCCGCTACATGCGCATTCTCTGATCCCGGCAATCCTAGGTCAGTACAATAGCCATTTCTTATAAGCTCCTGAGCGCACATACTTTCGGGATACGGTTGAATACGAACGTCAGGTTTGTCGAAGATGATTCTTGCATAGCCTGTTTAGATACCACTTTCAAGTGTCAAAGATGCGCAGAATGCTGCGAGTACGAGATCTTTCCGAGTGAGCAAGATGCTTTGAGACTAGCAAATTTCAGCCCTCGTTGCAGATCGCTTGTACGATACGACGAAACAAGAGAGGTTTACAGCACTCTAAAAGCTGCGTCGCAAGGCCACACGCTAGAGGCTCGATGCGTCTTCCTAGACGGAAAGAACTGCACTGTTTATGCCGCACGGCCTTCGATTTGCAGAGTATATCCATTCTTCCCTATTGCCAAGAGAGACCTTGATAGCTCTAGGGTTACATTCCCGGCAGATGCGGTTTGCGTTGTCGATTCAACCACGAAAATCCTATATCTGGTATTTTACGATCCAGAATGCCCAGGTATCGGAAAGGGCGGCTTAGTCAATTGGAATGATGTTGTGCAGCTTTCATTTGAATGCAGGACCTGAAAAAAGAAAATGGATATAGGCTCCTGAGAGCCTTTTTCGCTTGAGGGAGTTGGTTAGTGACAAGAGCTGAGTGGCAGAAGAAAAGGAAAAAGATGTCTAGCAAAAAGGAGAGAAGCGGAAGAGTTAGGTAAGGTGTCCAGTTCGTTTTGACATAGTAGAGGCTTGCTAGGGGTTGATTTCCTTTCTGTAACTCAAGTCATATGAGGTTATGGACAACCCTTATCTTCAACCATCCAATATCTAGTGGTTAAGGTGCAAATCTGCTCTAGGAGATGGAAAGTTGGGCAAACCAAGACAGGTAAAGAAGCCTAAGAAAAAGGAACCTGCATATCAAGTTAAGACAAAAGAGCAGGCTCCGGCCTCGACCTAAACCTTACGAACTCAGCCCATCTGTAGAAAATAGCGTAAGAATATGATTGCTGAATATCGTCTGATAGCGTACGTGTGGTTCCTCTGGTAATATCAACTCGTGGCTACTCCTTTGAGCAGAGAGGAGATTCTATGTTTTAACAGTGAGCCTTATCATGAGCGCTAGGTAAGCTCACTTCTTTGCTAACTTCTTCACTTTTGCTTTAACGACGTTTCTGTCTATGTGCTTTTCTGAATTTTCCACCGCATCTCGGACAACTGAAGAACCCTATGAGTAGCGCCCGACCTTTCGCCTTTGTTGACTTCATTTTCCACACCTTAGTAGGTTTATTAACCTCGGCACCACACTTTGGACATTTCGCCAAATCGAACACCTATCACAGAATAAGATTAGGCACTCGAACATATTAAAGAATGGTTTTGGAAATAGACATTTTGTCTTATCCTAGCTACCAAGTTGATGGCTAGTGCGTACGAATCGGCCGTGTTCAGGAACAGGCTTTGACGCTGGCTACGACCGGAGAGTGTATAAGCCACGCGCCACAAACACTGCGGGGAATGCAAATGTGCATTCTGAGAGCTAACATTGTGAAAAACTGCAGAAAATGTAAATCATCAGTTAGGTTCCATTGTACCTTGCGGAAGAAGGCGACGAAAAAGATATATTTCAACGGCAAAGACAGAAAGCCGGAATAGATGTGATTTGTCACCTTCAACTTGCTATTTGGTTTTCTACTGAATGCCTGTTTGCTAGGACGGTGGAAGAAAGAATAGATTGAAGAGAAGCGCGAGGGGACGAAAACTGGGCAGTTGAATTGAATCGGGATACGCTGTCATGTGTACGACGTATATTCCAAGAATCTTTTCTTTCCTTTAAGTTATGTCCACTTTATTTTGTCATCTTTGTTTCGTGATTGACTAGTCAAATGTGGGGTGTTTTCATTCGGGGCTTCTTCTTCACCTGCCTGCCTGTCTAGGATGCACCTTAGCCATGTGCTCTTGGAGGTTCTTCGACTTGAGCTTGGCTCCACAGAGGCTGCAGGTTGACCAACCACCCTTCCCAGTCGGGTTCATAAGCTCGTCTACTAGCTCGTCTACAGTCAGGCCTCTCGCGTGAGCCGTCTCTTTAACCTTCCTAGCAGTCCCTTCCCTAACGGTTAGGATGGACCAGCCTCTCTCAGGCATGGATACATACATAGCGCGGCGCCCTTATCAGTTTGACTAGTCAACAAAGGCGACAATTTCAAATGGACTTAACTTAATTGCGTCAGGTTTCGGATTCCACCGAGGTTTCCTCTGTTGGAGGGGTTATAGCGGCCTTCCTTTTCTCCTCTGTCCTCTTGAGCGTAGTAACGTAGCCAGATATCCTATTTTTCATCCACTTCGTGGTTGGATCCAAGAGTTGCGTTATCATCTTCTTGTTCTCTTCGAAATCCGTCGTGAACTTGTCTGGGTAACTCTCCATTAGCTTCCTCGCAGTCTTTTTCACTATGTCAATCCTAACCTTCCCCAATCCTACTCCTCGCAATATTTTGTATCTTCCATCTCGAAGTGATTCCAGTATTTGGTATAAAAACAATAGCCTCTCCTACTTGGTCAACAGCGTATGTTCGAAGGTTCTCAGCTGTAGGCTGACATGCTCATACTCGGAAAGATGCTTTCTACAGGTCAGTCGAAGAGACAAAGAAACATCGGAAGCGAATGAGCTCATGTCTTGCAAGCAAAGATGGTAAATAATCAGTTGTCAAAGAATCTAAGGCAACATTTCGCCGAGAATGCGGGGATTCAACCGTAGTGTACTATAGGTGGGTCAAAAATCTGTGTGCGCGGCATCGAAAAAGCGACGGCTTAAACTTCTCAAGGTGCTTCGAGATTGAACTGTAAAAAGGTTAAAAGCAAGACGGGGACTATGTAGAGCGATCTCGTTGGGAATCATACGAAGGGAGACGCTCAACTACGGAAGAGGTAGACCACGTGGACCTCTGCACTCCTTGGCCGATGTCACGAACTGCGCGTATTTAATTGGAATCTCAAAGAGGTATGGAATTGATACGCGCAAGTTTCTTGTATGCTTTCTGGATGCGTGGACGCATGAGAACTCATCGTACGAGAGCATGTCGATCAAACGCCGCCAGAAGACGGAGAATGGAGGCGTTTTTCTCGTAACGCAAGATCAAGAGATAATTGCGCAATTGAGACTTAATAAGAAGATGCTGGAATATCTGCCAGAAGTTGATCTCTCAAGCTTTCGATTCGAAGAATTCACTCCAGCTAGGAAAATTGAAAACCTGAAAGCCATTGACCTGCAAATCAAAGATATAAATGCTGGAGTCAAACGGGTCAATCTGAAAGCAAAGATCGTTGAGAAATCAATCACGAGGAAGGTCTTCTCGAGGTTCGGTGATCCTCTCGATGTTTCGACTGCAACAATCTCCGATAACACCGGCTCAATCAAGTTGCCACTGTGGAACGCCCAAATAGACATGATCTCGGTGGGTGATGTGGTTCAAATTGAAAATGGACGGGTAAAACCGTTTAGAGGGGAACTGCAAGTGAGCCTTGGCAGAACCGGTAAACTTCAAGTCGTCGAGAGCCGATGAAGTTTAGAGCGCAATACCAAATCATGACATTTGACTGGCAGCAGGTTCACTCCGTAACACCTTTATGCAGATGCTCGCCATTCAACTCTCCGGGTCTCTCCGACCGAGTTTGGTTACTCAGGGCCTAGGGGACTCGTGACCTGAGAGCTAGCTCGATCTGAGAGACCTCTTCCTACAGGTTTGAGGATTGTGAGTTAGAAGCGGAAGCAAACATGAGTAGTGAAAGGCTTTTCCTGAAATGAGGGCTGGCTGGCGATGAAAAGAGGCAGAACAAGATACTCGATCAGAAAAAGGCAGAAGAAAAAGAACAAAATGAGAAAGAGAAGAAAATCCAGTAGAAAACCTAGCCATATGCCGAGATCTTAAAAACTTTTCCTGCTTTGATGTATTTCGTCAATAAAAGCTCAGATAATGACTCTCAGCGAAGCCCATAAAGAGTCTTACGACCATTTCAGAAGGTTAGAGGAAGGGTGAGTTGCCGATGGCCGAGGACTCTTCAAAGGTTCAAAGTTCAGGTTCTGGCGAAGAGAACATCGCTATCCTAGTAAGGACGGGCGGAGAATGGTTCATGAGAATCTTGGAAGCGAATGGCTTCCAATTCCTCTTCGGAACCACCGGCGGAGGGATGCCGGATATACAGGACGCTATGACCATTGTTAAACCGCCAAAGTGGATTCAGGGTTTGCATGAGTTCCCTACTGTTTGCGCTGCGGTCGGCTATGCTTTGGCTGGTGAGAGAACAGCCATCTGCCTTATAGATCGTACCGTGGGCCCTATGAATTGTCTTGGGGGAGTTTACATGGGTTTCGAGTCCTTTGCTCCAGTTGTGATCTTCGGTTCGAGAAACTATCCCGGAGTTCAAGTTTCTTCAGGATCGCTCCAGTATCATTATCATACAACCCAGACGGCTTTCATGAGGGAGTGGTGCAAGTGGGTCCATGAGAGCCAAGTTCTCGAAACTTTACCTGATGACGTGCAGAAAGCTATCTTCGTGGCGTCAACTGAGCCTCAAGGCCCTGTGTATCTGACGCTTAGAGAAGATATGATGGCGAAGAGACTGGATAAGAGAGTCATTCCATCAACGAAACGCGTGAAGCCTCCGGCGCCTCCGGTTCCAAAACCTGAAGTCTTACGAGAAGCGTGCCAGCTCCTAATAGACTGTCAAAACCCTCTTGCAGTGGCCACAAGCCTAGGTAGGCATCCTGAAGCTGTTTCCGCGCTCATTAAGCTGGCAGAGACTTTAGCGTTATCTGTTCGCGATGGCAGAGCCTTTCTTAACTTCCCGATGGACCATCACCTGTTCATGGGCTTTCAAGAGATTCAACCATCTTGGCCTAAAGACTGCGACCTGATCTTCACCATAGAGCATGGATTTCTACCTCCAGAGCATCCTCCTGAAGAGGCGACGATTATCGATCTCACAAGCGACCCCTTCAACGTAAGAGGAGTTCAAGGTGGAGGGGACTACGGATCGACAATGTCTCCAGCGGATGTACGAATGCTCGGCGATAGCCAAGCGACACTAACAGCTATTACCGAGATGGCTGTGAAATTGATCGATTCGAGAAATCTGAAGGAGACAATTCAACGAAGACGTGAGAAGCTGATTGAAGAGCATCGGAGGCTTATGGAGGATTGGAATAGAGAAGCGGAAGAGCGCTTGAATGATGGACCCACCTCACCGTACAGAATCGCCCGTGAGTTGAAAGCTATCTGGAACAATCAGACGGTGTGGGTTAACGCCGCCATCACCTCTAGGAGTGCGTTGATGCGAAACATTATGATCAATAGGCCTGGAAGCTACTTCGGTAACCCTTCATGGCACCTCGGCGTTGGGTGTGGAATGGCGTATGGCGTAGCACTTGCAAGGTCGGAAGGATATGTCGACCTTCAAATGAAGGATGGCTACCCAGCGGGCTCGATCTCGAAGCCCTATGAGACGGTGATCTGCACCACCGGAGATGGAGACGCAATCATGGGAAATATAGATTCGTGCCTCTGGACCTGCTCTCACTACCGGATACCTGTCCTTTATCTAGTTATGAACAATGCTTCATGGGGGATAGAATGGGAGTTCATCGCCAAAGCAACAGCCGGCTGGTCTCTCAAAGCGAAGAACTATGAATGCGTCGATATAGACGAGCCAAGGATCGACTTCGCTAAGCTAGCAAAAGCATACGATGTATATGCCGAGAGAGTTGAAGAGAATGAGGAGATCGACGTAGCTTTGAGGAACGCGCTTGCAATACTGCGGAAGGGCAGCCCGGCGCTGATAGATTTCGCTCTCCCAAAATATACTGAGGGGCGGTCCCTCATTCCCTAGATCCCAAAGAAATGATCGAGTTATTCCGGCAAGAGCTTGAAGGTGACTACTACCTCTTCTCTAACTCTACACCCGAAAACTCTCTTTGAAGAGCAAATCTCTGTCTTGTGTCGACGAATCTCTGAAGTAGGCCATGTTCCCGCCAGCTACAGGACCGCCAGAACATCTTGCCTGAAAGAATAGCAAGGTACTGAAAAGATAATCGACTTGAAGAAGAGCAGACTACAAGAAGAAGCCATCTGTAGAGGCCATACCAGCTTTTCACCAGCATTCTTTGATAGTTCTTTCCGATGAAGATATCAAGTCATGTGCGGATGCTGATCTATCTTTAGTTTTTGTGTGAACAGGCCATTCCATCACGAGCAAAATCATCCTACTCGAGTCGTTCAATCAACCCCAGACCCTTTGATTGAGCAGATTTTGCTATCCCTTCAGAGTCATTTCGCCAAGTTGAGTCTGATGCCTAACCCTGTCTTGAGAGCTTTTTCATACGCAAGTTTCGCTGTCACTGCATCCTGTATGGCCAGTCCAGCTGAATCGAAGATTGTTATCTCTTCCTCGGAGGTTCTGCCAGCCTAGCAGCTTGCAAGCTTCAAGTCTATGCAAGCCGGATCGGGTCGGCTCGTAACCCTCGCCTACAGGCTTATCCATAATCGGTTGCAGTAGCCCAGACGCCTTAATGGATTTAGGGGCAAAAAGAGAGTATGAAAAGTCTTGAGAGGATCAGGGCTGGAGGAGAAGATCCGAGCCGATAGATTTATGATAGGTCAGCTGAAAGCCAACGCATTATACCGATCTTCTCGGTCACCGTTTAAATCCCGTCTTGATGTCTTAGATGCCCTCTCTGTAGTCTTTTTCCTTTCTTGTGCAACCCTCTTCTATCGTCTCTTAGATTTTGAGATATAATAGCGTTTACACCTAGAGCACCTCTTCAGGCGGCCAATATTTTAGTCCGAAAGCGTCGGCTACACCT
>CAZHMI010000033.1:0-18575 GCA_964533795.1 uncultured Candidatus Bathyarchaeia archaeon
CATATAACATCTATCCAATCTTATCGAAGTACTTCCCTCAGTTCATCGACGTGAGGCCGAATAATTCGTGGGCTGGGCAGTATGATATCAACACATCGGATGCCAACCCCTGCCTCTTTGAGGAGAACGGTCTTCTCGTCGTTGCGGGTTTGAGTGGAAGCGGTATAATGAAAGCAGATGCAGTCGGCAGGATCGCGTCCGCGCTGCACGATGGGCGGGAAGACGCGACGCTCTACGGAGGTAGGAAGATCAAGGTGCAAAGACTCGGGGTCACGGAGAGAGACGTTCCTAGAGAGAAATTTGTTCTTTGAATAGACAGCCAAACACTCACTTTCAAGAAGCACAGTATGACGAAGTGATCATGTCCAGTTGACGTTTCGTCTCTTTCGCCATGGCGCCTTAGCTAACCCAGTCTTTGAGCGACAACCTCAATTCTTTATGGTCCTTCGCATATTCATTGAGCGGGATACCCTTGGTAGCTGCGTCAACAGCCTGTCTCATCGCCCTCGCACCCGATATAGTTCCCTCTCTATGCCCATGTATGCCGCCGCCAGCTTGAATTACGAAGTCTCTCCCAAAAATATCGAGTAATTGTGGAACTGAGCCTGGGTGAAGACCGCCCGAAGCTACGGGCAAAACAGTTTTAATTCCTGAAAGCGGCTCGCGGAGAGCCTTACAGTTCTCGAGGACTTCCTCCCTTTCTTCAGACATCTTTCCCACCGCTGCGCCGACGTGAAGTTGGTCGCACCCTATGATCCTTATCAACTTCGCAACTACGACCATCGAGATTCCATGCTTCGGATTCTTCGTAAATGTTGCATGACCTGCTCTATGCGCATGCAAGATGAGATCGAAGTTCTGGTTTCGAAGCGTTTGTAACGCTGAGTACCCGCATGTCAAAACATCGACCATGGCATACTCTCCGCCTTGATCTTCAACCAGTTGAGCTCGCTTGAGCATCTCCTTGGTCTCGGAAGTTACATTAACTAGGTAAACCTTCTTCTCCCCTGTCTCAGCCTCAACCTTATCCCTGCTCCTCAAAGTCTTCTTAAGCCTCTTTTCAAAACGGTTGAACTTTTGACTCCCAAGGTTTTCATCATCCTTCACGATATCGCAACCGCCAACCCATGCTTCATACGCGACTCTAGCATGGTCCTCAGCAACCAATCCAAGCTTAGGCTTGATGATCGTCCCAACCAAGGGTCTATCACGCACTTTCAATAATCGCCTTATCCCTTGGATACCGTACTTCGGGCCCTTGAAGCTCTTCAAGAGCTTCACTGGAAAATGTATATCATTCAACCTCAAGTTACTCAAAGCTCTAAGCCCAAAGACGTTTCCCGCCACGCTACTGATAATATTGGGCATATTGCCCAGCTCAAATAGCCCTAATGGATACGCAATCCTAACATTGTTATTCTGAATACTGAAGACAGTGGCATGCAGCTGCTTCACGTAGGGCTTCATCGTACCAACTTCAGTCCAAGTTCCTATCGAGCTTTCAGCAGCCACGCCCCCAGCTGCTTCCTCTAAGCTGAGACCTTCCGGTTCAACATAGAAATCGCAGATAACATCATCCTCTTTCGGTTTATAGCTCAAGTCGACGAAGTCTATGTATCTCATCTCGACACCGAGGGAATTGAATTCAGACGGAGAAGATAAGACTTTTGCACGATAAATCGAAGCCGATTAGCGAAAAAGTAAGAACAAATACATAGCTATCGCGGAAGAGAATGGAACTGTGAAATTATCGAACGGTTTTATAGGTCCGACTGTAGCAGCCTCAACTATCGTGCCGACGAGCGCTCCTACTAGACAGGTAAGGACAGCAGTCAACATGCTGATACTCAATATTCCTGACTGGATCGAAAACATGTAAGCGAGTAGCGCTCCTAAGAAGCTCAGAACCAACATTATGAGAGAGCCTTCAACGGTCTTGTCTGAATTCGGATACCAATGTCTCCGTTTCAGTAAGGGCGTGAAAGTCGACGCTCCCCCGTCTCCCCAAGCCATTATCATAACTGAAGCGATTACTATATGCCTGTAACTCCATGCTAAAGCCACTAACACGCCGATCGAAATGATGTAGTACAATGGGCCGAATGCGTGAGCTCTTGAATACTTTCTTTCATCCACCATAGTTGTTGTAATAAAGCTTTGTTTCTTGAATATGAATGATGTTGCGGTGACCAGTCCGATGCCGACCGGGATCAAGAAAGGATAGTACCAATCAGAGAATAACGGCAGGAAGAATAGAGTCATCCCTGCAAGCAAGTGGATGGCATGTCTCGTTGTTAAAGGACCCAGATTTAACCTTCTTCTACAATATTCCGAAATAGCGATGATTAGGAATACGATAACGTACACCAAGATCACGAGGCCTATATCAAACCATGAAACCGTCATAGGGCACCTCTCCGCGCCCCAGAGCTACGAGGCTAACTATCGCTACTACAATCTCATATCACTAACTACTGCACATGTTTTCTTGGCTGTCTAACCTGTCTTCCTCATTACATGCAAGAACCTCTCAATCTCTTCATCCGTATTGTAGCAGTGAGGGGATACTCTAACCGCTCCATAACGTCCAGATACAGAGATGCCGGCTCTGTTGAGCTTCGCCACAGTCCCACTCGGATACGTATCCTTGAAACATATTATGCCACTTCTATGCTCAGGTTCGAGAGGAGTAATCATCCGCCTTCCAATTTGACTTAAGCCATCTGCCAATTGCTGAGTCAAGCTGCGAATCCTATGAAATTGGGTCGGCAAGCCATTCTTAATCGCAAAGGACAATGCCGCTTTAGCTCCAGCGACCGCTATAATAGACGGCGTTCCCCACTCAAATCTCGTCGCTGTATCTGAGACTACAGCATCATCTACGTCATACGTTTTCCCAAAGACATCTTTGCCCTCAATCGTTCTCGTAATAACCGTATCTTTAACTCCCCACCATCCTGTGACCGTAGGATGAAGCTCTGGGATGAGCTCTCGCTTAACATACATGAAGGCGGGAGAGTGTGGGCCCAAGAGCCATTTGTACATCCCGCTGATAAGCACATCTATTTTCTGCTCTTTAACATCGATCGGCAATGCTCCTAATGCTTGAAACGCGTCTACTAAAACGATTGCTTGGTGGCTATGCGCTATTTCCGCAATCTCTCGTAAGCTTTCCCTATAGCCATTCTGATAGGAAACGTAGTCAACCGGCACTATCACAGTCCGGTCATCTATCGCTTTCTCATATTCTTGTATAGGTACTCTTCCATCTCTGTTTCTCAGAACTCTAACACTCTTCAGGAAGCCTGCTCTTCTTCTGGCGTGCCAAACGTAGATATTTGTTGGGAAATTCTGGTCGCTTAGAACAGCGTTTCCAAAGCTCTTGTACTTGAGGCTAGTTGCGATCGAGATTATGCCTGAAGTAACATTCGAGGCAAGAGCGACTTCATCAAGCGATGCACTTATCAATTTTGCGAAGAGCTTCCTAGCATCAATTATCTCTTGAAGCCATTTATGCCAGTAGCTACCGTGATCTCTCCATTCTTGAAGGAATTCATTCATTGCCTTCATAACAGGAATTGTAGGCGGCCCAGCTCCGGCATTGTCAAGGTATATTCGCTTTCTCGTGATCGGAATCTGCTCCCGTATCCTTGTAAGCTTCAACATCAACACCTAGAGTATCGATAATCACGTGCCAACACTATTTATGTGAAACGAAATAACTGTAAGAATGCAGTAGACCTGTCTTCAGTCAGAAGTTCTGTTTTCCCTGTTAACCTTAAGAGTTGACGGACTCAGTAGAATAGGAAGGAAGCGTCATGAAACCCTACCAAAGAGTGTTAGCTGCAATTAACCGCGAGGAGCCAGATAGAGTCCCGGCTGTTCCTCAGATCATTTATACAACCGCCCGTGTACTCGGAATCAAGTTTTCCGAAGCTGTGCGGAACGCAGAAACTATGGCGAACGCGCTGACGGCGGGATATGCTTTTTTCGGATATGATGGCGTCTACGTCGGATGGGAATCCTCATTCAATCTCGTGGCTGAAGCGATGGGATGCAAGCTCAAAGAGTACGATGACGGCCCGCCGTCGGTGTCCGAACCTGTAATCAGAAACGAATCAGATCTGAGCAGAATGAAGGTTCCGGACCCTCAGACAGACGGACGGCTACCGATACATCTCGATGCACTCAAAATGGTAAACGAAAGAGTAGGAAGAGAGGCTACGATATTCAGCTATACTCCTGGCCCGTTAACATTGGCTGGCGTACTCAGGGGAACCGAGAAGCTACTGATGGAGCTCATAACGAACGGAAGGTTCGTTCATGAAATACTCAAGATCGCGACTTCCGCTTGCACGCAATTCGCGCTAGCCAAGTTGGATGCAGGTGCTGAGGTAATAGTAATTGGAGATCCAACCTCCTCATCGAGTGTCATCTCTCCAAAGATGTTTGAGGAGTTCTCATACCCGTACCTCAGCGCGATCCTATCATCGATAAAGAAGCAGGGGGGAACGCCATCTCTACATATATGTGGAAACACGATGCCGATCCTAAAGCAAATGTCTGAGACCGGCGCGGAAATCCTCGAGTTAGATAGTGTTGTCGACCTCGCCACAGCGAAGAGAACGATCGGCGCGGAAATCTGTCTTCAAGGTAATATCGATACAGCGAGAACGTTGATGATGAGCACTCCAAGAGATGTACTTGCGGAAGCTAGAAAATGCATCGATGTCGCAAGTGAAGGCGGAGGGTTCATTCTCAGCTCAGGGTGCGAGATACCTCTGGACGCTCCTCATGAAAATGTCAAGTCCATGGTTGAGGCTGCTAGAAGATACGGAGGTTATGGTTAGCGAAGGAAGTGAGCTTATTTGAGCAAAGATGAATTGCTAGAAGAGTTATCCAAATCTATCCTTGAACTGGACTCCCAGAAAACACTAGCATACACGAGGAAGGCGCTGAACCTAGGCTTAGACCCATTCGACGTAATAGAAAGAGGCCTGTCCAAAGGTATGAAAGAAATGGGTGAAAGATTCGCACGAGGCGAAGTCTACATTCCTCACCTCGTTCTCGCCGCCGATATCATGAATGAGTCTTTGAAGATCCTAAAGCCGAAACTACTTCAAACAAAAGAACAAGAAAGAACCGCTTCTAAAGTCCTGATAGGAACAGTGCAGGGAGATATCCATGATTTAGGGAAGAATCTAGTTGCGACAATGCTGACTGCATCAGGCTTCAACGTAGTTGATCTCGGAAGAGATGTTCCAACTGTGACAATAATCGAGAAGGCTAAGGAATATAAGCCCGATATCATTGGATTGAGCGCTCTAATGACGACTACAATGCTTGAACAGCGCAAAGTCATCGACAGTCTGAAGAACACTGGCCTCAGAAACAGTGTCAAAGTACTCGTTGGAGGAGCGCCCGTTTCTTCAGAATGGGCTAGAGAGATCGGTTCCGACGGATATGCTGAGAACGCTCTCGACGCGGTCAAAACAGCCAAACTCATCATCTCAAGATGAAGTGGTAATCTTAATGGTCGAGCCCTCATCAAGGCCCAGAATACGTTTTCTAAGCGAGGAGACGATTGAGAAGATCCATTTGGGTGCGACGCGTATTCTTGAGAAAACGGGCGTCATTTACAATAACCAGACAGCACTTGAACTACTAGCTCAAAACGGCGCTACAGTTGATTTTGAGAGAAAGATAGCCAAGATTCCATCAAGCCTCGTAGAAGAAAAGCTGAAAGAAGCACCGTCGAAGATCACGCTTTACGACAGGGATAGCCGACCAACACTTCACGTTGAAAAAGACAACGTCTATTTCAATCCCGGGTCAACTGCAATCAATATTCTGGATAGTGAAACAGGCGAACTCAGGAAACCTGTCACTAGAGATCTCGAAGACTTCGTTAGATTAACAGACGCATTGGACAATTTGCACGCTCAAAGTACCGCCCTCGTTGTTTCAGATGTTCCTGAATCCATCGTAGATAGATACAGACTGTACGTGGTACTCAAAGGATCTAAGAAACCTGTAGTCACAGGCGCGTTTACTGTTGAAGGTTTGCATGACATGAAACAGATGTTGAGCGCTGTCGTTGGAGAGGATAAACTTTCTGAGAAGCCTCTGGCGGTATTCGATGTATGTCCTTCCCCTCCACTCATGTGGAGTTACATAACTTCGCAAAACCTTATCGATTGTGCCCAATATGGAATCCCTGCAGAGATCGTCTCTATGCCCCTTTCAGGCGCCACCGGTCCAGCTTCTTTAGCTGGTACAATAGTTCTCCATACTGCCGAGACACTAAGCGGCATAGTTCTTGCCCAACTGTCTAACCCAGGAGCACCTGTGATCTACGGTGGCTCTCCAGCAGTGTTCGACATGAAATATGGAACGACCCCTATGGGAGCCATTGAGACGATTATGATTGACTGCGCATATGGAGAGATGGGGAAGCATTATGGGTTGCCGACCCACGCATACATAGGTCTAAGTGACTCCAAACTTGTTGACGCTCAAGCCGGCTTTGAGTCAGGAATAGGCTTAGTTATGGGCGCTCTCACCGGAATCAATATCATCTCGAGTGCGGGTATGCTGGACTTCGAGAGTTGTCAAAGTTTAGAGAAACTTCTGATAGACAACGAACTCTGCGGAATGGCATTGAGGATCGCTAGGGGGATAGATGAAAGCGATGAAAGCCTAGCGGTTGATCTTATCGAAGAGATAGGGTCAGGAGGTCACTACTTAACGACGAGACATACTCTAGACTGGTTTACGAAGGAACAGTATATGCCTTCGGCTGTTATCGACAGAATGGATAGAAAAGCTTGGAAAGAGCGGGGATCGAAGAACTCTTTCCAAAGAGCTAGAGAAGCGGTACAGAAAATTCTTCAAGAACATCTGCCTGAACCGCTTGCTCCTGATGTAGAGAAACAGCTCACGGCAATCGGTAAGGCGATCTTCAAGAAAAATGGCGTCCGCATCTGAACTGCAGCCTATCCAACTCCCATATGAGAATCGCCCAAAAGAGTTATCACAAGGTTTCCAGAATGCTTTGATCTTCTGGTGTGTTCCGATGCTTTCAGCCGCGCTGTTCGACTTGGGTGGAACGCTAGTCTACCAAGACGATCCTCAGAGAGTTCGCGAGGCTAGGCTGAGAAGCCTAAGTAAATCCCTTCAAGGTCACGGTCACAAGATAGAGCTCTCAATGATGAAACGCGTATTCGATGAAGTATTCAAGCCAATATATTCCCATTGTGAGCAAACAGATACTGAAGTTCCTTTGGAAGAACCTTTCAAAGACTATCTAGCTAGATTGGGAGTACAGACTGTTGATAATTCGCAGTTCATTCAAGATGCACTAGCCGACTTCCTCAAGCCCGAGATCGAATCTTGGAAGCTGTATCCCGATGCGATAATGCTTCTGTCAACTTTGAAGGATATGAATCTGAAACTTGGTCTCGTTTCAAATGCGAGCAGCCACACGGTAATCATTGTCATTATTGACAGACTGAATATCGCTAGGTTCTTCGACACTGTAGTTACGTCAGCGCAACTAAGACTTAGAAAACCCAAGCCCGATATCTTCAAGAAAGCCTTAGAACCTCTTAGAGTAAACCCGAGCGAAGTCGTAATGGTTGGCGATACAGTCAAAGGTGACGTCGGAGGGGCCAAGGAGTTCGGCATGAAAACGATTCTCGTCAAACGGGCAAAGGACGAGATAGAAGAAGGTCCAGATCCCGACGCCGTCGTCGAGAATCTTGCAGACGCGCTTTCGGTCATCGAGAATTGGATGGGGCGTTACGACCGCTAGCTCTGGCGTTATCTTAGAGCTTGCCAGTACATCCTCTTACTTGCGCTGTCACTTGTTTAAACGTTAACTAAGATTCAACCTTCTTCCACCTTCACTTGGAAGGTAGGCTCCGGATCCTCAGCAGGCGACTCTACGACCTTGCCGGTTTTAACGTTGAAAACTGAGGAGCGACAGGGGCATTGAACGCCTTCCCCTTTGAGCATTCCTTCTGAGAGCTTGCAACCCGTATGTGTACAAATATTTCCCATAGCATGGTATTTGCCTTCCAGATTGACTATCAGAATTTCTTTACCGCCAGCTTCAGCACCTACCATTTTGCCAAGTCCTAACTCTTTTGTGGAAACTACTTTGACAAATCCCATCCCAAGCATATCTCCGAATCCAATTCATTATGTGAAGAGATAAAATGCTTATCACGTCATGTTGTTTAGCGAAACTTTGCAGTTCCTTTGAATGTGATCCATGGATCATTCAGCATCGCGGTTACCGCACGGATATTCGGCATGGAGAAGAGATGGTGACCCATTTCACCACAGCTTAATATTCATTCAAGGAAGTTCAGCGTTTCACTGTTATGAGATATCGTAATCCTGTGGTGTCACGCCCGTTGCAGATGGCTTCTACAATCTTATCGGCCGAACCATTCTCAATAGAGTTGCAAGCATGTCTGCGTACTGAGGAAGACGTATCTGAGTGCAGTCATCCAAATCCTTATCTCCAGACATTAACTTAATCGGAAAGACATAGCAACTAGCCTCATCGCATTCCTTGCAGTTGGTCTTAGGCAGATTTTTGTAGACCTCGCCGAGGTCTACCTTCTTTCTCAGTTCGAGTAAATCGCTTCCAGGTTTCCCGTGAGACATGAAGTAGACGAACGCGCGATTTACCAAGTCTTTAAGTTCGTCTAAGAGCTTCCTAGCCTCATCCCTGTCTTTCACATATGTCATACTGATCTTGCCGTTTGAGAATAATGTTACCGTTCGTCTCTGCCGCTTATAGGTGAGTGAGCCCAACGCCTCGGAGTAGTTTGATCCCGGTATGTACAGATACAGAATTTCTAGAGCTTCCTTTAACGGCTTATCGGCCTGAGCGAGAAACTTCATCCTGTCAGAATCCGAAAGGCAGGGAGTAACCTCAGTAATTACTATGTCATAGACAAGTTTGTGTTTTAGAAGCAACTCCATTAGGTCTTTGTCTTTTCCCTGCGAGTATCCATTCATTGGCTAATGCCCTGCCGCCTTTCCAATTGAGGTTTTCACCAGATCCGGAGCCAGTATTGAACCAGTTACCTTTAAATCTCTCGTGTTTGGGACGTGTTCTATTCGAGGCGGATTTACTAAGGGTGAGATTACGCAAAAGCGAAGTAACCGTAGGCAATCTGACTCATTTTCTCTCTGAAATCCATAATCGGCACTTTGTAAGACGGATGGTTTTCTGTCAAGTGGGCCATTGTTGCCTTTATTGAATCAACTATCCGGACTGGTCGAAATGAGTATGGCAGATGGAACTAAACCGCTCTGGTTATCCCTAATAGCGATCTCCTCTGTCATTCTTATTGAGGGTTCAGTGGGTTTCCTAGTGAACAGTCTGGCTCTCCTAGGAGACGCTGCCCACGCCTCCTTCGATGCGGTTGCGACTTTTCTTCTACTATTAATGACGAGATGGTCGCTGAAGCCGCCTGATGAGAGCCATACTTACGGCCACGAGAAGGTTGAGTCCATAGGCGGACTGATGGGAGGATTCATACTTCTAGTCTTGGCGATTGTGCTTGCAGGCGAATCTCTAGTTAGAATCTTGGGCGAGGGGATCCCAATCTACCCTGGAACATTGGGATTTGGAGCGATTGTTTACACATTGTGCGTGGACGTTTTTAGGATAGGGGTTTTGAAGAATATGAGTGGCGGCGCGACAGGCAAGGCTGGGTTCTTTCATGCCGTCTCAGATTTTTCTTCAACTGTCGTGGCGTTGATCGGCATCGCCGCAGCAAGTTATGGGTATTATCTGGGGGATGCTTTGGCATCTCTAATATTGAGCGGTTTTCTCTGCTATATTAGTGGCAAGCTCATATACGAGACTGCGTTTGAGCTGAGCGATGCTGTTCAAAGGACGGTTCTCAGGAAGGTAGAAAGAGAGATCGAAAGGACTAAGGGTGTAACTAGCTTCAAATCTCTCAGAGTCAGGAAAGCTGGTAAGAAGACTTACGTCGACGTCGTCGTCAACATTCCGGAATACGTCGAGTTCGAAGAGGCTCACTCGATAGCCTCAAGAGTTGAATCGAACATCGATCGGGTCGTAAGCGGGACTGAGGTTACGGTCCACATCGAACCTCTCTCTAGGGAAACTCCTTTTGAACTAAGAGTCAGGAGAATCGCGTTGGAGGTGGAGGGGGTGCGAGAAGTACATAACATCGAGTCTATGAAAACCCAGAAAGGGATGTGTCTCAGCCTTCACTTAGGAGTTGACCCTAAGATGTCCCTAGAAGAAGCGCACCTGATCACCGAGAGGGCTGAGAAAAGGTTACGTGCGGAATTCGTTGAACTTGCTGACGTAACTGTTCACATGGAACCGATCGAAAATGAGTCTATAGTCGGACGCAGATTCGAGGATCGCGCTATCTCGGAAACGGTCGCCAAGATTGTTGGTAGTCATAAGGAGATTATCCGGGTTGAGAAAATAATGCTCTATAGGGCGGGGGATTCGTTCCACATCGACGTGAATTGCTCATTTAAGAGGGGCATCCCTCTTGACGTAGCACATAGCGTAGTAACGTCGATTGAACAAGAGCTTAGGGAGAAGTTCGAGAATGCGAAAGTCACTATACACCAAGAACCAGCTTGAGAAGCTTATAGTCTCGAAGTAACAACTCTTAGAAAGCTCCCATTCGCCACGTGTTCTGAGAAATCTGCAGGTCTCTTCAATGCGGATACTTGTTCACTTTTCACTTGGCAGTCATTGATTTCATGTCAACTGTTTGCCGCAGTTTGTACAGAATACAGCATTGGGATCCACTTGCACTCCGCAGTAGCGGCATAGTCTAGGCTTGAGGACGTATTCTACTCTACGAGGAGATATATCTGTAGGACGAAGACGCTTTCTCCGACGGAGAACAACGAAGATTATGAGACATCCAGCTATAAGTCCAATAAGAAAATCATAGTGTTCAACGATCGTTCTGCCTATCTTGTCAACCAGCGTTTCATTATCGACAGTCACAAATAGCTTTGTGCTAGTTTTCTGATTCGTCGTATCCGCGATTACTAGGACCAGAGTATGGCGTCCGTTCGAGAGCTTTCTCGTATCGATAGTGGCTTTCACATTATAGATCAAAGCGTTTTTCGTCCATTGATATTCTGTAAGATTGGCAAGGTCTATCTGGCTTTGTTCGTCTACTGTAAGTGAAATCGAAGTGAGCGGCAGCTCTGGATATGTTGCGACAAGGCATTCGAACGCGACGACGTCTTTTAATATGCTTCCGTTCTGGGGGCTATCGATCCTCACGAAAGGCGGTAGGTTTGCAGGCTCACTCGACCTTGTCGATATGGAGAGTTTAATAGGCTCAGGGAAGGTTGAACCACCAAAGAGAATGTTATGGACAATCACCGTATATTGTCCGGTCCAATGCCCTGCAACACTGGCATATAGAACCTGCTTCGTCCGTCCACTTGTCGCATGCCATTCGAAGACTCCGTCTCCTTTATAGTAGTCAGCGTCTGTTGTTGCGATCAGCGTTCCATCTGGAGCTAGAACGAATATATCGACGCATGTATCCTCATCTATCCACTCGACCTCTATCTTTAGCAGATAGGTATGGGGATCCTCGATCTCAACGGTATAAACTCTGGAATCTCCGTCTTCGTATCTGCCTTCCCAGTTGAAACCGCCGATCAGGCCGTAATTATCATAGGGCTCTCTCTTTAGGCGTCCTCCGAAAGTGGTGCTATGATTGTCTTTAGTAAGCGTACTGATTGCTACAGCTGAAACCGGTATAGTAGCCGATTGCCCGTTACTTCCGATAAGGCCTATCGCCCCTTCATATACACCCGGCTCCGACGAAGCCATAGTCAGTCTCAAGGCAAATACATTGGTTGAGTTGCTAGGAACCGTAAATTTTTGATCGGTCATCATCTCTACCCATTTCCAACTCACCTTCCTATAGAAATCCACATGTATCTGAAATGGGAGAGACTCGTTTCCAAACCTCTGGTTGATTCTAAGTTGAGGTGTTCCAAGAAACTTGGCTTGGGGATTCGATACTCTCACAGTCTGTGTCGTTCCACGAGTATACCCGTAGTTGACGAGCGCGCACTCAGAAAGATCAGGTTTTCCATCGTTGTTTTCATCTTCCCAATCGTAAACGTAGAGGATTCTGACATTGTCAAACTTGTAGTCTCGATTCTCATCGAAATACTTGAACGGGTAAGTCAGGGCTATCGATATTAGATCTGTTTCAGAGGGTATGGAAGCGAAATCTGTTAAGCGTACCCAAGTATCTTCGCTGTCAGCATATCCTCTGTACGTCTTGTTATCTATCAACTCGAAAGTATACGGTTCAACTTCAATATCGATTGAAGTGTTTGTGGGATTCTGCACGACAAATTTGGCTTCAGCGGTTTCATTGAAATGAAGTCTTCCAGCAAACCAAGAAGGTTCCCCGACCAGAGGAGCCACTGGGTACGGGCTGACCATATCGTATAATGCTCCTTCAAGTAACCTTTGTGAGTTAATTGACGAAGCGGTTGAGTACATGATGAATACTCTTGAAGCGGCCTCCGTACCGCTCAAGACGAATGATACAGCCGAAAAGCAATCGACCCTACCGCTACCTTGTGAAAACACATCGTGACCAATGTCGATCGCGGTGCTCATCAAAATTGTTTTCACTAAATCGGGAGGCACGTTGATAAAGCCCTTCCTCTTCAACGATTCGATTACTAAGGCAGCGGATCCGGCTGTCAAAGGGGTCGATTCACTGGTTCCTCCGAATATCCTGTAGGCTCTAGAACCGTTTCCATAACCATAGAATACCATTGTCGAGTCAAATGCGAAAGCTCCAATATTGACAACATCGGGTTTGGGTGAGCCAAGCGCATTCGGTCCTCTTACACTCCAAGAGATTACGTCATCTTGCCGACCCACCTTCTCCTCAGACTCCGTCGGTCTCCAATGCTGGCTCGTCGATGCCCCCACACTGATGCTCAAAGAAGAACTGGGGGACCCACCTGTCGCATATCCTGGTCCCGCATTTCCTATCGCATGGACGAAAGTAGTTCCAGTAGAAACTACTAACAAATCTTCTAATAGACTGATTATATCGTATCCGAATCCATACCCGAGGACAGGCCACTCTACGAAGCCCCAACTGTTGCTATTCACATCAGCCTTATGCTTGCCTGTATACTCCCACTCCAGCGTCGTACTGTTATAATCGAAACCTGAAGACCAGTACCAACCCGAAGGAATATCTCCTAGCCATAGAGCTTTCACGCTTATTATCTCGGCTTCTGGAGCGATACCCTTCAGTTCTCGTAGCGTCCCATTACCGTAGATATCATACTTCCTACTTCCTCTTGACGCAACGTTCGCTGCTGTACAAGTACCATGCCCCATGAAGTCATACATCAAAGATAGGAAGTTTCCTTTGAGGTCCAATCCCTCGTAAACGTGGCCCACTCCGACATAACCTTCAAGAGGCGAACGCTGGATCACGTTCCAGAAGTCGTGAAAGTAGCCACCGATCAAGCCTAAGGAGAAATCTGGGAGGCCGTCTCCTGTGAAATCTCTCGCTACCGTCTCTGAGCCCAATCTAGATGGCGATTCATCGGCAAAACTCCAATCCAACCAGCTTTCAGAAGCCTCTGGAAGAGTGATGTTCTTCTCAACGTAATCTTCTCGGTAATCTGAAAGGAAGTTGTAGTAGGCTGTCGAGATGTCGAAGTAGACATCTTCATAGACGCTAGGCTTTCTTGAATCGACGTAGATAACTGGTGCCCAGATGAGAATAGGCTTCTCTAGATTCCAGTCTTCAATTGCCTCTAAGGCCATTCCCACGTGGTAGAACCCGCTCTTGGATACAATGTCGCCAACGTACAGATCGTCTTGGAAAGTATAGTTTACGATTTCCGGAAGGGCAATATCGTAAATAGGCCCAGCCATACCTGTCCATACTTTTACAGTAACATTCTTCGTCTGCAGGTATCCGTTCATGGCCCTGACGGTCGTGTTCGTTAGAATCAAGCCCTGCTCGTCAGGGTCAAAGAAGAGCGGATATCCCGTTTCGTTTCTCGCCAGAGCTGATGCTAGATCAGGTGTAGAGAAGTCAACTCCTGTATCAACTATTGCGACTCTAACGCCCTTTCCTTCTATTCCAAGAGCCACATTCGTTCTTTCTGCGCCCGTGATTTCGCGAACCTTAAACATATCAAGTTTAATTTCAGCTCCTTGAGCCACATCATCTGTAGGAAGTGAATAGTCAAGCTTCATGTCCGGGAGAATTCTGAGAATAAAAGGCGAACTGGCGAGCTTAGGCAGATCTTCCGCTTTGACGACCGCAGTAACAAGTCTGCCTTCGCCGAAGGGATAGATGCTTAGAGCGCTAGCCGATCTTCCAAGCTGATCTCGGTCGATTAGACCTGAGGAAACCGCAATTATCCTGACTCTTTCCTGTTGACTTGAGAGCGATTTTTGCGACTTCGAGATTAGATCGCGGAGCCGCGGGTCTATTTTTGATTCCATGGAACTTGAATTAGGATCATCGACGGACTGAGCGGCTTTCGTGTCGAAGTTGAGAATCGATATGATTTGAACGACCAGTATGAGGATAACGAGACATCCCGAGATCTTTCTCATTCAACCGCTCCTCATGTCTTTCGCTAGTTGTTAATCCAGATCGCTATAATAGCTTTCCATAGAGGCCGCATGAAGTTAGCAAATCTTATCTTCTTAGAATTCGAAACGAAGATACAGGAGATCACTCGGAATTGACTGTTGTTGGATACATACTGATACAGGCAGAGCTAGGCATGTCAAGTTCTGTGGCTGCTGCTCTTTCAAAGGTTGAAGGTGTGAAGATGGCTCACCCCGTCACCGGCGTGTATGATGTCATAGCCTTTGTTGAGGTTTCAGATCTCGAGAAACTCTCAGCCCTAGTGCTGAAAGAGATACAAGCCATAAAAGGGGTTCAGAGGACGCATACAGCTATAGCCGTGTAAGTTCAGTTCTTCAGAAAAATCCAAAACCTTTCTTTTCGACTCGTGGATACGGGAATCGTATACGTAGCCACAAGGCGCTTAACCATCATTCCTACTCGTTAAGGCTCACAATTGAAGCAGAGCAATTGAGAACTCAAGCCCTAAAGCCTGTTTCTTCTGAAAGCACTGACAGTGGCTTTTCTACAATCAGGGCAGATGAGTAGATGGTACTTCTCGCTCGGTAGAAACTGGTTGCACCATGCGCATTTTCTGAGTTGGTTTGGCTTTTGGAGCTTCTGCTTTGATGCACTTGCTCTCTTCATAGTCGCCAAAATGTTCACCGAGCTGCTTCTTCAGGTAATGAATCTATTTCGAAATTTAAAAAGTTTAGCAAGCTATACTAGAAACTTTGATATACTTGATATCATGTATATCAAGCTATACAAGACCTACAAGTAGAGCTGGCTAACATGGTTAAGAACACTGTACTCATCCGGGGACTGGACAGGGATTTGTACAATCGCGTCGTAGGAAAGGCTAAGGAGCAAGGGAAGAATGTTGCCGAACTTGTGAATGAAGCTATGAGACTCTATCTGAGAGAAGTCGCCGACGAGAAGCAGGAGAGTTCTGACCTCCAAAGAATAATCGTCGGTGGCTCTGTTATGCTCTCCAAGGCTGATGTGTTAGGGATATATGGTGAAATTGGCAAGTTTCATCTGGTCAATAATGGCGAGTTAACTCTAGATAATGACTTTGATAAAGAGACTTTCCATCACATTGAGAAGATCCACAATACTGGGAAGCTCAAAGTCCCAAAGCATGTTCACCATCTGGCTTTGTTGAAAGCTGGACATATTCACGGTGAACTTGAGAAGTATTGAGACCACCTTTTGCGCGCCATCTCTCTTCAAGTTCACATTCTGCTTGGAACGTTCTCGTAATAGATCTTGGTCGATCTAGAATCTCCATCCTTGCAGGGACCGAGGAGACTCCGATTCAGCATTTCTCGCGGTATGATCAAACAGGATGGAGCGTAGGTTCCAGACATAGCCCTATGCGAATAATTAAGCAACCCTAATCTTGAAGTAACGTTCTATCAAGGTATTCAGGTGTCGTGTATGCATGTCATAACGAGATATCTGAGTGTGCATAGTAAAGGCGAGACAGATCTCATAGACATTACCGAGTCGGTGGAATCAGCCATCGGTGAAACCAAGGTTAAAGACGGGACGGTTACGGTCTTTGTACCAGGATCAACCGGTGCGTTAACAACAATCGAATACGAATCTGGATTGCTGACGGACTTTCCGGCAATACTGGATAAGATTGTGCCTAAGCATTTTGACTACAGACACGGAAGCAACGGTCATTCTCATGTAAGAGCTTCAATAATTGGCCCCAGCATTACTATCCCGTTCAAAGATGCTAGGTTGACGCTCGGAACCTGGCAGCAGCTCGTCTTCGTGGAGCTGGATATTCGCCCTAGGTCTAGAGATCTCGTCCTTCAGATAATTGGGGAGTAAGATCCATAATCAGTCAGATGTATAGGCTTTTCAAAAACCACATACTCATGATACATATTCGATCCTAATCTCTGGATCCATCTCCTTGAGTAACTCTGAAACCTCTTCGACAGCCTCTTCAGCCTCTCTTCTGTTCCATCTGACCTCGTAGATTGTCGCCAAGCGCTGTGTTGGGCTCAAAACTAACATGCAGACGAACCTTCTCTTTCTTATGAAGTACTCATAGCTATGCATTCTGGCTTGCAGTCCTACTTTCTGCATTCGGAAGAGTAGTTTGCGCCTGTTCTCCAGTGAGGCAAAGATAGAGATCATGCTTGTGTATAAGGTATTGTACTACCGAGATATTTCCATTCTAGTAATACCATTTACGTGAAAAGAGTAATACTTATATAACGCCGTTATGGAAGAAAGCTTGGCGCGTGCGACCCACTTTTTGGGCGTTACTTAATGCACCACTGAGGAGGGCCGAGAAGATGGAGAAGACAATGCATAATGTCTGTCTAAGATGCGGAGAGGAGGCAATGAATGTGTACTATGAAGATGATTCGGACACCAAGCTAGGCGCTTGGTGTGAAAGTTGTGATCTCAAAGGTTTCTTTGTTGGGAAGGAGTTCTTCGAAGTGACAGAACCTGGAACCAAGAGAGCGACGCGCACGCGCCGGCACGCGGGGAAATGAGTACTTCAACCGCGATAATCACGTTTAAGGAATTATCTCGCAACTATTATATTTTGTATAGTGGAAATTCTCGATGGAAATGATGCCGTTTCTAATATAACTTCGAACTTCTGTTAACGATCTTTTCAATGAATAAATTAGATTTCTTACAGTATTACATACCAATCGAAATCCATCTTCTCCCCACAACTTTGTAGCATTCGCGTATAGGCAGCGGCCTCCGCAGAGGTAGAATATTTCACACTGAGGGCAGGGTTCAGCGACTGAGACCGTGTCCATAAGAGCCAACGGATTTGTGTCGTATATGTTTCCGAGGTAGAAGTCTTTGATTCCCGCCATAACTGGGCATGGAGTGATAAATCCATCAGTTTGAATGTTGAACTCTATCCATCCAGCGCCGCATCTAAGTTTGCTCGGCGCAGCCTTTAGTAGGGACTCTACCACTCCCAAGAACGGGTAGATCTTCAAGACCTTTCCACGGTCTCTCATATGCTTTACCCAGAAGTCTATGAGATTTCTTATCTGCGGGTTATAGCTTTGGCTGACCCAATTTTCAAATAGACTTTCGTTATAGTCTTTCTCCCAGAACTGAGCGTCCAGTTGCCAGTGGATGGAGGTGAATTGGTGTTCATCATTGTATAGAAGATGTTTTGCTTGCTTCTCGATGTCTGTGTTAACCGGAACTGTCATTCGGGCGATGATTTCGCCTTCAAAACCTTTCCCTCTTAATTTCTTAAGGTTCTGAATAATTCTCCTGTATGTTCCTCGTCACGGTTTTCGTCTGTCTGCCTTTCATCTCCATCTATTGAAACCAGTATTGTGTGAAACCTGTTCAGATATTTAGGCTCTATATCTTCTAAATGAAGCCCATTAGTCTGAATTATGTAGTTCTCCAATTGAATTCTATCCATGATCTCCTCAATCTTGTCGATCCTCAGAAGCGGTTCTCCGCCATAGAAGATGATCGTCGGATGCGGGTCCTTCTCTATGAAGGCTTTGAGGTCCTCTATATCGTATCTTATTGATGTTGGAATATCATAGTCGATTTTAAGGCCTTTGAAGTTGCTCCCGAAATCTTGGCATGCTTTACCGTAACAGTACGTGCACTTCATGTCGCATTCATTGGTGACTGTGATATAGTAGAACATTGATGGACTATTATCTGCCCGCATCGAGATTTTAAATGGTTCTTGGACATTGCAGGTCACTGCGTCACTCCTTTGCCTGCGGCCAGAAGAACAATCTGACAAGCCTTCGTTAAAGGCTAAATGGCAGTGGCTTTCAATTTGAATGCTTGAGTGAAGGGCAGTGACGTGTTTCATTAAGGTGGCGAGTAGGTTCGGCATATTCATCCCCTTAGAAGCTGAAGATTTTG
>CAZHMI010000034.1:0-18399 GCA_964533795.1 uncultured Candidatus Bathyarchaeia archaeon
ATGGGTTTGACGGTTACCAGTGTGCCTTCTGGCCCGGCATTTGAGGGATGGGCTACCAAATGGGGCACGGTAGCCACAAATGGCGCTATCGAGAGAATATTCATCGATCCTGATAGGTTCGAGATTATGTATCGAACTGTGGGGGATAGACCGCCGAACGGTATCTGCGGGTCCGGCTATGTTGACGCGATATCCGAGATGATGAAGGTGGGTATATTGAATAGTAGAACAAAATTTAAGTTTGTCAAGTCAAATCGCGTGCGGAAGGGAGAGGAAGGATATGAAATAGTGATAGCCACCGAAAAGGAGTCTAGTGCCCGTAAAGAGATCGTAGTGACGCAGAAAGATATAAGCGAGATAACTAAAGCAAAGGCGGCTATACACGCGGCCATAACTGTACTGCTCAGTCATTTGAAATTAAGAGAGGATGAAATCGACAAAATCCTGCTGGCAGGTGCCTTTGGTTCATATATAAACCCAGAAAGCGCTAGGACCATTGGAATGCTGCCTGATCTAGATTTGGAGAGGATCATACCGATAGGAAACGCCGCTGGTAGCGGAGCAAAATTAGCCCTTTTGAACACAGATGAGAGAGACAAAGCCGAAGCGATATCAGCTGAAGCGATGTTTGTAGAGTTGGCTACTCACCCCATGTTCGTTAAGGAATATAAGGACAGCATGTACCTGCCGTACAAGAGCCTTGATAAATATCCGAGGACCGCGAATCTCTTACGGAGGTAGCATCCGCTCGATCGACATTAACATCATGGCTATGATCTAGGCGTCAAGATTAAAGTCCTAAGGTTGTTACTCAAACACGCGCACGAACTGTAGCTTGAGCGTGCGATCATGTGTAGAGTAAGAACCCTCACAAATGGAAACGCAACATCTATTAAGATAAGGATTAGCCTACCGAAGACTTGACAGAAAGTACGGAGAAGCGCCAAGTCACTGATTTCAATACTGAAGAACCCGAGTTGTTCAAGTCACTAATGTGCAACGGAATCCTCTCTGGTAAACTTTAAAAGTCGTTATGTCCTCTACGACTTGACTCATCGAAATTTCAAGGCGAGGGAATAACAGTGCCACGCTTCAAGACCACAGCGGATATAATGAAGATAATCCAGAACAAAGAACAGATCAGGAATATCGGTATTATAGCCCATGTCGATCATGGGAAGACGACAATGAGCGATTCTCTTCTTGCAGCTGCTGGGATGCTTTCCCCATCCGTTGCCGGGACGGCACTGGCCCTAGACTACATGGAGGAAGAGCAGAAGAGGCAGATGACGATAAAGGCTGCGAACGTAAGCCTATATCACGAAAGAGACGGCATGCCTTACGTTATCAATCTCATCGATACTCCTGGGCACGTCGACTTCTCAGGGAAGGTTACGCGTTCTCTTAGGGCTATTGATGGCGCTGTCGTTGTTGTAGACGCGGTTGAGGAAGTCATGGTTCAAACTGAAACGGTTACTAGGCAAGCCTTGGAAGAGAGGGTGAGACCTGTTCTCTATATCAATAAGATTGACAGATTGATCAAGGAGTTGAAGCTTACTCCAGAGCAGATTCAAGAGAGGATAGCTAGAATAATCAAGGATTTCAATGATCTGATCGATCTCTACTCGGAGCCTGAGTTCAGAGAGAAATGGAAAGTGAGCTTTGCGACGAATACTGTGGCGATGGGGTCGGCGAAGGATAGATGGGGTTTCACATCTGAGATAGCGCAGAAGAAGGGTGTCAAGTTTACGGATGTTGTTGATGCGTACGTTCAAGGGAAAGTTGATGAGCTGAGAGAGAAAAGCCCTCTGCATGAAGCTATCCTGAACATGGCTGTGGAAGCCATGGCTCCGCCCCACGTCGCGCAGAAGTATCGTATACCTAAGATCTGGCGGGGAGATGTCGAGAGCGAAGTTGGTCAGGCCATGATAGACTGTCTCGACGATGGGCCAACTGTTATGTGCATAACGAATATCGTGGTAGACCCGCAAGCAGGCGTAGTAGCCACAGGAAGACTTTTCTCTGGAACGTTACGTGAAGGCGATTTCGTTCACCTAGTAGGCGCTAGGACCGACTCGAGGATCCAACAGGTCTGTATATATATGGGTCCTTACAGAGAGGTCGTCGGCTCTCTGACCGCTGGGAACATACCTGCATTATTGGGATTGGAGGCTGCGAGAGCCGGAGAGACGCTGGCCTCAGTAAAAGACGTGGCGCCTTTTGAAGCAGTGAAATATGTAACTGAACCGGTCGTTACCATGGCGGTTGAGCCGAAGTTCAGCAGAGACCTGCCTAAACTCGTAGATGTATTAAGAAAACTCTCGATCGAAGATCCGAATCTTGTCACAACGATAAATGAAGAGACAGGGGAATACCTCATATCAGGTATGGGCACGCTGCACCTTGAAATAGCGACAACATTGATCCAGAAAACAGGCTTGGAGATTGTAACCTCAAAACCGATAGTTATCTATAGAGAGAGCGTCAAAGGTTCTGCCGGACCATTTGAAGGGAAATCTCCTAACAAACATAACCGCATCTACATAAGGGTGGAGCCGCTTGAGCCAGAGATAATCGATATGATCAAGACAGGAAAGATAGGAGAATACATGGATCGCCATGCCTTAGCAAGGACCCTCCGAGATCATGGATGGGAGACGGATGAGGCTAGAGGCGTTTGGAGCGTTGATGAAAGCTGCAATCTACTAACTGAGGTCACAAAGGGCGCTCAATATCTTCAAGAAGCAAAGGAAATGATAGTGTCAGGCTACAGATGGTCTATCAAGGAGGGGCCTCTGGCTTACGAGCAGATTAGGGGATTGAAAGTTAAGATAACGGACATCCAACTGCATGAGGACCCGGTTCACCGGGGTCCCGCCCAAATCATGCCGATGACTAGAAGAGCGTTCTTCGCAGCCTTCCTGTCGGCAGATCCTTGCCTACTTGAGCCCATTCAACGCATCACAGCTAAAATCTCGCCTGATCTTCTAGGTGCAGTGGCAAGTGTCATCACTCAAAAGAGGGGCAGGGTAGTCTCGGTTGAACAGAAAGGTCATCTTGTCTACGTGACCGGCGAGTTTCCTACAGCTGAGACCTTCGATCTCTCAGAAGTTTTGAGAAGCGCGACAGCTGGGCGAGCCTTCTGGGGACTTGAGTTTGCACATTGGGCGCCGGTTCCAGCATCAATGGTTATGCAGGTCATCCAAGATATTCGGAAGCGTAAAGGCTTGCCTCTGGAGCCTCATAAGCCAGAAGACTTCATGGAGAAGGCTTGAACCACCACGGTTCAAGCGATTCTGTACACATTCTTCTTGATTTCGATAATGTAGCCCCTGTTCTGCAACTCCAATATCGCTGCTACGATTGCCACATGATCTTCCAAGTCGACTTGCGTCTCAATGAATTGAACCAGTTCGCTTGAATTGAACGTCCTTCCACGTTGGCCTTGAACGGCTTCCAAGATCTCTCCTAGATAGGGTCCCACATCAAATCGATGTGTTGCCAGCCATTGAACCGCACGCATGAATTCTTCGTCGGCCGGGACATTGGCAGGCTGAACGATCGGCGCGGCAGGAGTCTTTTGGGGGATCCCGAGTCCCTCTCTCTTTAGCTTCACTCTAGCTTGCAGGATCTCTTCATGCCGCTTAGACTCTTCTTTGGCTGTTTCAAGAAGTTTCTTAACTTTGTTGGGCACATCCATCCCCGTTAGAATTCCCACGTAAGACGCCCAGCGGCATCTTTCAACAGGATAGATCCCAAGCATTGCATCTCTCCCAGCTAAGATTTCTCTAAAGGTTCTTCTCATCGAGTCGACTTGGGTTGTTGTAAACAGATGCTCTGGTCCTTCTACCCCGAAGATCACTCCTGTCGCTGTACCGGGGTCGATCTCAGCGAAGAGGCTGCTATTCCAACTATGTCTTAACGTGGCAGATAAATCTTCAACCAAGTTCGCTGCGGCTCTGTAGTTCGCTAAGGTGGCGAAACCCGAATAATCAAAGATCGCCGTCAGCTCCGATTCATCTATCCTGTCAGCGCGGCTGGGCATGTGCGCTAGATTAATCAGGTTGAGAAAAGTCTGGACGGCTGTTTCGTTCACCTTCTCGTAAGCGTCCGTCAACAGCTTGTCCGGAAAGTGCGCGGTTATCCTATCGTTCTCTATGCAGATCAATGCCTTCATTCCTTCTTGCCTATAAAGCGAATCCAATCCGGTCGCAGCATTGACCTTTGCTTTCACAGACTCGGTCTCAAAAGGAAGAGTCGCAATAGCAATGCTTCCCCTGCCCAGCTCGCTGACAATTTCGACGGCGACAGGCGCAACCCCCGAACCTGTCCCGCCTCCCTCACCCAATGCAAGAATCACAACATCTGTATCCGGTTTCAGCATCCTTTCAAAGAGCACTCTGATATTCGTCTTGGCTTCGACGGCCGCTTGATACCCTTCCTTCCAGTTCCTAGCCGCGCCCTTACCAGTACCTATCAGAAGCTTGTATTCCTCAGGGATGTACTTGTGCGTAGCGAGGTCCGCTCTATCAGTATTGACGGCGCATACATCCATAATAACCCCTTTCTGCTCAATAGCAGCTTTTTTGAAGTCGTTCGCAATCTTTCCTCCGCAGTGACCTAAACCTATGCATAGAAATCTCATGGCGATGCACTCAATTTGTCAGCGCATGTTCATACGCACTGTCGAACTATGTCTTGGAACTTGCTCTCATCAATCGCACCCAGAGCATATAGCTCTTTTGCGATCTGTGAGATCTTCATGAATGAATGCAAATTCACGCCCATCTTTTTCAACCTCCCACTTCCACCTTCCTCTCTATCGATTAAAACAACTGCATCTTCGACCAAGCCGCCCTCCGATCTGACCGCCTCGATCGCTTCGCCGGTGCTCTTCCCAGTTGTTATCAAATCGTCAATGATAAGGACCTTTTCGCCCGGCGATAGAAGTCCTTCTACTCTTCGCTCGCGGCCGTGAGTTTTCGCCCCTTTGCGTACGTAAAGAAAAGGCTTTCCAAGTCTAAAAGATAAGATCGAGGCGAAGGGTACGCCGGCTGTGGGTATGCCCGCTATCCTGTGAAAATTCTCAACTCCCACAGCGGTCTCGGCTAGACCTTCATAGATCCTTACGACTTTGGATAAAGCTTCAGGAAAACTAGGCACTATTCTTAAATCAACGTAATAAGGACTAATCTTCCCGCTCGTCAATGTGAAAACACCAAATTTGATGGCGCCAGTCTTTACAAGGACCTTACAGAATTCGGTTTCAACTTTTTCAATTCGTTTTCTCGGCAAGGGAAATCTCACCTATGGATACTTCAAGGTCTCTCCTTTTCGTAGTAAGCGACTCTTGACCTGCGGCGCTATCTTTGAGAGCGCACTCGCAAACTCCTTCATCTTTTCACCATGATAAGGAACCGCAACCTTCGGTCTGATCAGTCTGGCGATCATCGCCCCCGATTTCGGCGACAATCCTGAATCGAGTCCGATCGAGCAGAGACAGATGTCGATTTGATGCCTTCTGCCTATGTCTGCCATTTCGTTGAAGGGGGCGCTGTCGCTTGAGTGGAACACTGATACACCATCCTCGCTCGTTATCACATACGTCAGCGGTTCAGCAGCTGGATGCGAGCTTTTCTCAGCTACTATACTCGCGTCTTTCAACTGAAACTCGTCTTTGATGTGAGCCTCTTCGAGTTTGTTCGATGGAATGGTTGCGCTTAAACGGCTGAAAGATGCAGGATCAGCAATGACTTTGCAGCCGCTGTTTGACTGAATGTCGGATACGATGCTCTCATCCAGATGGTGAATATGGTCATGTGTAATTAGAATAGCGTCTATATTTGAGATCTTGTCCGTATCTACGTCAACGGGATCGACTAGGACTCCGACATGTGATGATCTTATCTCCACTCCGGTGTAGCTGTTAACTAGGGTTAAAGCTAGTTCTCCTCTGGTTAATGATAGGGTTGACACCGCAATCTTTCCTCACATTACCGGTTTGAGCAAAAGTCTTTAATGTTTTTTGGTCTATTCAGTCCCGCGTGCTCAAATCCCTATTAAGACGGCTAGGGCATTCGAGGTTGAGAAACCGTGGTTGAGATCTGGCTCCCCTACGGGAGAACCGAGGTATCTGTTAGAGTGCGTGACGAGGATCTCCTTGGGATAGTTCAATTGAATGAAAAACCTAGTTCGATCGATCCGCGAGCTGAAATTGAGAGAGCAGTGGAATCTCCAGTAGGCGGAAACAGACTTGGTGATAGAGTGGGCTCGGAAGATACCGTAGCCATAGTCTTAGGATTGAATGAACCAAAGGTTGCGGTATCTGTCTTAGAGTCCGTTCTCAAAGAATTGCGGATATCAGGGGTGAAAGACAGCAACATAACAGTGCTTGTAGGTTCAGCTGTCTGGGCACCTGCTAATCGTGAACAGATCTCTTCACTACTGAAAGAGAGCCATGAGGAAGTGAGGACTTTTCTTCACAATCATCTCGCTGGCGACACCGTGCTGCTGGGAGAAACCAGTTCAGGAATCACGGTCCACATGAATAGGATCTTCGCCGAGTCAAAAGTCAAGCTGCTGATAGGAGAGATCAGCGTAAACTGCTTAACCGCCTATACCGGTGGGCCTGAGACATTGCTTAGAGGAGCCGCTGGCATCGAGACGGTTCGACAATGTTATGCGAAAATAGCTGATCCCAACTCGAAGATCGGGATTATCGAAGGAAACCCTGTCTTTGAGGAAATGCGTAGAATAGCTGAGGTTGCGAAAGTTGATTACGCGGTCGATGCTGTGCTGAATTCAAAGAGAGAGCTGATGGCCGCTTTTGCAGGGAATCTTGATGATGTCTTCGCGCAAGGTGTCAAACTGATTGATGAGATGTGTAGAGTTCAGATAGATAACAAGGCGGATGTAGCGGTCGTAAGTGCTGGTGGTGCGCCATACGATACAGATCTCCATGGAGCATATCGCGCTATTCACACGGCCCTTGACTTAGTCAAAAAGGATGGCGCATTAGTCTTGGTGGCTGAATGTGCTGGAGGATTTGGGAGCGAAGTCTTCTATGAATGGATGACGAGATTCAGAGAATCAAAAGAAATGGAGAAAGAAATTAAAAGGAACTTCAAGATTGGAGCGGAGGTCGCCTATTTCCTGAATAAGGCTTTGGAATACTCGAGGATCTACTTGGTGTCAGTGATGCCTGACTATTATGCTAACGGAGTATTCAGAATGAGAACAGCTAGAAATGTGAACGCTGCCCTTCAATCGGCTATACGTGCTGTAGGAAAAGATTCCAAGATATTCGTCGTTCCACAAGGATCGAGTATCCTGCCCGTCGTTCCGAGCGCTTGAAGACGAGTAATATATTTAAATCCCCGAAGTAATACGGATGCCTATGAAGAAAAGGTACTGCATGACTCTTGACGATGAGTTGATGAAGAAACTGGACCGATTTCTAGATGGATCGAAGTTCAAGAATAGGTCGCAGACCGCCGAGTTCTTCTTGAAACTGGGCCTATCTCAATATAGGCCAGAGAGAAGCGCGTTAATATTGTGCGGAGGACTGGGAACCCGTTTAAGGCCTCTAACCTTCGTTACGCCTAAACCGATGCTTCCGATCGGAAATCAACCGCTACTTGAATATCAGATAAACTACTTGAAGAAGTATGAGTTCGATAGAATCGTTTTGGCTGTTGGGTATCTGCAGGAGCAGATTGTAAGGTACTTTTCAGACGGCCAGAAATTCGGGGTCAAGATAGCATACAGCTTCGAGAAAGATCCGCTTGGCACAGGTGGAGCCGTGAAGAATGCTGAGGAGTTGCTCAACTCGGATTTTATCGCTATGAACAGTGATGTCCTTTTTGATTCTCTCGATTTGGATAGACTTCTTGAGTTTCATAAGAGTAGAAAAGCGGTTGCGACGGTCGCATTGGTCAAGACGAATGATACTTCAAGGTTCGGCGTAGTCAGACTTGAGCCCGATGACGCGCTTACAGAGTTCATTGAGAAGCCGAGGAGACTGATTTCCGAGTCGAAATGGGTAAACGCTGGTGTCTACGCATTCTCTACCAAGATATTTGACTATGTGAAGCCAGAGCACAGAGTTTCCTTGGAGAAGGATGTTTTCCCGAAGCTTGCGAGGGAAAATAGGGTTTACGGCTTTAAGTATGAAGGGTATTGGTCGGACATGGGGACGCAGGAAGACTATATTAGAGTTGTTAGAGACATACTCACTGGAAAACTGAAAATCTAGGTGCACTCAATCTTATTCTCTTGAGCTGGAAACGAGTACGCTCATGTAGACACATTCATCAACAGGAATATTCAACGCATCGGCATCGGAGGATTCCGTCATTTTTACAGAAGCACCCTTGATCAGAACGGCGGGAGTTTGTTCACTCGTTTCGCCCATAACTATATGCGCAGCGCTTGAGAGATCGTCCGCCAAGCAATGTCTAGTAATGAAGACGGATTTGCCATAGATATCCTTGCTAGACCTGCAATCTCTCACAGGTTCAAACCCCGCGATCCCCAATGCTATTCCTACGGTTCCCATCCTGAGCGGAGTGATACGGCTGTCCACGATCAAAACGCCTACACGCCTGTCCGTCTTATCTAGTATCTCAGTTCTGATTTGCTCAGCAGTTTCTTGAACGTCTTTAGGCAATAAGACGACCGAGTTTCGCGGGGCATTCTTTCGATCTACTCCCGAGTTGGCTGTTAGAATGCCATTTCTCAGAGTAAGTAACGCTTTTGAGACGCCGCCGTAGACTTTGTCCGCTTCTTTGATTATCAACTCAACATACTCAGGTTGTAGATCAAACCTTTCACCGAGGTCCTTCGCTGATGCTGACGGCTTTATCTGGCTTAAGTCCATTATGCGACCCTGTGCTACGGCAACGGCCTTGCTTGCGATTGCCAGTATGTCACCGTCTTCTATGTCCACTTTCTGATCTCTGGCAGCGTTAAGTATAGCTACTGTTATGTCATCTCCGGGCTTTATGAGAGGTGTACGAATTCCGATGATATGCATGCTCTGTTGCTCCACCGCCGTAATGTCCATCCTTCGCAACTGCTTCAATTTCCATTAGATATAAGATTGAGCTATTCACAACTGTCAGGGGTTCTCAACATCGACTAACGTACGATGCAAGCGTATGTACCGGTTTAATCGGGCTGAAGTCACCCGGTATTTCCAGTCATGCCTTCTATGAACTTTGAACTGAAAAAAGGTTTTTGGCGTTTCATCAGGGCTGTACGGCTTGACAGTAAGGGCAGTATTTCGCTGACATCGGTATTCCTTTTCCGCAATTTGCGCAGTACTTGAGTTGTTGTGTTGGGGGCGGAGCAGGGGTGATCGGTGGCGGAGGTGCTGCTGGAATTCCTCTGCCTGATGCTTGGAGGCTGGCTTCAAATGATAGTGAGTAGATCAAGCGGATGAAGGTTGCCACGCTTCCTAACGCTATGATTACATAGCCTATGAAAATCATAACTAGGCCGAAGATAGATCCTCCCAGTAACATAGCGCCAGCTGTCTCTGGAGTCGTTATCATTGAGGAGACGAAGGTTCCGGCCATTGAGAATACTCCAACACCTATGAATATTCCACCTATGAGTCCCCAAACGATCAGCCACAGTACATATATGAATGCCCTTTTGAACGCAGTTCCCCATGGCATCGACATCTCAATACACCTAAAGTACAACCTTGTATCAAACAGGCTTATAAGAAGTGAAGGTGCGGCATCCTGAGTTGACGAGAGCGGCCTTATAACTTCATGTGTACTCGGATAGATGGCAATAAGTTTAAGCATTCTCGCACAAACTAACGTTACATGGCGATGAGGAGAGCTGGTATTGAGGAAAGTGATTAATGACTGATGAAACCGGATCTGAGCCGTTTCTAATGGTCTTGAATATTTTCGATACTTTCTGCACGCAGAAATGCATTCTAGCTCTCAAGAATTTCAGGTGGTTTGATTGTCATATTTGTCGATGTGAGAAGATTATTGTTTGAAAGCGATGGCAAACTAGAAATTTTGCAGGTTTGCTTCTATCGCTCCTCCTTCTCTCTTAATTCTGCTCTTTAGCTCGTCCGGTTTGCATTCACATTTTGATACGTCTGCTATGGCGTACCATTCTGCCGACTCTCCTCTCTTGAGAGTCCTTGATTCCGTCGATAGCAAGTCCACTTTGTTGTTGGCTAGAACTGCCGCAACTCGAGCTAGGGCTCCCGGAGCATCTCTTAGAGTTATCTGCAATTCTACAAGCTCCGCTTCAGGATCAGCGAACGGAACTATTCTAATATCCTTTCTTTCGAGATCCGCTACAAGCATAACGTACATGCCTTCCCTGAGACCTAATGCGTCACGTATCGATGAAGGCATCACTGTTCTTCCCCTAGCGTCTATGCGTACGATCTCGGACATCCTCACCGCTATGCCCCTCATCTAGGAGTTTGGGAAAGCTTTATATAAGCTATGTGCATATTGTGGGCTTCAACCCACGCTTTGCCCACAGGTGACCCCGGTGAAACGGAGGCCTAGCCTTCACAAAGCTTCAGATCCCAGACGGAACCAAAGACTATTTGCCCGATGAATTGAGGAATCAAAGATACATCGAGGAGAAACTCAGAAAGTCTTTCACTCTTTGGGGTTATGAAGAAGTTCGCACCCCGACTATAGAATACTTAGAAACGCTATCGACGGATCTAGGTTCTGAGCTTGCTCAGAGCATGTTCAAGTTTCAAGACTTTGACGGTAGAATGTTAGCGCTAAGACCGGAAATGACTACGCCTGTCGCAAGGATGATAACCACGAGAATGTTCTCAGCCCCGGAGCCTATTCGCCTGTTCTATATATCGAGTGTCTTCCGGTATAGCCGTTCCTATGTTGAGAGAGGTAGAGAATTCCGACAGGCTGGAGTTGAGCTCGTTGGACGCGGTAGCGATAGAGCAGATGGAGAGGTAATCTCTCTACTGGCTTCGTCTCTGAGAGAGCTAGGGTTAGTTGAGCTAAGATTGGACCTAGGTCATACCGGGCTCTTCAAGGAGATACAAAAATCAGCGCGTTTTGATCCCGAGAAGGAACCTATCTTCCGAACACTAATCGGACGAAGAGACCGTGCAGAACTGGAGAAATTCATGTCCCGAAATGATTTCCCTTGGGACTTGAAGAAGCTCGTTCTTGAACTATGTGAGACTAGAAAACTAGGAGAAGCCGCATCAGCTCTCGAAAGTCGATCCGTCTTCCGAAAAGTGAAAAAATTCGCTAAATCCCTTTCATCCGTAGAGGGCATCCTATCCGATCATCATCTCGAAGACGAAGTCTTTTTTGATTTCTCGCTTACCGGACGAATTGAATATTACACGGGAATAGTCTTCGAAGCCTCTGTTCCAGGATTTGGTTTTGCGATAGGCGGGGGAGGCCGATATGATGACCTCATCTGGAAATTGAGCGAGATTAGGATTCCGGCAGTAGGATTTGCGATAGAGATAGAGAAGTGTTTGCAAGCTCTTCGGTCTCAAGGCTCTGAATTATCAATAGTTCCAGACGACGCCCTTCGCGTCCTGGTGAGTTCAACTTCAAATGAACGAGCAGTTGAGATTGCAAGCTTATTGCGGGAGTCAGGAGTAGTCGCAATCACAGATATTGCTGATCGAACTGCGAAGAATCTTTTAGAATACGGAAAACTTGCGAAAATGAACTATGTTGTCATCGCGGAATCCGATCGGAAGAAGCCGTTACTTATTCATAATGTCAGGTCTGGCGTGAAGAAACGCCTCCAAATCAAAGGTTTTCTTCAAGAGATCTTCAGGAGTCCGGATTGATGAAAAGCAAGATGAGAATCGCCGTACCGAATAAAGGAAGACTGAAACAGCCGACCATAGACGCTCTTAGGAGGTCAGGGATCGAGATACTTGAACCGGAAAGGGTCTACGACTCTGAGACTTCCAGCTCTAGATTTCGAGTTTCTTTCATGAGAGCCTTTGATATCCCTCTCTATGTTCAGCACGGAGCGGCGGACCTAGGCTTCACTGGACATGATATCATAGTTGAGCGAGACGCTGAAGTCCTTGAGCTCTTGGACGTCGGTTTCGGTCGGTGTAAATTGGTTGTGGCTGTTCCGAAGAACTCGCAGATAAGGACCATTGAGGATATTGTTGACGTTCCTCGCGTTGCCACAGAATACCCGAATACAACCAGAAGATTCTTTGCGAGCAACGGGAAGCAGGTTGAAATCCTTACAGTTAGAGGCGCCACTGAGCTCGCGCCTAAGCTAGGTCTGGCTGAGATGATAGTGGATGTTACAACAACAGGAGAAACTTTGTCGAAGAATAATCTGAGGCAAGTCGCGGTTATCCTTGAATCATCTTGTCGATTTGTTTGCAATAAGATTGCCTATAGAACATACGAGCAAGAGGTTGAAGAACTTGTTGACAGGCTAAAGGGCGGACGATAAGAAATGAAAATCGTAACCGATCGAAAGTTTGAGGGAAAAATCTTGGAGAAGTTGGTGAATCGAGGAGTATTTGACATCGACTCCATCCTTCTTCATGTCGGAAGGGTAGTAAGGGACGTGGCGAGGGATGGTGATGACGCAGTCATACGTTATACAAAGAGATTTGACCGGGTGAATCTGAGAAGAGATAAGATGAAGGTCAAAGAGCGTGAGATAAACGAAGCCTTAAGCAAACTCACTGAGGATGAGATAAACGCTCTGAAGAAGGCGATAAAGAACATAGAGCGTTTTCACAGAGCGCAATTGAAGTTATCATTTTCTGTCCGTATCGCTACAGGAGTGAGAGCTGGGAGAGTGGTTAGGCCTCTACCCTCTGTAGGCATATATGCGCCTGGAGGAACAGCTTCCTATCCTTCTTCGGTTTTGATGTGCGTTGTTCCAGCAAGAATTGCAGGTGTGGAGAAGATACTCGTGTGTTCTCCACCAACTCGAGATGGCGATATCGATCCGAAGACCGTCGCGGCAGCCAAGCTGGCGGGCGCTACAGATCTATTCAGAGTTGGAGGGCCTCAAGCGATAGCCGCTATGGCTTATGGTACGCAGACGATTCAGCGAGTCGACAAAATAGTTGGTCCTGGAAACTTGTTCGTAACGGCTGCAAAAATTCTAGTCAGAACAAAGGTTGCGATAGACTTCCCGGCGGGACCAAGTGAGGTCCTTATCTTGGCTGACGAGACAGCTGATCCGAAATCGATAGCGCTCGACCTCATTGCCCAGACAGAGCATGATCCGAGTGCAGTTGGAATGCTGATGACGACATCTAAGAGAATCGCTAGGGCTGTATTCGAAATGATCGATGAGGAGTTGAAGGCGCTCCCTAGAAGAAGAATAGTAAAGGCAGCTTTGGGAAGAACAGGACTAATAATCTTGGTGAAATCTCTCGATAGGGCCATAAACTATGTGAACCTCATAGCGCCTGAGCACCTAGAGATAATGACAAGAGACTCTTTGAGAGTCTTCAATAGAATTAGAAATGCTGGAGCCGTGTTTCTCGGCAAACACTCTCCAACAGCCTTAGGCGACTATTGTGCGGGAACAAATCACGTGTTGCCGACCGGAGGATACGCGAGAATGTATTCCGCGCTATCGGTCGGAGATTTCTTAAAGACTATCGAGTTTCTTCAATGTACAAAGCAAGGAGTCATTAACTTGAAGGAGACTGCCACCACTCTCGCAATCATGGAAGGACTTGAAGGACATGCAAAATCTATCGCTTCAAGAGGATGAAATGATGAAAGCAGAAAAAGTTGCACGACGTGAGGTGTGGAAGGCGGTTCCTTATGAGGCTCCATTTATCGACTTGGAAAATCTCCCCAGGATCGCTAAACTCGACCTTAACGAGAACCTTCTGGTTCCGAATGGATTGATGCGCAAGCTGTTATTGAAAGCCTGTCAAGACATTGATACAAGGCTCTACCCATCACCGTATGGTGCATTAGCCGCAGAAGCCATCTCCAGTTTTCTAGGTTTCGACAAGTCCTGTATCTTCGTTGGAAACGGTGAAGACGATGTGTTAGACTCTATAGCTAGGGCGTTCATTGGAAAGGGGTCCAAAGTCGTAATCGTTGAGCCAACATTTCCAGTCTACGTTAATCTTGTCAGAATGTACGGGGGTCGGGAACGGCTAGTAAATCTTAGAAGTGATTTCAGTTTAGATGTCGAGGCGGTTATGAGAGAGTGTAGTAGAGGAGCGGTTCTGCTTTTCATCTGTTCTCCAAATAATCCAACAGGAAATCTATTTGACAGCCAAGACCTCGAAAAGATTGTACGAAAATTCGACGGTATCGTCATCTTAGACGAAGCCTACGGAGAGTTCAGTAAGGGCAGCAATTTAGAGTTGACTAGGGATTTCGATAACCTTGTAGTTCTGAAGACCTTCTCTAAAGCATTCGGCATGGCTGGGATCCGTCTAGGGTATTTTGTATCGAATAGATCGATTGTGAATCTTATGAGAAGGATAGCTCCTCCTTTCAGCGTGAATACCGTAGCGGAGCGATTGGTCAAACTGGTCCTCGATAACTGGAAGTACTTCAATCGGTATGTAGAAGCCATAGTAAAGGAGAGAGACCGGTTATTCTCGAAACTGGCAAAAATCAAAGGAGTAACCCCGTATCCTTCTCAAACCAACTTCATCCTCTTCAAGATCACTCGCGAACAACTCTCATCGTTGACCGTGACAAAAGCTCTCGGAAGACGCGGCGTCTTTGTGAAGGATTTCGGATCGAATCCACTACTGAAGAATTGCACTAGGGTAACAGTAGGCCCACGCAACGTGAATGACAGGTTTCTGAACGCCTTGGAGGAGGTATTGGGTGACTAGTATGATCAAGCGTCTACCTCGAGGAGATCGGTCTTCGACCAAGTGTAAAACAGCTGGTTCTACTTTTGAGATATCTGAAAGAAAGGTCAAATATCAGAGAAAGACTAGCGAGGTCGACGTGACCATCGCCTTAAATATAGACGGAGTGGGGAAATCAAAGGTAAATACGCGAACCAAGTTTCTTAACCATGTTCTAGGAACACTCGCGAAGCATGCTCTATTTGACCTCGACGTGGAAGCCGCTGGAGACTTGAAGCATCATCTCTGTGAAGACGTTGCATTGGCGCTAGGCGAAGCTCTAACAAAAGCCCTAGCTGAAAAGAGGGGCATCAGAAGATTCGGCTATGCATATGTTCCGATGGAGGACTCTCTCGCTAGGGCGGTCGTTGATCTAGGCGGAAGGCCCTCTTTCAATCTTCAACTCAAGTTTGCTACAAAGGAGATAGAAGACTTGACAACGGAAGACATCGAACATTTCTTCCGCTCACTAGCGATAGCATCCAAATTGGACTTGCACATAACCATTCTTTACGGTGAAAACGATCACCACAAGGCAGAAGCAGCAACAAAAGCTCTTGGACTTGCATTAAGAGAAGCTGTTGAATACGAAGCTCGAATGCTTAATCAAATTCCAAGTACAAAAGGAGTACTGTAAGGAGTGCCAACTATCTCGATTGTGGACTACGGAGTAGGAAACCTCAGAAGCGTCAAGAAAGCCCTTGAGAGAGCTGGCGCGAAGACCGTAATCACTCGCGATCAAAAGGATCTGAGGAACTCTGACGCAATTGTTCTGCCTGGAGTTGGTGCCTTTAGAGAAGCGATGAAAAACCTGCTGCCTATAGCAGAGTCGCTGAAGCAGCTCATAGAAGACGGTACACCCGCTCTAGGGGTCTGCCTCGGTCTCCAGCTGCTTTTCACGAGGAGCCTTGAGGGTGGCAACACGCGAGGGCTGGACCTTATTAACGGAAACGTGGTTAGGCTTCCGGATACCCTGAAGCTCCCTCATATCGGATGGAACAGTCTGGAGATCGCTCGAGAGTGTCCTCTTCTTGAAAACGTTCCAAATCTCTCCTACGTTTACTTCGTTCACAGCTACGTCTCCGGCCCTGCAAGCCGTGGAGATGTGGTCGCCTATACTAGATATGGAGTGAAATTTCCTTCGGTGATTGCTAAAAGAAATATTTTCGGAACTCAGTTTCACCCTGAAAAAAGCAGTAAATTAGGGCTGGCGATTCTAGAGAACTTCGTTTCACTCTCTAAGAGGTAGCGGAGTTGCTCGTTATCCCTGCTGTTGATGTCATGCAAGGTAAGTGCGTTCGACTCAGGCAAGGACGCCCGACCGAACGTAGGATATACAGCGAAGATCCAGTTCAGGTCGTCAAGAAGTTCTCGGATCAAGGGGCTGAACTCATCCACCTCGTAGACCTTGACGCTGCCCTGGGAATAGGGCAAAACCGCGAGATTATTCAGAGATGTATCGAATCCGGAATCGAGAAGATACAGGTTGCTGGAGGCATTAGGGGAGTGGAGAAAGCTGAATCAATCCTGAAGATGGGTGCATACCGGATAGTGGTTGGAACAATTGCTACTAGACATCCGGAGTTGGTCAGTAGCATTGCGGGACGCTATGGTGCGGATAGAATCGCAGTCGCAGTGGACGCCAGAGAGGATAAGGTGAGTATTGAAGGATGGACGCAGCAACTTGATGTTGACTACTTGAAGTTCGCCAAGTCGATAGAAACTACCGGCGCAGGCATGCTGGTCTTTACTCAGATCGAGGTAGATGGAACTCTGAAAGGTTTCAATGTCTCGCGTATCGCCGAACTTCTGAAAACGGTTGAGATTCCGGTTGTGGCGTCAGGCGGGATACGCGATCTCTCAGATCTGGTCGTTCTCTCAAAACTAGGGGTCTTCGGAGCCATTGTCGGAACCGCCCTTTACGAAAAAAGGTTTACTTTGAAAGACGCTATGCAGGTTGTTAGATATGTTGACTAAGAGAATAATCCCTTGCCTTGATGTTAAAGAAGGCAAAGTCGTCAAGGGCGTTCACTTCAAGAACCTTAGGATCGAGGGAGATCCCGCCAAACTTGCCTCGATTTACGAGGAGCAGAATGCCGATGAAATAGTATTCCTCGATATAACCGCTTCTCATGAGAAAAGAGGTACCCTTCTAAAGGTCGTTAGTAGGACTGCAGATACAGTCTTCATTCCCTTCACAGTCGGAGGGGTCATTCGAAATCTGAAAGACATTAGAAATGCGCTTAACGCGGGAGCTGACAAGGTCTCGATCAATACTGCAGCGGTAATGAAGCCCAAATTGATCAGGGAAGCTTCTGAGAAATTTGGCAGCCAATGCGTCGTGGTTGCTATAGATGCAAAAAGGACTAGTACTCAAAATTCACCCCGCTCCGAGGTTCTTTCCAAGAACAGTCTATGGTGGGAGGTGTACATCGAAGGAGGAAGAGTTGGCACTGGAATGGACGCTTTGAAATGGGCGGGGAGAGTCGAAGCGCTCGGCGCTGGCGAAATTCTTCTAACTAGCATGGATTGCGACGGCACACAGTCTGGATATGACATACGGCTTACCCGAATGATCGCTCAGATGACGAATATACCGATAATCGCTAGTGGAGGAGCTGGGTGCCCCGAGCATATGGCGGAGGTTTTAACGAATGGGCAAGCTGATGCAGCTCTCGCGGCATCCATTTTCCACAGGTCCCAATACTCTATCCGCGAAGTGAAAGAGTTCCTTCGCAAAAGAGGAATTTGCGTTCGCATATAGTCGTTCACAGGTGAATGTGATGCTGCAGCTCAATAAGGCCGAGACTGATGGATTAATTAGAAAAGTCGACTTCAAGAAAATGAAGGGGCTTATCCCGGTAGTCGTCCAAGATGTTTCAACAGACAAAGTATTGATGCAGGCATTCATGAATGAGAAAGCCTTACGGTTGACATTAAGCACGGGAAAGATGCACTTCTGGAGTCGAACCAGAGGAAAGATCTGGCTTAAGGGAAGTGAATCGGGGCATTTCTCAGTGGTGCAAAACGCTATTCTAGACTGTGACTCTGACGCAATTCTCTTCAGAGTTCAGCAGATCGGCGCCTGCTGCCACACCGGTAAAGAAACCTGCTTCCACAAGCCGGCGGTGCGTGAGGCAAGGCCAGAGGCAGACGGCAGAACACTGGAAAGAGTCTTTGAGGTCATATTGGAACGAATCAGCAATCCGAAAGAAGGATCATATGTTTCAAGACTCCTTAGAGCAGGGGATGACGCGGTTCTACAAAAGGTCGGTGAGGAAGCTTGCGAGCTAGTAATTTCCGCAAAGAATGGGGAGAAAAGAGAGATTATCGCCGAGGCGACGGATCTCACCTTTCATGTCTTGATGCTTTTAGCATTGAAGGGGATCCGCCTCAAGAGTATATTTGAAGAATTGAATTCACGTCATAAAGCAAAGACATTTTCACCCTCGGCATGCAAAGAATGATCGGGTATTTTCAGTAGCTGCTGTGTCGAATAACTCTAGTCCTTTGTGAGTCTCTCTTGCTGTCTTTTTTGG
>CAZHMI010000035.1:0-18228 GCA_964533795.1 uncultured Candidatus Bathyarchaeia archaeon
CCTCTGTGGGATACGGCTTCGGTGAGAAAGGTGTTGGTGCCCTAATGGCGATGCTTCAAGCTTGTTCGCTCGGCTTAGCTGTCGTCAATATTGATGGAGGTGTGGCAGCTGGGGCTGTGGCGGTTCTCATAGCTAACAGAGTAGCTAAATTCAGAAGATCTCAGTTCTGAGCCGAGAATTCTTATTGCTGTGGGATTTGTCTCCTTTGATGAGGCGGTCTATTTCATAGAGTGCTTCTTCAACAGTGAGGGGTGTGGATTCGGTTGCGATGCAGTTTTGCTCAGATAGGAGATGAAATAGTTGAGTTATGATAGGGAGTTCAAGGTTCGCTTGGTTCATTATCCTCGGGTTCGAGAAAACTTCCTTTAACGAGCCTTCAGATATAATATGTCCTCTACTCAACACATACACTCTATCCGCCACCGCAGGGAGGAAGTTCACGTCATGGGTTGCTGTGATCAAGGTCATACTGCGATTTCTACGCAAGCTATTGATGACATCTATTAACTCGTGTTTGCTTCTTGGATCTAGGTTGGCGGTCGGCTCATCCAGAATCAAAATCTCTGGCTGCATAGCCAAAACTGTCGCTATCGCAGCCTTCTTCTTCTCCCCAACACTGAGGTGGTGTGGAGGCTTCTCCTCGTAGCCTTCTAGTCCGACTGCTTCGAGCGCATCCCTCGTCCTCTCCAACGCCTCCTCATCGGGCAAACCCATGTTCAACGGTCCGAAGGAGACATCCTCCCATAGCGTAGGACAGAAGAGTTGGTCGTCTGGATCTTGGAACACAAGTCCAACATTCATTCTTACTTTAAGCGAATTTCTGGTATTCACAGGCGTGCCTAGTACACTCACTCGGCCTCTTGAGGGTGTGAACAATCCGTTCATGAGCATCAACAGCGTAGACTTGCCAGCTCCGTTGGGCCCAAGGATCGCAACCCTTTCATCTCTCAGGATCTTCAGGTTCACGTCTTCTAATGCTACGAAACCATCTGGGTAAACATACCTTACTTCTTCCACTTCTATGGCGACTTCACTCATTTTACCAGCCACCCAAATGCAGGTACTCTGTTGACAAGACCGTGAGGCATATCAGCGCGGAGGCGCTTGCGAAAACCCAATCCCTATTGGCGCATTTCATGTCTTCCAGCGATCTCACCTTTCCTGTGTACCCCCTCGCTATCATAGCTAGATATACTCTCTCGCCTCTCTCATGGGCTCTTATGAAAAGCGTCGCAATCATGTTTGCCAGCGATTTCAAAGCTTGCCTCCGCCGTTCTCTCGTGACTGTGCGGCTCTCCTTGGCTAAAGCCATTCGATAGGCCTCATTGACGAATAGAAAGATGAATCTATATGTGACTGCCGTCATCGTAACGAGGACCCACGGAAACCTGAGTTTCTCCATAACATGCACAAGCTTAGAGAACCTTGTAGTCAACACTAGAAGAATCAATGAGGCAACACAGACCCAAACTCTAAGCGTAAACTGCATAGCCCTATAGATTCCCTCCATCGTTATCTCGGCAACAAGCCCACCGTATCCGACCTTCACAAGGGGCGTTCCCGGCGTTATGAAGGGCAATGGTAAGGCTATCACAGCTGCGAAGACCGGGATGAAGATCGTCGTCCTCAAGAAGAAGAATTTTACCGGGATCTTCGATACGATGCAAAGAGCGACGATCGCTGCAAACAGAATAACAAGGGGTGTGGCAGTTCTCACCGCGACGGCGGATAATATGAAGGCCGTGATGGAGCAGAGTTTCACTCGAGGATCGATTCTCTGCAAGACTCCGTTTTAGGCGGAGAACCTCTCAACGTAAACAATCTCCTGGAATGTTTTTAGGAAAGTCCTTATCACTCTTATTCCTTCAGGCTTTCGTTTTCGACGACCTCAAATACTTACCGACCGCGAAAGTTACTCCGAGAACCACTAGCGTAAAAATGACTCCTACAGCTGTGTTCGCTACGATATTTCCTTCAAGTCCAGGTATTTCGTAATCAGGCATAGGCGGAGTCCATAAATGAAATTCCTTGGCGGCGAAGCGTTCGGCGATCTCATCTAGGGTCTCCGCTGAAAGTGAAAGGCAAGCAGAACCTATGGCAACAAAGATTATGGAAGCGATTGTTCCGACTAGGATCATCCTCCTGTTCTCACCCATTTTCATGGCCCTCCAGCTTTTACTGCGCAAGACGCGATTCTCCCAGCCAGCTCGGTGCGACTCTTGGTAACTGAAGCAGGTCAGGTCTAGCCTTCAGCAAGACTCCAATGATAATGGCTGTGACCATACCTTCACCAACACCTATGAAGAGATGGTGGGTCGCCATCGCGGCAACGGCTATCGAAACGCTGTACGGGAATGAGAGCGTCGACAATCCCAACTCTAGCCCAGCGGAAACCGCGGCCAAAACGTCTCCCAAGAGGGCTCCGAAGAAGGCTCCAGCCAACACTCCTCTTCTATTTCCTACGGCTTTCACAACGAGCAAGAATATGAGGTACGGTAGGAAGACACCGACTACCCCCATATTCCAAACGTTGGCGCCGAATGTAGTTATTCCTCCGTCGCCGAAGAATGCCGCTTGAATACCAAGGATTATAGTCATAGATATTAGCCCGGCGTAAGGTCCTAGGGTTATCGCTAGAATCGGTCCGCCCAATAGATGCGCTGTTGTACCGCCAATTATCGGATAGTTCATCATCTGCGCCGCGAAAAACATGGCCGTCAATGTAGCCATCAACGGAATATGCTTGTCGTCTAAGACTTGTTTCGTCTTTCGAAACGCGAAGATCCAGAAGATGGCTGTAACAGCGTACATGACTGCGCAGATCGACAGATCCAGAAATCCATCGGGCATGTGCATTCGGATTGTTCGCCTGGTAATACTTTACAATAAAATAGTAATACCCACCGCATCAAAAATCTTACTGTCTAGTATTATTACGCCTGTGGTGGCAAGGGGTTAGGATTGAAGGGTAAGGGTGTTTGCAGATTTAGCGTCTCAGCTCCTCCGAACTTATTGGAAGAGTTTGATGCACCAATCAGGCGCATGGGATACGCGCCACACGAACCATCGATCATAATTAGCTAGCTAGGTTCAGATTGGGCATTTGTCGCATCTGCATGTAGGACCACAAGCCGAGGGATGACGTGCAGGAGAGTCGTAGAACGCTTTGAGTATGAATAGTGAGGAGGCAAGCCTATTCGGAGCTTTCTAGGATTGTACATCCGTCTCCTCAACAGATAAGAAGAGCCATCGAAGACTTAGATACGCTGTTACTTTGGAAGTAGTGGGAGTAACATTGGTCTGATCGCTCGATAAACAGCTAGAGAGATGGCGGAGTCGATCAAATGATGCGCGATGGTTCCAAGAGAAACCCAGAGACCAGCTACCTCCGCTGCCACCTTCACGACACCGAAGATAGGGCCAAGCCCGTAAACAACCAGTCCTTCTCCAACCGCGTGAATAGGGAGCGCTATTAGAAGGAGGGCTTTCACATAGCTTCCGCCTCGGAAGAGGTATATCGATGCGGCAACTCCAAACAAGACGTGGATGAACGCTCTTGCTGCGATAACTGGTCCAAGCGTTGCCAGAAAGCCAAAGGTTGAAGCTAGCCCGACAAAAGCTACCGCTGAGGGGCCGATCATGATTGCGATCATCGATGGAACATGGGATGCTGCGGTCCCCGAATACTGGATCGCTGGAATATATATCTGAAGCGGCGTTCCCCTAAAAACAAAAGGAATTGCAATGGCGAGCGCTGACATGACACTGGACAACGCAAGCTGAGCGCTGTTGACCTTCCAAAGCGATTTCAACGCAACTCCTCCTTGTGAAAGTGGTCTTGTTCAACCGTAGGCTAGATATGTTGTGAGTATCATGGGATGTGTGTTGCGATGGATATATTCTTTCCAGAAGGCTTTGCAGAGTCTAGGGTTCGTGTGTCTGAGAAGTGTGGATGTGAACTATGTTCTCTACCTTTCTGTGCTCCAGTGCATCCACCGGTTTTTGCATCTTTTAGCTATCTCACCCATCAGGCGTTCAACAACGTTTGATGTGTATGGTGTGGTTACGCCTTCTAAGGCTAGCTTTGAGAAGGTAACAGTTAGCCTAGCATTCTTGGCTATGAATGCGGATGCTTTGTAGCCTTCTCGTTTAAGCTTCTTGGCGACAAGACTCGGAAAGACTCCGGTCCACGTGAATGAAGCTCCGGGCTTTGTGTTAACAGACTACTGGCGCCTTTTCTGATGAAGCTATGTTCCGCTTGATGGAAGGAACGGCTGAAGCGGAAGATATTGACACAGCGATCAAATTGGGTTGAATTATCCGATGGGTCCGTCAGAACTCGCGGACTTCGTTGGCCTCGACACAAGCCTGGCGATTCTGGATTATATGCATAAGAAGGAGACTGGAGACCAGAAGTATAGGCCATGTCCATTGCTGAGAAAGATGGTTAGGGCAGGCCGTTTAGGCAGGAAGTCTGGAAGAGGCTTCTGCGACTACACAGCCAAATAGACTAAAAATATCCTCAGGTTCGATTTCTACATAGATCAATGCGTTAATCCTAGGGTTCTTCTACAGGCTAATGACCAAGTCCATATACTGGCGCAGTCGATCCATCATGTTTCTCTCGAGCTTAGAGATGCCAGTGTTGAGATCCTGATCTAATGACGTTCCGTAGTATCCATTTGCGATAAGAGTCCTCGGCAAGTTAATTAGCTCAAGAATGGACTTGAGATCTCCGCTTTCAAGATAGATCGATAGATCGTTGATGAAGAGGATAGGCGTGTGTTTCTCTTTGTACGCTTGGATTGCTGAGTCAATTAGTTGCTTGTTCCGCAATACATGCTGAAGTAATTCTTCTGAGCTATGTGAACTCAGCCTGGGCGCTGTTATCTCTTTTGGTGCGAGGTATATGACTGGTTTTACAAGATCTGACATCTCATCTAATCGGCCCCCTATTCGCCTCGCTTCAAGCGTCGCAGCGGTTGGAGCCATATCTATGACTGTTATTTCTTCTACCTTAGAAAGCTCGATAGCTTGGCGGATGAGCTTCAGGGTTAGGCTTGACTTCCCGGTTCCGACTTTCCCAATAATGATGACTTTTCTCCCGATCATAGATTCAAAAGAATATTCGGGCAATTGGACCGCTAGCTAGGGCTCTGGGTGAATTCGGATGTACTCTTTGCTTAACTTAACTACAAGTTCAGCCACTTCGGTTCCGGTTTGACCGAGCACTGTTATCATCGGTTCCTTTCCCCAGTCCCCTGTATGGTAGATCACGTTCGGCACTTTTCCAATCTTTTTTATCGCTACTTCTGCGCCCCATTGGAGGGTCATCCCTTCCTTCTGCTTAACATCCTCCGGTTCTTCTCTTCTGTCGTACGAGGAAACTGTGAGACCGAGTCTCTCGCAGATCTCTACCAGTTCCTTCGAGTATCGAATGTTCATAGCTGATCTGACGGAAGAGTCGTATCTTCGAACCGCGAGCAGCGTTCTGGCGAGATGCTTCGATGCACCGAGCTCTGGGCATGAAGTTGCTCTTACACCTCTCGCTGTCTTAACGATCCTTCCAAGGATGGCCACCACATCTTGTACGCTATCGGCATAGGAGACTGCCGTGCACAGATTTGACTGAACTTCAGGTATTACAGACGCGACATCGGGCGTATCTTCCAGTATGCTCACTGCTCTTTTCACTTCACTTATGACTGTGTACTTCTCAGCTTCATTGTGGAGATTGGCCATCGGATTTACAGGGCCGAATCCTCTCCTGATCTCTAGACCGAACTTTATCGATGAGTGGACGAACCTATGCGCTCTTAAAGCGTCCAGCTGAGGCTTCCGTCGTGGAGAAAGCTTATCTTTTCGGCCATCGTAAAAGCGCCGATGGAGATGGCGGTCGTATGCAGCGACCATCTGGAACTTACCCTCCCACTTATGTTTAGGCATGCGATTACTCCTTGACGCTTTCAGGATCAGATAGGTCGGCTCCAAGCTTCGATAGGCGTTTCAGGAAAGTATACTCTCATTTGTATCGCCTACTCCCCGCAGCCTTCTTTCTTCATGTCGGACGCTCGGATCCTTCTAACTCGGTTTGGAAACAGCCCGGCCTTTATAGACTACAGCGCTCAGGGCGTATCTATAGAGAACCCTTATATCGTTAAAGACTCAAGGGATCACGTATGCCTAGGAACCGTGCAGTGGCGATCTCTGCTATAGCCATTTGCGCCGCCTTGTATGCTGCTGCTATAGCCGTCACTGCTCCGATTCCAACTCCGTGGGGCATAGGACAGTTCCGGCCCGCCGTCGTAGTTCCAGCAGTCTTCGCCATCGTTTCAGGGCCTTTGGTTGGCGGAATAGGAGCGGCTTTAGGCACGTTCCTCGGTAGCTTCATCTTAGCACTTTTCGGGCTTAGCAACCCGCTTCTCAGCCTAATGGCGGGTGTACCGGCGAATTTCGTCAGCTTCTACGTCTTCGGTTGGCTCGTCGCTAGGCGCCGAACATGGCCCTCATTCATAACGGCTACCTTCATCACGTTAATCTTAGGGAATCTCATCGCTGCGGCCGGTGTGATGTTCTACTTCACATTGGTGGTCCCGAGGTGGGTTGCTCTACCCATCGAAGTGAAGCTCGCAACAATCTTTGGCTTCACACTCTTCTGGGTGGTGACGATGCTTCCCTTCATTATGGCTCTCGTTCCACCCTTAGTCGGGAGTGTATCTAGGCTCCCAGGCCACTCAATCATCCATGCACAGGACATTCGCCTAGAATGGGCTAAGCCATCAGACCTCATCTACCCATCCCTAGGCGTAGCACTAATCCTAGGATTAATCTACTGTATAATTATCGCAACCCCACTGGGCAGTAGCATATTCGCCCTAGTCATAAGGCCAGAGTATACATTCTGGGCCAAGATACTATTCTTTATGGCCGCAACGTTCATGGTTCTCTTCGGCACAGGGGCCGCCCTCATACTCAGCAAGCAGACTAACAAAGGCAATCGTTATAGGCCCTTGAAAAGTGCTAGGGCGTAGAGTCCTTCAACTTCTGCCTCATGGAGTTCTGGTCCTCATAACGCTCAAGAGCAATCAGAGTGGCCTGAACACCCCTCATCCCTATCCTGTAACCTGTTTCATCGCCGACAGAGCTTTCCATGGTAGTCCAACTCATCTAGCCTCCCACAACATATAGGACAAGTGGAAGACGGGCCTTTGGGTTGAGAAAGTAATGTCCACCGTACGCCATCTCATTCATGTCTATTGGGACACTGTCAACCCCGAAGCCGTGAATAGTTTCGTCCGCCTTCCAGCGAGCGAGCCTTGACCTATGGCCCGTATCCTCAGGATAGTGGGGTACCGCTTCTTTCTCCCTGCCGGCATTATTCCATACATCCTGGGCTCCGCAGTCGCATTCTACGCCACGGGAAGATTCGACCTCTACATATTTCTCGTGGGTGCTCTCGGAATCGCTATGGTGCTCTGTGAAGGAAGGCACTGGTCCAGCTGCCTTCTGTTCTGCCAACCGTGTCAATACCTTCAGAATCCTCATCTGTTCTACCAACTCAGTCTACTCGAACCAGCGATAATAAGTCAGCAAAGCTGTAGCGGTTCGTATGCGAGACTAGATGGGATATGCGCCACATGTGCTGCAGTGGGATGTTCCCTCGCGAACGTTTGAATTGCACATAGGACATGCTCTAGCGTGTGGGTCTTCTGCATGAGGTATGCCCACCACCGACCTGTAAGCCTCGTAATAGAACAGTTGCTCTTTATCTCTGAGAGCTACTCCGTCCATCTCAAGATACCTCTTCTTCTTGCTATTAAACTCCTCATCTGAAATCTCGCTATCAAAGATTCTCGGTAGCACCGTAGTTCCGGTTCCATACTCGATAGGCGTCTTAACCCTCCACACAATCTCATTCGGCAAGACTCCTTCGAAGGCCTTCCTTACAATCCACTTACCACATTTCCGACCTTTCGCACCGCGAACTAGATACCGAGGACTCAAATTCATCGCAAACGACTGAACTTCAGAATCGAGAAAGGGAAGCTTGGCTTCTACTCCAACGGCCTTCGCCAGTGAAACAGACGAGAATCCCATAATACTCAACATCTTCTCCAACTCCAACCGCAGTTGCTTTTCGTCATAATCAAAGAAGAAGCTGTACCCGGCGAAAAGTTCGTCGCAACCATCGCCTGTCATAACAGCTGGCAGGCCAACGCTTTTCGCGCACTTCAAAGCGATAAAGATAGCTAGATCATTTCGTATCTCCACAGGATCGAAAGTACGCATCACCTTAACGACTTCTGAAACAGCTTCGTAAGCCTCCTCTCGACTGAACAAGTGAACGTTATGCTCCAACCCCAGATGCATTGCCACTCGCCTCGCATATTCAAGGTCCGGCGCTTCTGCTTCATCGAAAGCAACTGTGAACGCCCTCAGTGAAACGTATCCTGAAGCTATTGAAGCAAGAATGCTTGTATCCAGACCGCCTGAGAGAAGTATGCCTGACGCCAAATTTCTCTCAACAGCTCTCTCCAATGACTGCCGAAGTTCCAAGCAGATCTCTTCGATGCGCCTCGCATTCTCTCCGCCGTCTAATCTGCTACGAGACAACGCTTTCCTCCTACTTAGTCTTAGGCTGTAAGGAAAGGTGGTGAACCCTCAAGAGCAACGTGGAATTCTTCATTTCTTTACTTGATTCTTCGATTCGAATAGCTTGCTTGAATGTCGGCCCATCGAGGACCATTGTGTGGTACTCCCCATTTTCTCCACAAAGGTCTATCCTAAACTTTTGGTGCAGACTCTTTAACTCTTCAAGAGATTCTCTATCAAGTTGACGGCCTAGCCATTTCTCGTTGAACCAAGGTTCTTTCACGCAAGTGAAGACCGGTTTAAACCCACCTGAGATTACGGTATCCAAGATCTCATACGCGCTGGCTTTCCAGAGGGGCACAATCGGATTGATGCCTAGCCCATCACAAACGCTTTCCATCCATCGCCTATGATCCTCCATCCAGATGTCTCCGGTTACAACACCTTGGATTCCATCTGTTTTCATAAGGTTAGAGATAGAATGTCTGTAGGCTTCTCTCTAGGGTTCTTCTACCTTAAGAGTAATATGTGGAATTCCTAGAGCCTTCGACTGAAGAGACATTATCGAGAGGGGATGGCGGATGGAAGGCCAACTGTCCAAGATAAAGGTGACAAGGGCCGTAACATCATATCCCTGAGCCATAGCTCTCTCATAAGCTAGGCACGATTCTTTACCTCCACTCCACAAAACAGCAACCTTCATCGCGCTCATCAACTTCAGGGAATCTTTGACTTCTCAATGACTCAATGATACGTATACATTCATCATGCGTTTTTGCAATGGTCACTCCCTTTGCCAGTAATTCTTTGAAGAGCCTCTCCGCCTCGCCGTTAGTGAAATCTCGTTTCTCTATTGGCATATTATGAACAACTATGGTCGGGATACTCTTTTCCAACGCGGCTTTCACCGCCTCCAAGTTCCTCACGTTACCATGGCCTATCAAAAACTCTGTTACTATGACTGCGTCTGCTTGCTCGATTAGCCTCAAATTTTCCTCGTATGCCTCCTTTGTTATTGGTGAAAACGGGGCCTCACTGACAATCGGAATGCCGAGCGTTTGAGCAACCTCATGATCCGTATCTAAGATATTGAGCACGCCTGCAGTTACGATCCATCCTTCTCTAACAAGTTTAGTCACTAATGAGGCGCCTGAACCACCTCCACATATCACGTGAACTCTGAGTTCTTCTTTCCTCACTTCCCTTGACCTAGATCCCAATAAGGGAATCACGTAGAGAGAATCGGTTATTGGATGGCGCTTAACGAACGCTTCAACTCTAAACACATTTGATATATTTTCTTTCGTCAGAACTTTTTCCGGTTCTCCGAAGGAAACTATCTTTTTATCATGAAGCAAGATGATTTTATCGCAGTATCTTGGAGCTAAATTGAAGTCGTGAAAGACGGCTATGACGAGGAGTTTGCTATCTTTACACAGGCACCTTAACAGATCCAAGACTTCAATTTGACTGTTTATATCCAAGTGTAATGTGGGTTCATCGAGCAAAAGCACCCTAGGCTTCTGCGCTAGGGCTCTAGCGATGATTATGCGCTGTCGTTCCCCACCGCTTACCTCTACTAAGGGTCTGTCCGCCAGATGCCAAGTTCCCGTCAACTCCATGGACTCTTTAGCGATCAATAGATCGTCAGAGCTCTCAAATTGAAACTTGCTCAAATGAGGGTTCCGTCCCATCAGAACCACATCTAAAGCTGTGAAGTTGAATATGACAACAGAATCTTGAGGAACAACAGCTACCTGTTTGGCGGCATCCTTACTTGCCATTCGATAAATGTCTCTTCCATCTAGTAAGACAACCCCTCCATGCGGCTTCAACGTTCTACTTATTGTTCTTAACAACGTTGTCTTTCCAGATCCGTTCGGTCCGATGACCCCTATGAACTCCCCTCCCTTCGCTGAGAAGCTTAGACTATCTAAGACTTGAATCGATTCGTAACGGCAACTGACACCATCTATCTCTAGAGAGACCAAATCCTCTTTCCCTCAGAGCGAATAGCTTCCCTTCTTTTTCCGCAAGAGATAGATGAAGAAAGGTCCGCCTGAAAGAGCTGTTATTATTCCAACAGGCACTTCTGAAGGTACAAAGACGATTCGCGCTAAGGCGTCGCAAGAGACAAGGAATATGGCGCCTGCCAAAAGTGAAGATGGCAGAAGTATTCTGTGGTCAGGACCTACTAGAATCCTCGTCAAGTGAGGTATTATCAATCCGACGAAGCCAATTAACCCGCTGATCGACACAGCAGCGGCTGTTAACAACGAGCCGAGAACTATCAGGATCCTCCTAGATTTTTCGACATCAACACCTAGGTGTTGAGCTTCCTCGTCACCTAGAGCCATTATGTTGAGGTCTCTAGCGAAAAGGTATGCTAGAGGTACGCCCACGCAGACGAGCGATAGGATGGCCCATACATCCTTCCACTTCGCGTAAGAGAAACCTCCCATAAGCCAGAAGACCAGTTTATGCAGTTCCCAGCCAGCAACTACCTGCAACATGGAGACTATGGCGGATAGAAAGATGCTGACCGCTATACCGGATAGTAGCAGAGTTACCACAGGGGTTCTCGAGCCAACCCTAGCGATATTATATACAGTAAGAGTAGCTGCTACAGCTCCGATAAACGCCATGATTGGGACTGTGTCGATGCCAAAGAAGGTGAAGCCTACCCTAAGCACTATTGCGAGTGCTGCGCCCAAAGCAGCTCCTGAAGAAACTCCGAGAACATATGGATCTGCCATAGGGTTTCTAAAGATCCCTTGGAAGACGACGCCCGATGCAGCTAGGCTGACGCCGACCAGAATTCCCGCGAAGATTCTTGGAAGCCTGATCTGTATAATTATCATCCTCTCACTCTCTGAGAAAACTGAACCGCCATGCAGGTCGCCGAGGATTGGAACTCCATCAACCAAGATCCTAATTATATGCGATATTGGTATCTGAGCAAACCCTACGTTCAATGAGAGAATCGTAACTAAAACTAGCAGTGCTATGAGGAGGACTACGATGCACTTCCATCTTTTGTAACGTCTTAGATATTCAGTCTCACATACTTTCAAGCTGCCATCACGACTAAGCAGTTTCCTGAACGCTCGTCTAGTTTTCAAAACTTTGACGCCAACAACTTATGATAAGATCAGTTCACGATTCATGTTGAAGCGGTGGATAAATATTGAGTACGTTGCCTTTCAGCTCCGTTCCGCTGTAAATATATGAAACGTTTTTAAGATGTTTCTTAGCTTCTTTAACTGCTTCTAGTATCTCTTCCTTGAACGGCTGCCTCCAAATTGCTCCCGGTACGGGAACATATCCGTCGATCCGATAAGGAATGGATGAGTCGACGGACGCGATAAAACTGGCGATACTTTTGATTTCATCCTCTTCTATCAGTTGTGGAATTAGAATGCTCTCCGCTCGAATCTGAATTCCACTTCTATTCAGAAGGCCGAAATTCTTTAGGACTCTTTGATTCGATTTTCCAGTGTACTGGATGTGAAGAGTGTCTCTAAGCGCCTTAATGCTCACGCAGATCTCATCAAGCTTAGCATCTTTCAGCTCCTCTATCCTATTCTCATTTAACACGTATCCATTAGTCAGCAAGACAGTTGTTACGTTAAGGCTCTCGAGCAATTTGATTACATCCATCAATTGTGCATCGATGGTTGGCTCGCCGCCACCGAGCACGGCTCTCCCGATGTCCAATGGCTCTATTATTCTTTGCATCTCATTGAGTGAAAGTGTCTTAACGCGGGGCAGCCTCTGAAGTTGATGTCGGGCATCGTCGGCGAGATGGCAGTCCCAAGGTGATAATTTCAGGATACATCCTACACAGCGGAAATTGCAACCGCGAAAGAACATGTAAATCGAGTTGTCGTTGTTGAACCGCACGATATGATAAATTCTTGTCAGGATCGCGCCTCCTTTCGATAGAGTCATAACGATAGGTTTGTGAGTAACGCCTCTACGAGATCTCTTTGAGGTGGCTTTGCACACGGTGCGATTTGCAGTAGTAAGGCATTTTTAGATATGAGGATTGAGCTGGCGCCAAAGATATCTGGATGAATAAACTTAGCTAGCTGCTGCAAACCTTGAATGATCCTTGGGCCTGGTCTAATCACGGTATTTTCATCTATCTCGTAGATTCTACCATTCTTCACAGCGCTGATGGTGCTCAAGCCCGGGCGCTTCTCGAAGTCTTCCTTCTTCACCCCGCCCATATAGCCGATTGTGACGACGATTATCTCTGGGTCGAGTTCGATCACTGCTTCGGCGCTAACTATCGGGTAAGCCTCTTTGGCATCGGCGAATATATTCACTCCTCCAGCCATCTTGATGAGTTCACTCTGCCATGTTCCGGGACCTATAGTATAAAGCGGCTCATACCAGACTTCATAGTATACCCTTGGCCTGTAAGTTACATTCTCAGTCTTACTAACCACCGCGTCAATTACTCGTTGCATCTCATCGATGAGATTCTCAGCTTCTTCAAGCTTCCCGCAGGCTTCTCCAACCAATCTTATATTCGCGAGAATCTGGTCAACTTTCTTGGGATCCAAAGCTATGACCGTGATGCCCTTCTCTTCAAGATCCTTTACCACTTTCTCTTGGAGACTCGTGGCAGCTAATACTAAATCTGGACTTGAAGCGACTATCCTTTCAATACTCGGATCTGCGAAGCCTCCGATTACTGATATGTCGCCTTTCTTAACTCTCTCTAGGACTTCTGGTGGATAGTCGCAGAACTCGGTTACACCGACCACTTTAGAGCCTAAGCCTAGAGCGAATAGAATCTCTGTATTGCTGGGCGCTAGGGAAACTATTCTCTGAGGAACATTCGGGAGAGTTACGCTCCTCCCGAAATCATCCACCACCGTCGCGGAGAAAACAGGCGGACTCACCGTAACTGGGTGCCTCGCGTACCATCCGACGCCGATGATGATCAGCGCGACTATTGTAACAGATATTATGATGGCTTTTTTACGGTACGCCATTTGTGAGACCTAGGTTGGATAATCCATCCAAAGCTTTAACTTGCCGCCTCCATATATAACATTTTTCATGATTCCCATGCGCGCAATTATCATTGTTGGAGACGGTATGGCCGATCGGCCATTGAAGGAACTCAACTACAGGACGCCATTGGAAGCTACGAGTTTGAAAGGTATGGATCAGCTGGCCTCGACTGGAGCGTCCGGGCTACTTGATCCGATATCTCCGGGTGTAGTTCCGGGGAGCGATGTTGCAAACTTCTCCATATTAGGCTATGATGTTAGCCGTGTCTATACTGTAAGGGGTCCCCTTGAAGCCATAGGGGCGGGCATCGATCTTCAAGAAGGGGATGTGGCCTTTAGATGCAACTTCGCAACGGTGAAGAATGATCTGATAGTGTTCGATGAAAGAGCAGGGAGAATCTATGAGGGACTAGATGAGCTTGAGGAAGATCTCCAAGGTCTCGAGTTTACGAGTAGATATGATATACAATTCGTCTTCAAGAGAACATTAGGATTCAGAGGAGTCTTGGTGCTTCGAGGACGAGATCTTTCTCCAGACATATCTGTACACGTGCCTAAGATCGGTTGTAGAGCTGATCTAGTTGAAACAGCAGATGATTCAGTAGAGGCTGAAAGAACCTGTAATGGGTTAAAGGAATTCATGAGAAAATCTCATGAATTCCTTAAGGATCATCCTGTGAATAGAAAGAGGAAAGCTGAAGGAAAACCCCCTGCTAACATTGTGATCCCATGGGGAGCCGGAAAACGACCGAATCTTCAACCTCTCTGCGAAAGGTATAAGCTAAAAGCTGCTTGTGTAGCGGGTGTCAGCCTCATCAAAGGTATCTGTAAACTCAGCGGTATGACTGTGATAAATGTACCTGAGGCAACTGGGGATATCGATACAGACACGAAAGCGAAGGGAGAAGCTGCCTTAAGGGTGCTTCAGAATCATGATCTAGTCTTTATCCACATAGAAGGGCCGGATGAAGCAAGTCATGACGGTAACATCGTTGGGAAAATATCCATAATAGAGAAAATCGACTCGATGGTCGACCTACTTATAAAGCAGATTAATCTTGAGGAAACATACGTCGCGCTTCTTGCTGACCATACAACATCCACGAGGCTTAGGAGGCATACAGGTGATCCTGTTCCAATAGTGATTGCTGGAGCCGACGTGATCCGTGATAAGGTTGGATCATATACTGAAAAGATGGCTTCGAGAGGAACGCTGGGACGCATAAGAGGCAGAGATCTGATGCCCATAATTCTTGATCTAATCGGTAAGATGGAGAAGATCGGAGAGTAGAGATCAGTTATGAAGTCGATTCTTGAGTTGGCTCGACCCGAAGTGAGGAAGTTAATCCCATGCGTACACGGAGGGGAAATTTGGAGCGTAGCTAGAGAGCATTATGTTCAGCATGGTGAAGTGCTAGACTTCAGCTCAAATGTTAACCCCCTCGGTCCCTCTTTGAAGGCTTTAGAGGCCGTCAAGACAAGCTCTTGGCAGATCCCATTCTATCCTGACTCAAATTCAACATCACTCAGAGAAGCCGTCGCCCAATATATCGGTGGCATAACGGCAGAAAATGTAATCATTGGGAACGGATCGTGTGAACTCATCCATATGTTTGCCGAGGCGTTCGTAGATAGAGGCGCAGAGGTCCTCATCCCGACGCCTACCTTCGGAGAATATGAGAAGGCTGTGGAAAAGATGGATGGAGAGATCAAGTTTCTTCCCCGAGCTCCCGACTTTAAGCTTCACTCTAAAGATTTGCTAGACGAGGTGAATTCAAAGACCAGAATCGTTTTCCTTTGTAATCCAAACAATCCAACAAGCACTCTGATTTCAAGTGAGGATATTCTCGAGATAGTTGAGGAGACTCTACGAAGGGATATTCTAGTCTTCATCGATGAAGATTTTATGGAGTTTGTTTCTGGAAAGCGGCGTTTCTCATTAGCGGACAAGGTCGGAACCTACCAGAATATCTTCGTTCTAAGATCTTTTACCAAGATCTTTGGGTTGACGGGTCTAAGAGTAGGATACGGGGTCGCTTGCAGAGAGATCATTGAAGTTCTTTATAAAGCCAAGATTCCGTGGAACGTCAATTGTCTGGCCCAAGTTGCCGCGGCGGCTGCTCTGCAAGACCTAGAGTACTTAGGGAAAACTGAGAAGTTGATTGAAGAGGAAAAAGCGTTCTTACTGAATGAACTGAGTAGAGTCGATAGTTTTAGAGTTTTCCCAGCTGATGCCAACTTCGTCTTTATAGATATTCGGCAATCAGGCTTAACGGCCTCTAGACTGAAGCAGAAGATGTTAGAACATGGCATACTGATCAGAGATTGCAGCTCTTTTACAGGCCTCGACCAGTATTACATTAGAATCGCTATAAGGACAAGACTAGAGAATGAGAGGCTATTGGAGTCTGTGAGAAAAATCGCGTCGAACAGTCTCGAGATCCTCAGGATGACCGAGTCGCTCCCGTAGAGGCTTGAGGAATGCTCCTTCAGAGCATAATGCCTGCCGCAATTCCATTGCTTATATTGGCGTTAGCGCTACTCATCGACATAATGGTTGGAGAACCGCCTGAGAAGCTTCATCTAACCGTCTGGATTGGTAAAACAGTCAGTCTTCTCGAGCGCAGACTTACAGCCAACAATCCGATGCTTAAAAAGATCAGCGGAATTCTGCTAGGTCTATCCATGATCACGGCCTTTGCCGCTTCCGCCGACTTCATACTTCTCGTGGCAAAAATCTATCTCGGCTTCCCTACTCAGATAGTCATCTCGGCATTATTCCTAAAGATGACGTTCGCCATCAAGTCGATGGAGGACCATGCCATTCCCATAGCGAATGCCCTCAAGAATGGCGATCTCTCTAAAGCAAAGCTCTTCCTGCAGCGGATTGTGAGACGAAATACAGCCGAGCTTGATGAACAACAGACTATATCAGACGCTGTTGAGTCGATTGCGGAGGGAACTCTTGATGGAATAACTTCGCCATTATTCTATTTCGCGTTCTTTGGGGTAGCCGGGGCTGTCGCATTTCGCGTGATAAACACTCTTGATTCTATGATCGGATACAAAGACCCAGAGCATTCTGAAATCGGCTGGTTTTCAGCTCGGCTAGACACTTTCGCTAACTATGTTCCAGCGCGCTTAACAGCACTTATAATCGTTATAGTAGCCTTGGTTTCAAATCAAAATTGGAGGAACGCTTGGAAGATCTTGGCGAGGGATAGAGGTAGAACTGAGAGCCTGAATGCAGGATGGCCCATGTCAGCGATGGCTGGCCTGCTAAGCGTTCAGTTAGAGAAACCGTGCTCATACGTGTTAGGTGATCAGGGTAACCTTCTCTCAAACGAACACATCCTGACTGCATTGCACATTATGAAAACTACAACGGCCGCCTTTTTGATCCTAACGATCATTCCGATCCTTCTTCTTACATCATTAAGGGCGTGAAAAATGTTGTCAGAAGATATGCGTTTGGAGATACACAGAGATACTTCCGTCATGCGATCGCAACCAGGTCACAATGGTGAGAAGCTTGCTTCATACGAATGAGGATTCGAAGCATGTTGGGCGAGAAACGCCTCTGCTCAGCTACCTTGAAAGACAAGGCGTCACGTTAAAAGACTTGATAGATACAGCATTAGAGCTGTTCGTTCCCCACCCAGGCGTAGAAACGAGAGAAAAGGCAACTAGCATAATTGCGGAAGAGTTCGAGGACGCCCTATCTGATGTTAACGTTTCATGCATGGTAGTCGCTTGTTTTCGCGCTGAAGAGGACGCTAAAGCTGGTCTTGTGCCGGGTTTAACAAAAGAACGCTTCATGGGCCGTCCTGGGCTTGTGGCTGATGAGCTTCTTGGTATGACCATAGCTAGCTATATCGCTGGAGCTAGAGGCGTCTTCGAGTTCATACGTTTCGACCAGAACAAGCCTGGAATCTTGATGAAACTCGGTCCTATAGTGAATGATGCCATCGGCGGTCTCATTGCAGGTTGCTCATCGAACATGTACTCTCAAGCCTTGAGGCGGAGCCGAATATGATAAAGGCCATGAGAAATCTCATTTGCTTTCTCACAATACTTCCCATCGGAACGTGTGAAGGGCGAACTTGCAATAATTGCGAGGACTGCTTCTCCGATGCGGCCAACTACATGTATCTCTTCCCGATTGCTGGGGCTTTAATTGGCCTACTCGTCGGATTGTTCGCATGGGCTTTTCTTCATATACTATCGAGCTTAATCGTGGGAATGTTAGGCCTTGGCCTTCTTCTCCTGATAACAGGTCTCTATCACGTGGATGGGCTACTGGACTTTGGAGACGCTGTGGCTTACCTTGGAAGCCCGGAGAAGAAGATCGAGATCATGCATGATCAACTGACAGGGCCTGCAGGTCTAGCGCTTGGGCTAGTAACGCTTGGAACAACAGCCTTCAGTATAGCTGAGCTGGGTATGGCGACTGTCATTCAAGGCTTGATTGTATGTGAGAGCTCAGCTAAGCTCGCTATGGTTGTTTGTGCAGGAATCGGGAGATCTGCGAGCCCCGGACTAGGTAGGAGGTTTATTCGAGTTATGCATGGACGCCTTCGAGCTCTCCGTCTTGCAGTTGCTCTAACAC
>CAZHMI010000036.1:0-17800 GCA_964533795.1 uncultured Candidatus Bathyarchaeia archaeon
CCTGGTTGGCTGGTGCGTCGAGCGGCGCAGGCTCGTCCTTGGGGCGACCTTCGGCGCGCTTGTGGTCGCGGGCCTGGGTCTCGGGTTGGTGCAGAAGCAATTCTTCCCCAATTCCGAGCGGCCCGAAGTGCTGATCGAAGTCTATATGCCGCAGGGCAGCGCCATCCAGGCGACGCAGCGCGAAGTCGAAGCGATCGAAGCCGTCTTGCTGGCGCAGCCCGAAACCGAGGGGCTCACCAGCTATATCGGCGCTGGCGCGCCACGCTTCTTTCTTTCGCTCAATCATATTCCCTCACTTCTCTCGAAGATGAAGACGCCGTCTAGGAAGACCCTTTGATCTTTCTCCTTGATCTTTGTTGAAGCTTCAATGTTGGCAGCGGTTTGTGTTACGTCTTCAATATTGATGCCTTCAACTGTCAGCTCGTCGCCTGAAACCTTCACTTTCACGTCTCCGACCATGGTTGCAACTCTCGGCGTTTTCTCTCCGATGAAATTCTCGATAAGAACTTTCTTCTGTTTCTCGTTGACCTTCACCGTGACTGGGAAATGCGCGTAGACAACTTTGAGCTTGCATTTGAAGCCTTTCGTCACTCCGTTAACCATATTTCTTATGTGAGCCGCCGCGGTTCCAGCCTTTGCTACATCCCTCTTCTTAGGAGATCTAGCTGAAATTGCTACGTTTCCTTCTCTGATCAATATTTCAACTGGAAGATGGGAGAGATTTTCCAAAAGCGAACCTCTCGGACCTTTAACCCTAACCTCTCGTCCATGAACCTCTACAGTAACCCCTTCCGGGATGGGAACTACGCGTTCTTCGATCTGGTCTTCCATCCGTCTCTCAACCTTCAATAGACGTATGCCAGAAGTCTTCCCCCGGTCTTCATTTGTCTAGCATCCTTATGCGAGATAACGCCTTGAGGGGTCGTGAGTATTAACGTGCCTACTTCTCTTGAGGGGAGGTATCTCTTCTCCCAGAACTCCAAATCTTTTACCTTGATTGAGTATCTGGGTTTAATGACGTTGCATCTGTTTATCCTGCCGAGAAGTTGGACTTTGAACTTTCCAGCCCTTCCGTCATCTACGAATTCGAATTCTCCTACAAACCCGTTCTTCTGCATAACGCGAAGTACATTTCCCATGAGTTTTGACGCAGGCCAGACCACGCATTCACGTTTATGTCGCCTCTCATTGTTAAGTAGTGTTGAGAGAGCGTTCGACAAGATATCCAGTAGAGTCATGCTATTACACCTTAAGCGTACTTCTTGAAACCCAGAGATCTCGCAAGCTCCCTGAAGCATTGTCTGCACAGATCGAGACCGTACTTTCTTATGACGGGGCCGTATTGGCCGCATCGGCGACAGGGTCTGCTCCCTTTACCGAACTTCCTAGCTTTCTTGGGTTTCTGTTTGGTCATCTCAATCAGCCTCCGACAACTTGTACTCCAAAATTCTCGATGATGAACCTTTTCGCCTCATCCTTAGTTATCAGATGCTTCTTGCCGACGTTCGATCGGTGGAGGACTCTCCGCTTCACCCTGTAACCTGGTCTCTCGAGTGTTACACTTACATTCATCCCGAATATGCCGAGTTCGGGGACGTATTTCGTGCCTGGGATCTCTATGTGCTCCTTGATTCCGAATGAAACATTGCCTAGACCGTCAAAACTTGATTCTCGAAGCTTGTTTCCGACAGCTTCAAGAGCTCTCTTCAAGAACCGCTTCGCGTTCTCTCCTCTAAGAGAGACCATGCATCCGATGGGTTCGCCCTCCCTGACTCCCCAATCCTTTACCGTTCTCCTAGCTCTTCGAGAAGACGGCTTCTGCTCAGCTATCTGCATCAGCACTTTCTTGGCCTTCTCAAGCGGCTCTCCAGATTTTCCTACGCCGATATTCACTGTAACCTTGCCAATCCTCAATGTTCTCATAACATTCTCTTTGACCTCTTCAACCTGATCTTGAGTGGACATCTTCTCACCCTCCACTCAAAGTTATCAGCGGCTTCTCATCGCCAACGATGAAGACATAGTCAGTTGTCGTCTGGAATGTTTCGCCTTGATCACTCTCGATGGCCACTATGCCCGGCCTAGCTGCAGTAGCCTCCTCAATCCTTACGATCTTCCCGGATTTTCCTATGTTCCTACCCGAAGTTACAATTGCGTAAGATCCCTCTCTGAACTTCAATCGCTTCAAGATCTTTTGATCTTTCAAAGCCAACTGGATTGTATCCAAAGTCTTATACGAGTCCGCCACAGGACCTGAAGAACCTTCCGCTTTGATCAAGATGTTCCTGCCGTCATGAAGGTTAAGTTGAATATCCCCTCCACGAACTGTTCTCATATTCTCGATTCTGCACAATTTGAATAATGATTCTTCCTTCGATATCTTGACTAGATCTAAACCTCGTCCTGGCGAAGGGAGGACTCTGAAGACGGATTTTGCGTCAGGAACCTCGATCACATCCATGAGCCCTGCAGGATACTTTGGTGACCTTCTAATCTTCCCGTCGACCTTGATTCTGCCTTCTGAAAGTATTATCTTGGCTTCACGCGCATCTTTCGCGTGGTGAAGCATCTCCCTCACAATCAGCATCAACGGAAGACATTTCTCAGATGGATGAGGTCCCGCAGTCGGTTTCGGAGCCCACTGGAACTCTTTTCTATGTAGCGGCCAGAACGCGGGCGCCGGCATCCTCTTCAAATGTCTAACCCCGCCTTTCTTACCCAAAACGGCTAAGCCTCCTTCTTCTCCGCTTTCGTCTCAATCTCACGCGTTCTTTTCTTTCTCTCCAAGGACTGGCCGCGCCACTTGTCGTCAAGGTTCAAATTCGTAATCATAACCTTGGAGACATGAACTGAAACCTTGGTGGAAGTCCCGGAAACTTTTTCCCTAGTTACGCCTTCGACGAAAAGCCTACCTTGCTCTGTATTGATTTCCGAAACCTTTCCCTCTATCCCACTGAAGTCTCCTCTCAGTATCTTGACCGTGTCGCCTTTCCTGACTGGGAATGACCTAACTCCATGTCTTTCACGAAGACCAGAAGAGAGCGGTGCCGTCAATAACTTCCGCCTAATGTGGCTCGGCGCGCTGAAGGTGAACTTCCTCTGTTTCCCGGGTTTCAATGTCCCTTTGCGATGTGCCATCCGATTTCACCTAGACTATTATGCTCGCTAGATTTGCTACTCTGGGCCAACGTTCTGCCGCTTCTCTAGACACAGGTCCACGTATCTCTGTTCCTTTCAATTCGCCTTCAGGAGTCATTATAACGGCAGCGTTATCTTCGAATTGAATTCTGACGCCCTCCGGTCTCTTGAATGGTCTGCGTTGCCTAATGAGAACTGCCGGGAACATCTGTCTCCTCAAGTCAGGAGAACCTTTAGTGACAGAAACCATGATCATGTCTCCAACGCAAGCTGAAGGTAGTCTTCGCAGTCTGCTTCTATACCCAATAACGTTAATCAAACGAAGTATCTTTGCCCCAGTGTTGTCTGCACAGAAAAGTTTCGTCCCTGCCGGAAGGCCTCTTGCTATATGAGGTCTGTACTCGATCATCCCTTTCGCAGAGACTGCTCTTGTTCTAGGAGCGGGCATACCTGGTATTCACTCCTCTTTCCCTGTCTTCTCAACTACCACGAAAGCTATCGATTTGCTGAGAGGTCTACACTCCATGATCTTCACTTTATCCCCTTCCTTCGCGTCTATGCAAGGCGGATTGTGCGCCATTATCTTGCTCCTTCTTCTTTCATAACGCATATACTTCTTCACGTAATGGAGGTAGTCTCTCTCAACAGTAACTGCTCTAGTCATCTTGCTGCTCGAAACGGTTCCTTCCAACACTTTCCCTCTTACAGGCAGAACCCCGTGAAAAGGGCAGTGTCGGTCATCGCAGCTCTTTCTAGGAACCTTGACTTCGATCCCTATGTTACGAACTACCATCCCCTCAACCTCATCTTCACTCTGTCTTCAGGCCTCCCGACAAGCTTCTTCCCGTTGACTTCGACCCACGTTCCGTCAGGGACGCGAATCCGTAGGATCACTACATCCTTTGGCACAATCCGTTTGTATTTCCCGTCGAAAATCGTGATTGTGTTCCTCGTCTCGTCTATGATCTTTCCCTTCAAGCCAACGAGCTGCTTGTTCGCACCTCCGGAAACTCTCGTATCTAGTCCTATTATCTCATGTTTCAATACGTTTTGAGGCATTATCGGATTCATTTCTCAGAGACCTCCTTCTTCTTCTGTTCATTCTCGATTGTCAGGATTCTTGCTATTGTTCTCCGTATCTCATGTATTCTCGCTGGATTTTCGATCGTGCCACCTGCGGCGACTGTCGTCCTTAAGCGAACAAGCTCTGTTCGAAGCTCGTTCAACTTCTTCTTCCTCTCTTCAGGCATCATCTGCCTAATCTCACGCTTCCTTAGTATCGGCAACCTCGATCTCCTCTGTCTCTTTAGAAGCTTCGGCTTCAGCCACTCTTCCCTCTTTAATCGAGGGTTGATCTGGAAATTCAGCGTCCGGCGGTAGAATCTTCACATTCACTCCGAAAAGCCCGGGCTTCAATTGCGTGAAGACCACAGCTTGCTTCAACTGCTTCTGAATTGGGTCTCCAACCCTTGGAAGGTAACCTGACCTGTATCTCTCATACCTTGCTCTTTCTGTGGATAGCTTGCCGCGGATCGTTATCTCAACGCCTAAAGCGCCGGCGCTAATAACCTTCTGAACAGCCCAATAAGCAGCCCTCCTAAAATGAACACCTCTCTGAAGAGCCATAGCCACTTGAGAAGCAACAACCTTCGCATCAAGCTCAGGTATCTCTATGGCCGCAACAGAGATCTGAGGATTTTCCATACCGAATTTCTCCTCGAAAATCCGAGTTAAATCCCTAATGCTTTGACCTCGCCTACCGATAACCATGCCAGGCTTCGCTGCGTAAATAACAACCCTTGTCCCAAGCGGAGTCTTCGTCAATTGGACACGGCTGTAACCCGCTTTCTTCAATTCTTCAGCCAGAAACTCGTCGATCTGAGTCTTTTTCGAGCTGTCATCGATAAAATACTTGCGAACGGACATTCAAATTCCCTTCAAAAAACAGTAGAAACTAGCGTAATCATACGACAGAAAAACTTCGACGCAAATGGTGAAAGCATACTATTCTTCCACCTAGAGTACGGGGTGCTAAATTGGAATCTTGAACGCATTATATAATTCTATCCCTTCACTTTTCCGCTTATCACTGCAGTCTTCAGCTACTTCCGTTTCCTGAACAAGTTGACGCCTTCGATATCTGTGACGTATTCGAATCATGCTTCCACAAGCTTCCTTGCTTCCTCAAGGTTTTTGGCTACTGCTGACGCGTATTGATCGCTCTCGAAGGTTATGAGCTGCGTGTACAGCATAGTGTTTTCAATCCGCTTATGGCCTAGAAGCTGCTTCATGTACAGGATGTCTCTTGTCCTATGGTACTCCGTGGTAGCCTTCCAATGGCGAAGCGTGTGGAACGTTATCTGCAGCAGCCTAGGGTTCTGAAGCGTCAAGGCTAACCGACGCCTCTGCCCCCAGAATCCAGTGTTTACGCACCTCCCGATCGCGGATATTCAACGCTGGGTTGGACGCGAGTTGGAGGCGCAATGGTATGAACCCCTCGTCCGGATGAAATTTGAACCAGTTATCTTTTTTATACGCCTCGAAAGTAAGGGACAAATATCGGAAGAATCTCCAATGGAAAAAAGAGAGGATTCGCAGGGGAATATCGCCAGACGATAGGATTTATAATTGAATTAAATTATTGTATGGGAAACACGATCTACGTATTACGAAGACAAAAGCGAACCCTACTGCTCTAAGTCTTTTAAGACAAGACCCAGTTAGCGTTTAGCTCTGTCTTTGGCACTTCATGGTCCTCAATGGTCAAACCTAGTTAAACTTAGTTAAACTTATATTCTCGGAATGCTTAACAATCTTCGAAAATGTATCCAGCAGGTAACTCGTGTTACCTGTTCTAAAAGCATCCTTATAGTGCTATTTTGTCAGCTATGTCGTCAAGTGGTATGAACTTATCCGCAATCAATTTCATGTCTCTTCCTATCCCACATGTAAACGCTGCTATTTCCACTCTCTTTCCAAGAGTCTTAACGACCTCTATCGCTCCTTTTAGATCGATGTCGCCACTTACAACAATCGCAACATCGTATACGTTTCTAAAAGCCATGCATAACATGTCGGTAACTAGGGCAGCGTCGACACCTTTCTCAACCCATCCTGTGGCACGGCGCCGCAAAGGACTAGCTGACACACTGAAACCTAGATATTGCAGTTTCTCTCTGAATCCAAGTTCTGTTGGGTCGTCCGGTACCCTTCTAGAGCAGTAAAAGTACGGCCTCACTAAATTTCTACCTTCCAACAGGGCGTCCCTTAACTTTACGTAGTCTATCTTGAACCCAGGCCGGAAAACCCGAGAGGTGTGTAGCAAGTTTGATCCGTCAATAAACATCATTACTTGACTCATCGGAAGCCACTGATCATATCTTGCTACACTTAGAAGTATATCTTGCTTTTTGTAGGTACTAATTGACTAAACTTACAAATTGCGACCGATGAAAGAAAAAAGAGGGGATTTGCGGGGGAAATCGCCACTTCGCATGGTTATAATCCTATCTCTCAGTTTGACACGTCTTGCACTCGCTGGAAGTGATGATCAACAAGGTTTGAAGAGATTGAAATGAATTGCCCCGCGAAGAAACTTGAAACTATTCAACAGAGGCTTCTCTAGCGCATCAGAAGAGAAAGAGAAGATTCCTTGAAATCGCGACTACCGCACACGCCGATTGGTTAACCGAAGACCTAGATGCTCAGCTCTGGAAAGAATTTTGCGCATGCTTTCCCCTGAGCCTCTTGAAAAGGAGTATTCTTGATGACAAATCCGCATTGGCTGTCTCAAGGCAAGGAATAGCTTTGGGGCGTTACTCAGTTTCGTAGCCAATCAATTCGACATGGGTTTGAATGTTGAAGGAGGGCGACGACCTTCCGAATGCTCTTGGAACGTAGTTTCTGCTCTTTACCCCTCTCTGCGAAGCCGCGTGGATTATTCTCAGTTTTTCCAGGTCCAGACCTTTGTACTCTGCATTCGCTTCCAACTCATCGAGTAGCCGCAGGATTCTCTCCGCAGCCTTCACCGGGTATCTGCCGGCGTACCATCTTTCTCGAAGGCTCTTGTGGGGAACTTCCTTCTTGTACCGTTTGTACGGAATCGCTCTTTTCCGACTGACGACATCTTCAAGAAGCCTCCTAGCTTCCTCTATTTTCATCCCTTTTATCGCTCTGCAAATCTCCGTAGCCGCCTTAGGAGATATCCTCAACTCACGGCCCGCGCACTTCACACTTCTATCGGGGTCCAGCCCCTTTATCGAGTATCCCCATTCAGGCATTATGTTCCACCGTCAAATGAATGTGTGTAGCTAGTTACAAAACATCGGTAAATAAAAAGGGTTTTGATTGAGTTGAACGCAATTGATTTCTATATACGACGAATCAATATAGGATTCAAGTTCAGGAGAGACCCTTGGATGTCTTTGAGTGATGAAGAGTTCAAGAAGGCTGAGTCTGAGCTGCATGGGACAACGTTGCGTGTCTATTGGCATCTATTCAAGTCCAATCGACCTGTCGGTGTTAGAGAAATGCAGAGGGCTGTGGGTTTATCGAGTCCGAGTACTGCGCTCCATCATCTTGAGAAACTCCGCGAACTCGGCCTTGTGAAGAAGGATGAGTACGGTCAGTACATTATAGTTGAACAGGTAAAAGTGGGAACACTTCGCTTGTTCTTCCGTTTCGGGAAACTCGTGTTGCCTAGATACTTGTTCTACGCAGTCTTCTTTACCACGGCTCTAGCGTTCTACGTTATCGAGTCATTACTGAATTTCACACTCCCGAACGCGATGGCGATCATCTTCGGCATCTCCGCCGGACTGATCTCATGGTATGAGGCGATTCGAATATGGAAAGAGAAACTGTTCTAAGCCCTAGAATTAAGTTGCAGAATCAAGTAGAGAGGGGAATAAGGGGAGTCTAAATGTGAAGAAGGAACTTCTCTACATGCTTCTCGGATTCGTCTTAGCGATTCTAACGACTTCAGCGGGCTTGTCGATAACCTCGATGACTCTGCCTGCATATGGGCCAGAAGCTGCTCCACTTAAGGCGGCTGAGGATAGAATGGGCTACGCCCTCTTCCCAGATTCTAAGCAATTCATTCTAGCGGGAGCAGTGTTCCTATTGTCGATGGCATCTGCGCTGTCGGCATATGCTCTGGCTAGAAGGAAAATCCCCTAGGGTCCAGCGAATCGTGCGGCGGTAGCGAACCGCTGTCCACTCTAAGAGGGCTTGAAAAGCGGCGTCGCCATTTTCTCAAGTTGCAACGTAGGCTCGATACAGCGCAAAGCTACAATAGAGCTGACTGAAAATACAGCTGACAGCGGATGTTCTACTTGAGAGGCACATACATGCTCGATCTTGAGGCTCCGATGCCCGGGGTCCCGTGGACAACTTTCTTGATAGAGGAAGCGAACTCGCCTAAGTAGTGCCCGATCATTTCAGGCTTTATCTCGACGGATGAGAACTCTTTCCCATTGTGAACGAGTAGAGTTAATCCAATCATTTCAGGCAGAATAATCATGTCTCTGCAATGAGTCTTAACAACAATCTTCTTACTTTTCTCCGCAGCCTTCTTTGCCTCTTTGATCTCTTCGAGTAGAATCCGCTGATCGTTGGTCAAACCTTTGAGTAATGATCTTCTCTGCCTTGAGGGGAGTAGACGAATGAACTCGTCCATAGACATCTGTTGGAGTTGTGTAGAAGTGTAGCCTCTATAGCTGAATTCTCTCGGCATCTCTCTTTTCCCCTATTCCGCCGAATTCAGGATATTGTTTGGCTAGTTAAACTTTACCCGCCACACCAAGTCATGCTGTCCTTCTCTTGGCTCGTCCAGACTGTCTCGCCGCGATCAACCCGACCTTTCTTCCTGGCGGAGTCTCTCTAGAGACGGTTGTTGGCTTTCCTGCATGTTTATGCTTGCCTCCGCCATGCGGGTGGGATGCAGCTATCATGGCTTGACCCTTAACTGTAGGCCATTTTCTGCCCCTGCTGGTCATCAGCATCAGTCTGCCGCCTGCTTTAAGGAAAGGTTTCTCAGCTCTACCGGCGCTAGAGATCACTCCGATCATCGCGCGGCATCCGTCATTCAGGTACACAGACTTTCCGGAAGGGAGTCTGACTTCTGTGCCCATAGAGGTATGCGCGACTACCATGGCGTATGTTCCGGAAGCCCTAGCGATCTTCCCACCGTCGCCAGGCTTGGCTTCGATATTGCAGATCAAGGTTCCCTCAGGAATTGCACCGAGAGGCATTATATTCCCGATCTCTACATTTGAGGAAGCTCCCAAGGTTATGCTTTGATCTACTGTTAATCCCTCAGGTGCGGTGAGGTAGCTTTGCCTGCCGTCTTCAAACCTGACTGAGGCTAAGGGAGTCCCTCTAGCGGGTTCATGTAGGATTTCTCTGACAACTCCTCTTACAGTAGCAGACGTCGTTAGGGGCGGGTATGATACGTCAGCTATCCTCTTATGGGTTGGAGCTCTGAAGACCGCTCCGCCTCTGCCTCTTCTTTGAACCAAAATCTTCTTTCCCAAGAGTCACAAGCTCCTAGAAAATTCCGAGTTTTACTGCGAGGTCAGCCGCCTTGAACTCAGGTTCCAACTTGACGTAGGCTTTCTTTATGCCTTCAGGCGTGACCAGCAGATTCACTTTGGTGACCTTGACCTCGTAAAGCTCTTCCACAGCTCGTTTCACGTCATTCTTTCCAGCTTTGAGGTTAACGATGAACGTCAGTTTGTTCTCAGCTTCAATAAGAGTGACCGCGTCCTCAGAAATTAGCGGGTAGAGAACGACTTCGCGAGAACTGAATTTCGCCATAAAGGATCAGTCTCCTCTTCCGAAAAGTTGCTCGAGTTGGCGCACCGCCGATTCTGTCCAGACCGTAAGTCTCCCCGGGTGAGTGCCCGGCGCAAGATTCTCAACATTGAGATCATTAACTTTAACAACATTTACGCCGACTAGGTTTCTAACAGCTCTCACAATGCCTTTGTCTTCGTTGACAACGATTAATGGACCTATCCCATGCCTTTTCGCTCTTCCGCGAGCTTTACTCTTCCCAGACCGCGCCTTCGTTCTTGCTTTCGCTCTATCGATGTCAGGCCACACGCCTAGAGTGGTTAGGACGCTCTTGGCAGATTCGGTTGAACTAACGTTTTGAATTTCATCTGAAACCACGAAAGGAAAGCTTGGAACGCTTTCGACGATGTGCCCTCTTGCCGCCACAATCTCTTTCACTCCTGTGGCAGCTATCGCTGACGCCAGCGCTCGCCGTCGTTCCTTCCTATTTATCTTCTTCTCCAGAATTCTCGCAGGGGTAGTTGGATGTGTCTGTCTTCCTCCAACGACGCTTGGAGCGAAAGCCGCGCTACCGGCTCGCGAATATCGTTCCCCTTTTACTCGAGGAACTCGTGCTAGATCTCTACCTACGCCGAAGGATTCCGCGGAGGTCCGCTTACCAGCCATGGGGTTTCTACCTTTTGGTTGGAGCCTATGAGACTGAATAGCCACGACTGCTCGTCTTATGAGGTCAGGTCGAAAATCCGTCATGAAGACTGCGGGAAGTTGAATGCTACTTCCAGGTTTTCCGTCTAAGCCATAAACATCGACATGCTGTTCCTTCAACCTATCCATCTCCTATTCAGTCTGCTTGGCTGGATTCTAGGCTTGTATACTGGATCGCTGGAACCTCTGCAGGCAGACGGGAACCTCTCAACGCGTGACGGATAGTTATCAAGCGTTTCGTCGGGCCTGGAATGCTTCCTCTCAGCATGACATAGTGACTGTTGACAACTCCATATCGGATGAAACCGCCTTTAGGCGTCGCCTCAACTCCGCTCTCACCGATCTTCATTATCTGCTTATTGTATTCAGTTCGTTGAAAGAGACCGGTCTGGCCGGCTCTAGGCACAGAGTACATGACGTAGTGAGGAGTCCAGCCGCCAATCGAGCCCACGCCTCTACGGGTTTTTCTAGACTTGTGAGATAGGACTCGGACTCCCCAACGTTTAACAGGTCCTTGTATCCCCTTGCCCTTCGTCACTGCTGCAACGTCCACCCAATGGCCCTCTTGAAAAGCGTCGGAGAATCCGACTTCCTTCCCAAGGATACTCTTCACATAGTCAAACTGTTCCTTGATAGTTCCTCCGCCAACTTTCACCTCGATAAGCTCAGGCTTCTTCTTTCCAGACCCCGTCAATCGGGGTTGCGTAGCAAGCAACATGCGAAGCTCAACAACTTTTCCTAGGGACTCTTCGATCCGCTTCAACGACTCTTCTGTTTTGAACTTCTCTGGAACTGTGAAAAGTCTATCCAAATCCTTCGGAGGATTCTCCATCCAAGCTTCCGTTAAGGTTCGAAGAGCTCCTCCAGAATTCATGTACGCTCGAATCCCACAAGCGATCATTGGAGGCGTTTCAACGACCGTCACTGGGATTGCAATCTCCTTCCCGTAGGTGAGTGAGCCCTGTTTGTTGTCTAATGCGACAACATGGGTCATTCCAGCTTTATAGCCGGCAAATGCTAGAAGCGTCGGCTTCCCTTCAACAGTCGGCCATTCCCTAATCCTCGCCACCATACGTTTCGCGCGTGCCTTTGGAAGGTAGGCGAGTGAACCGCGCTTAGGAGCATGTTTCTTCCTATGACCCATGCCTCCACACCTTTATCCTAGAAGGTTTATTATCGCTAGTGATGCGAGAACCGCTTCTTCAGTCCGCACCGTCTCCACAGCTTGGACTGGAACAGTATTAAGATTGAAGTCAGCCACATCCTCTAGCTTGAGAGCTTCTTGCGCAAGTATCTCCCGTAACCCTTGCTTAGGAGCACCGAACGCGATTAGCGCATTCGTCGAATTGTTCCAAACCTTCCTCAATTCTTCCAGCAGCTCTCCAACGTCTCTTCCGTATCTTGATGTGGCGATCACTAGATCGAATCTTCCTTCTTTGATAGTCTCTCCAAGTGGAAGATTCGAAACAGTAACGTTATACCCCCAATATATGCTTATCTCTCTTTTAGGGACAATTTCGCACTCAATTTTATCATGAATCTTCTCAATTCTGACAGTGACTCTTGATCCTCGTGAAAGTCTGGTGGGAACGGTCGCCAACTTGTCGATTCCTAAATAGACTAGCGAGGAATCTCTGTCAGCCTCAACCACGACCCCGTCACGGATCTCTCCAGCTTTCAGCTGAAGCGCAGGTTTTTGCAGCGGGTGATGCGGTGTTCTGATCGGTGGGAGTATTCCAACATACCTAAGATTAGGATCCAGCTTGACCAAGTGTTTACGAAGGTATTGAGGGGTCTCCATGTACGTCAAGATTGCAGATATCAATTTCGCGTCTCTTGCCTGATTGATTCGGGGCATGTCTGGATAGATTATGATGTTCTCCACTCTGAATATGGCGGAAGCTCTTCCAACAAGCCCTATCTTGTATGTCTTCTCTCTAAGGTGAGGCGTGTCTGCGACTAGAGAGGCGGGAATTGCCACGCTGGTGATTTGAGATCTACGAGGCGGATACTCTTCCAATTGCTTCACCAAGGATACTCGAGTATGAAGTTCTCTTAGCGTCACATATCGTTCTCGGTTGATAAGCTTTACAAAGATCTGCGTCGAGTAGTGATACTTGAGAGACCAATGAAAATGCTGGATGATTTGGAGTACATCCATAGCATAGATAAATCGAACATGCTGAAAGTGATGGAGAGCTTTCCTGAACAACTTTTAGAAGCGTTGGACATCGCTGAGCGATCTAAGATTCCGAGGATCGATGGAAGAGAAATAGACAATGTTATCGTCGCGGCGGTTGGAGGATCAGCGATTCAAGGCGACTTGATTCGAAACTGGGTCGAGGATCAGATGACTATTCCGCTCGAGGTATGCAGGGACTCCAATCTACCGTTCTACGCAGATAGTGGAACTCTCGTGATAGCTGTAAGCTACTCGGGCAATACTCAAGAGACCTTGAGTCAAGTCCTAGATGCCTTCGAAAGAAGATGTAAGGTCTTCACGGTGACATCCGGAGGCCAACTAGCGAGGATAAGTAAGAAGTTGGCCATCCCAACGATTAAAGTGAGTTCAGGACTCGTACCCCGAGCCGCTCTGCCACACCTACTCGCATCTACCGCTCACATCCTTTCGAGAAGTAGATTGATCAAAAATATTCTAGAGGAAACCAAGCTTGCCTCAAGCCAACTACGTGAGATTAGACGGGAAGTGCGGGCTGAGAATCCTCTCCCGAATAATAGAGCGAAACAGTTCGCTTTGGATTTGTTGGGAAAATTTCCCGTAATATACTCTTCAACACGCCTGAGTGGCGTTGCGAGGAGAATGAAGAATCAACTTAATGAGAATAGTAAGGTGCACTCCAAGTTTGAGCTTCTCCCAGAAGCTATTCACAATGAGATTGAGGGCTGGAAGCGACTTAATGTCGTCGAGGAGATGGGTATGCCTTTCTCAATCGTCTTCGTTAGAGACGCGGAAGAGAGTAAGAGTGAAAAGGTTAGATTTGAAGAGATGAAGAAGCTTTTAGGTGAAGCGGGCTTTTCCGAAATTAAGCAGGTTCTGCTTGAGGGAGAGACTAAGCTGGGGCGATTGCTCTCAGGCGTCTATTTTGGAGACTTTGTCTCGTTCTACTTGGCGGTCGCTAGAGGTTTCGATCCCACCCCTATAAAATCGATTGAAAAACTGAAGAGAAGAATAGACGGGAGATTGAAGTTCAAAGTCAGGCTAAAAAGGAAGTTGAGACAGCTTTAACCTTTACTCACTCCGAGTGGAACTAGGCGAGCCACTTTCGTGGCTATTCCAAGCTCATGGCTGACTTGTGCAACACGATCGACATCCTTGTATGCACCTGGAGCTTCTTCACTAACGACCGCCATGCTTGCAGCTCGAATCGAGATTCCTTTCTGCTCAAGTTCACGTTTGACATCGCTCCCCCAGAATCTTCTCTTCGCAGCAGCCCTACTGAGATAGCGTCCAGCACCGTGCGCTGTCGAGCCGAAGCTTATCTCCATCGCTTTCGGCGTTCCTAGGAGAACCCATGAACTTGTTCCCATACTGCCTGGGATAAGTACAGGCTGCCCTATCTCCCTGTATTCGGCTGGAACTGCTGAATGACCTGGAGGAAACGCTCTGGTCGCGCCTTTCCTATGGATGTAGACTTTTCGTCTCCCTCCATCTACTTCATGCTCTTCAACCTTCGCGATGTTGTGAGCCACATCGTATATGAGACTCAATCCAAGTGAGTCCGCTGAACTCCCGTATGTTTTCTCGAAAGCTTGGCGGGTCCAATGCGTTATCATCTGCCTATTCGCCCATGCGTAGTTGCATGCTGCCGCCATCGCGGGAAAGTAGTCTTCTGCCTCCGTACTTTTCGCTGGTGCGCATGCAAGTTCCCGGTCTGGAAGGAAAATGTTATACTTGTGAACAGCTCTCTCCATAACCCTAAGATAGTCGCTGCAGACTTGATGCCCGAAGCCTCTGCTCCCTGTGTGAATAAAGACCAGTACTTGCCCTTCATACTCGATTCCAAAGCTTTTCGCTGCGAGCGGATTGAATATCTTGTCCACTTTCTCTACTTCTAGGAAGTGGTTTCCACTTCCAAGGCTTCCGAGCTGCGGTGAACCTCTATTCTTGGCTGTTGAAGAAACTTTAGAGGGATCCGCTTCCTCCATACATCCATTCTCTTCGCATGTTCCAGAGTCCTCTGACCACCCATAACCTCTGGAGATAGCCCATTCAACCCCATCCGAAACCACTTTGTCAAGTTCAACCTGGCTAACTCTGATCTGACCTCGGCTTCCCAAACCCGAAGGGATCAAATTGAATAATACATCAAGAAGTCTCGATAGAACCGGTCGGACATCCTCTTCCTTAAGGTTGGTCTTCAGCAGACGGACGCCACAATTGGAGACGACGAATCCGTTGGCAATGAAATTGTGCCCCGCATCAGCTACAGTGAAGTCGTAAACTGGCTCGTCAAGCTGAACTGGTTCGATAGCGACAATTTCGTCCCAAACGCTACCTGATCTTCCTAGGCGTGCTGTTGCCTGTTTCGCGTACTCTTCAAATGTTGGGAAATCCTCCGGAATCCTAGGTGGTGTTCTACGAGGCTCGTAGATAGAGCGCTCTAAGAAACATTCGTTGATCGCTATGCCCTGCAGGCGCTCAGAAATCTCAGTCTTGGATAGACCGGAACCGTGGAGATTCATCGCTGTTGCAGCAATCTGCTCTCTCGCTTGAACTACTAGCTTCTTCATTTTCAGGTAGTTGACCGCCACCGCGCCAAGGTGAGCCTTCTGCTGATTGTATTCGAATCCTACGGTTCCCCAGAATCGGATCAGATTCCCGGGCGACTCCGAAATCTGCAGGCGAATGCGTGATGATGTTGTTCCCACTCGCGTTATGTTCGTCGCACGGTCAATAGTGATCGCATTGCATTTCACGCCGAACTCTGAAAGCATTCGGCGTATCTGCCGCATCAAAGCCAATCCTCCCGCGATGGCGCCTGCATGCTTGCTCTGCGTGAGTAGCGGCGAGGAGATAGTTTTCGGGTGTCCGCTTACCGGTGCTGGCGTCGAGAGTTCCGCCCCAAAGAAAGCTCCTAGGAACAGTCGCTTCTGCCAAAGCGGAAGCCGAAAGATCCACCTTGGCAGACTATAATTCTGCTTCGGCTTGGCTTCAGTCGGTGCGCCTAACGCCACTAGGAGCGCGGCTAGGCTACGAGCGTGAACACGGCAGCCGTATTCAGTACCTTCAAAACGTTTACTCCCGTAACGTGAAGTTACGCGGGCAGTTCTCGTCCTCGAATAGACCTGACTTGCTGAGTATCCTAGTCTGCGTATGTCTTCACGGATGTCTTCCAGGTCTTCTGGCCTTCCCCAGAACCACATCTCTATGCTCTTTCGTGTGAATATGAGGGACCCGTCGCCTAGGAGGTATCCGAAAATCTTGAGGAGATAGGGGAGCTTCGGCGAAGTAGATCGTAAGGGTAAGAGATCCCTAGCGCGAAGTTCCTCGGCTATCGCTTGGTTATTTGCGTGAATTCGGAGCCGAAGTATCTGGCGCTCGGATGTGACTGTGAAATCAGCTGGCATCTCATAGGGAACGCCCTCAAACCCGTGAACCGCAACCTTCTCCTTGAGTTGCAGCTTCGATAGTGGGATCATTCCCTTCGGGGTCAGAAACGGATGATCCTCAGTCGCAATTATTTCGTAGTGTAGCTTGGTTCGGATGCGATAAGCGCGTTTGTCATTTGGCTGTCTGAGGAATGCGGCAATGCTGGCTGACTTGAGGGATCTCGATCCGACGCACTTGACAGTTTCACGTTGCCATAACCGCTCCATGTCACGGATGGGGAGACGGTAGCCTAGTTCAGTAATGACTAGTGAATCTCCGGTGAGGCAGTTGATGTCGTAGCCGACGCCTCCTGGGCTTAGAACTCCTTCTTCGTAGTCTGTTGCTGCTACGCCTCCTATCGGGAACCCGTATCCTTCATGTCCGTCCGGCAGTGTTATAGACCACTTGTATATTCCAGGTAGATGTGCCACGTTTGCGCATTGTTCGATCGTTAGATCCGACTTCATCTTCTCGAGGAGTGTTTCATCCGCGTAGATTCTGCCTGGTACGCGCATTCCTGGCTTGTAGCCCTTCGGGATCTCCCAGATGTACTTGTCTATTCGTTTAAGCGGGACCCTTTCTGAGCTTCCTCTGATTCTTTCTTCTTCTCCCATCTCGTGTTACGCCTCTTAACCGTAAGGTATTAGTGCGAGTAGCTCCATTTAAGTTTCGTTGGTTTGTAAACCAATAGACAGGGCCAGCTAATGCTTCTCAGAGTCATGAAGCGTTTAAGCTTGGACGAAGTCGCTAAACGGATGAAGAAGTTTGAGTCGAGGTTCGGAACCTCATTTCTTGACTTTGAGAAGGAGTTCACCGAGGGAAGATTGGATTCAGGGTTGTTCGGCGAGTACGTTGAGTGGGCCGATCTCGTCCACGCCTACGAGGGCTATGCGGAAAGTGGTGAGTTAGACTATGCTTCTGATCAAATCATGGATTTACGCGATAAAGATTTCGAAAGGTTCGTGACCCATAAGAGGCTTGAGCTTCTCGCCGCTTTAGCTTCGTCGAGAGTTGAATCTATAAATGAGCTTGCGAGAAGAGTCAAGCGCAACGTAAAGAATGTTCATGGTGACTTGAAGGTTCTGGAAAAGCTTGGTTTCGTTCAATTGCGCAAGCTCGGCAAGAGAAATATCGTCCCTGAGTTGCTGGTCAAGGAGATCAGTCTTCTGATTCAGTGAGCTTGTTCTCATTCAGGCTTAGGTTGAAGAATGCATCCGGATCCATCAAGAATACTCTCCTTTTCGCCTTGGCCTTTCTCTTAAGATAGATCGAGGCTCGTCGTAGAGCATATACGAGTACTAAGCCTATCGCAGCGTAAACTAGATATCTGCTCAGGATGAGGTCTAGCAACTGGTCTTGAGGCGCAGGCAAGGTTTCTCGTTCGTAATTTAGTTAGAAGCACAAATTATTTGAAACTTTACGAAACAGACATATTGAAACTGTTATTTGGTATTCCTGTTCTCCTGGGTCGTAAAACATTTCGGAGAAGTTCACCTAAGGAGGACTTGCCGGCGAGGAGCGAATCCTTTGCCAAGAAATTGGAGCGCATCA
>CAZHMI010000037.1:0-17407 GCA_964533795.1 uncultured Candidatus Bathyarchaeia archaeon
GCGTGGAGGGTGCGATCACTATAGTTAATGGTAAGGCGAGGGTGTTGAAGGAGGAACTCTGCGATGGATTGGGGTTTTGCGTGGGGATCTGCCCTACTGGGGCGCTCTCTATCGAGGAGAGGGAGACGAGTGCATTCGATAAAGAGTCGGCGGAGAGAAGCACTAATGTGGAGAGGATTGTGGCTCAATGTTTCAAGTGCGGGACTACTGAGAAGGATAGTGTTCTCTTCCCAGTAAGGGTGAAAGGGGGGAGTGAATGGGTCTGCGCGAGATGTATACCGCTTCTAATCCACGGCTAAGGAGGAGTGGGACAAGATGAGTGGTATAGTGACCTGTCCGGGAATAAACAAGTTTGTGAGACCGACGCCGGAGTATTTGACCTGTCCTAAATGTAAAGCTGAAGTTGAGATATGGAGTGATGAGCAGGAAACGAAGTGCCTTGAATGCGGAACTAAGGTTTCGAGAGAGGTTGCGTCATGCCTAGACTACTGTGAGTACGCGAGCAAGTGTAAGGCGATAATTGAACAGAGGAAAGAAGGTAAGAGCTGAAAGGTTATGTCAGGTCAAGTGATTGAGAAGGAAGAGTTGAAGGAGATACTCAGGCAGCTCAAGTCGAAAAAAGATATAGCCAAAACTAGAACTCAAGCGAAGGAGACTCTCAAAAGAGTTGACCCGAAGACGCTCTCGTTGGCTGAGCAGGAGTTGCTGAGCGAAGGATTCACTTAAGAAGAGTTGAGGCGCCTCTGCGATGTTCACCTCGAGCTGCTCAGCGAGGGATTGGAGGAAGGCCCAACGGTGGAAAAAGAGCACCCGATCCAAATCTTGAAAGCCGAGCATAAGATAGTGCAGCAGAACCTCGACATGTTAGATCGATTGATTAGCCGTATGGACGACGCGAAGATCCTCGAAGAAGTGAAGGACCGCTTAGAAGAACTGAAGGAGATATCTGAACTTCTAATCGAGACAGAGAGCCACCATAAGAGGGAAGAAGAAGCGCTATTCCCACGCTTAGAGAAGCATGGTGTAACAGGACCACCTAGAATAATGCGAATGGAACACGATGAGCTCAGAGCAAGAAAGAAGGCGCTTAGAGATTTAGCTCAAAAGCCGACGAGTCTGGAATTCGAAGAGTTGAAGGCTAGGTTGACGAAGACAGTCCAATACATAGTCTCCACGCTTAGACAGCACATCTTCAAAGAAGAAAACATACTCTATCCAACAGCGATGAAAACTCTGAGAGCTGATGAATGGAAGGATGTGAAGCAGCAGTTCGATGAGATGGGGTACTGCTCTTTCACTCCGAGATAGGTTTTTCAATCGCTCAATCCGTCCCCTCTAAAGTCTTTGAACATTAAGCCATGGGCTTAGCTGCGTCTTCGATACGACTGGCGTCCACGAACTAGGCAGAAGAAGGATAAGAGGAGACTGTCAAAAATGCTCGGCCAGTATTTGGTAACGTTCCGAGAAGCCTTGGAAGCAGCCCTCATAACATCCATAGTTCTCGCGTATCTGGCTCGAGCTGGGAGAGAGCGTTTATCACGCTATGTTTGGTACGGAGTTATTTTAGCAACTCTAGTAAGTGTTGTTTTAGGAGCCTCCATATGGCTGGCCTACGGGGCTCTCTCAGAGCGGGTTCAGAAGCTTTTCGAAGGAACCGCAGCCTTAATCGCGGTATTTGTTCTATCTTCCATGATATACTGGATGGCTGTTAAGGGTAAAGAACTGAAAACTGAATTGGAAAGGCAGGTTGAGGCTATTGCTACTCGATGCACCAGCTTAGGGCTTGTCTTCTTCGCGTTTATTATAGTCTTCAGAGAAGGGTTGGAAACCGTATTGTTCTTGACGCCTTTCCTCGTCTCTGAGACTACAGCTACAGTTAGCGGACTGTTCTTAGGGATGCTAACTGCACTTGCGATAGCCTACGGAATATTTGTTGTAGGGATAGGAATCAACTTACAACGATTCTTCTATTTCACAAGTATCTTGCTCGTGCTCTTGGCTGGTGGGCTGACTGGTTACGGAGTGCATGAACTCATTGAATATACTGGCTCCGCATCATGGGGATGGCTGAGTGAAAACGCCTACAATCTAAATATACCATCGAATAGTCCATTCCACCATAAAGGCGTTCTAGGCTCGATTCTTGCAGTGATGCTTGGCTACACCGTCAAAGCCGAATGGCTGAGACTTGTAGTTCACTCCGCATACCTTGCTACAGCAATCCCATTAGTCATCCGGGCCTACAGGAAGAATTAGTGACAAAAATGTTTGAATTAACGCCATGCAACCTGCCAGCACTCGACGAATAGAGGACCCTGAAAGAATTCTGATGATACAGTAACCGATCAGTGGGGCAGGGTTTTCGCCGAGCCTATGACTGTCCTTCTAATCCGCGGAACGACAAACCTAGACTGCAGAAAGCCTTTTCCGATACTACAGCGCCTCGTTGCTTCTGTTCGCTTCAGGAATAGCTATGCACGGAACACGAGCTTTACAAGAACTCGGCGTGTCGCCACCTATCATTCGTCGCCTTCAGGATGTGAGTACTATACTGCCTGAAGACAGCTTGCTGGGATCATTCCTTCATTATTATCCTTGTTGTATACGCCTCTCCGCCATCCACGGTTCCGCAAAAGAAGACTTAAATCGAGCATTTAGTCTTTAGAGTTCTCCGGCGATTTCTTGGAAGCCAAGCAGGAAAAATGGTGAGGAGAGAATGGTTCTAGGTTGCGTTCTATTCTGCTGTGAATCTGGGAAGATTAAGAGCGTTGTAGAGGAAGTTAAGAAAGCTAAAGGAGTTAAGAGAGCGTTCAGCGTCCACGGTAGATGGGATGTAGTTGCAGAAGTTGAGGCCGCAGATACGAAGACGCTTGGAGAAATGGTCCTGAAGCTTCACGGGATCTCAGGGATCAAAGCTACCGAGACACTCGTTGGTTTCTAGGAGGGTTTCGAGTTGCAGGCTTGTGTTTTGATTAGAGTTGTCCCACCGAAAGGTCCTAATGTCTTAAACGCGGTGAAGAAGATCCCTGAGGTTAAGAGCGCCTATTTCGTCTTTGGAAGATACGATATAGTCGCATTCGCTGAAGCACCATCATACGATGCTCTCAGCACATTATCGAACAAGTTACATGCGATTGTAGGAACCAAGAGCACCGAGACGCTGATAGAAGGTTAATAGGGTAGCGCTAAACCTTCGAACTCCCCAATTTTTTGACCATATATTCCTGCTAGTTTGGATCAGCCGACCCGGTACGCGAAGCTTCTACTACTTAATTGGAATCTTGGCTATTCTGCAGTACTTCAGGGTTTACTAGGTTAGGCGGCCTCTCTCCCTTAAGAGCTGCGATACAGTTCTCAACGGCCATCGTTGCCATCTTAGTTCTCGTTTCGACTGAAGCGCTTCCGATGTGCGGCAATAGAACCACATTCTCCAATTTAAGCAGAGCTGGATGGATTTTCGGCTCATTCTCGTATACATCTAAAGCTGCTCCAGCGATTCTTTTCTCCTTGAGAGCTAGTGCTAGACTCTTCTCATCCACAACAGGTCCTCTGGAGGTATTGATCAGATGAGCGGTCTTCTTCATAAGATTCAGTTCTCTAGTTGAAATGTAGTGTCTCGTTTCCGGAAGAAGAGGCGTATGCAATGTGACGAAATCCGATTCTCTCAGTAATGTGTCCTTATCGACGTACGTGGCCTTCAGCTCTCTCTCAATAGACTCCTCCGCTCTGACGGCATCGGTGTAAAGGATCTCCATTCCGAAGCCTGAAGCCCTCTTGGCTACAGCGCGCCCGATTCTCCCAAAGCCGCAGATTCCCAATGTCTTTCCGTAGACATCGTTGCCCAGCAACATCATTATCCCCCAACCTTTGAACTTGCCCGCCCTAGTGAATCTGTCCGCTTCGGCTATACGTCTCGCAGAGGTTAAGAGTGCCGCCCACGCTAGGTCCGCTGTAGTTTCCGTAAGAACGCCAGGTGTGTTAGTAACCATTATCTTCAGAGCTGTAGCTGCCTTAACATCGATGTTGTCAAATCCCACGGCTACATTCGACACTACCTTCAGATTTGGATTTGATTCCAAGATTTCCCGGTCGATTCGATCCGTAAGTAGACAGATTAGACCGGCTTTGTCTGCTATTCTTCGAATCAGCTGCTTCTTTGAGAGTTGAGTATCTCTTTCATTCAATTCAAATTGATAGTTATTGCCAAGTAGCTGTAAAGCAGGCTCCGGTATCTTTCTTGAGACAAATACCTGAACTTTCATAAGAACGACATCTTCTTGAAGACATATTTTAGGCTAACTGCCGATTCGATCGATTTCTTGAAAGCGAAGAGGACAGGCAAACTTTGCCTTTCACTGGGAACATGTAAAAGGGTTGCGTTCAGACAAGGTTATTCTAGCGTTGTCTCCTTTAGCAGTTCACTGCTACTTTTTCATTTCAAAGTTGTTCAGTTGCTCAAGGGCCAATGCCAAAGCATGTGTACCTAGTTTACCTTTCCCCTGTGCTACAAGGGCTAGATAGAGCTGGTGGGCTAGAGCCAAGCCTGGTAATGCGAGGTTCATTCTTCGAGCTTCTTCCAATGCTATTCCCATGTCTTTTACGAAGTGCTCTACAGAGAACCCCGGGTCAAAGTTTCTTCTGACGATTCGAGGCCCTAGGTTGCTGATAGACCAGCATCCTGCGGCTCCGGCGCCGACAGCTGAGATAACCTCATCGAGATCTAGTCCTGCCTTATACCCGTAGAGAAGGCTCTCGACGACGCCGATCATCGTTGTAGCGATCAGTATTTGGTTACACATCTTGGTATTTTGACCAGCTCCAGCTGGCCCCATATAGGCGATATTTCTTCCCATAAGCTGGAATAGCGGGTGAAGATGTTCAACCACATGTCTATCGCCTCCAATCATAATTGAGAGCTTGGCTTCGCGGGCGCCGACATCTCCTCCTGAGACAGGCGCGTCCACTGCGTAGACACCTTTCTCTCTGGCCTTGTTGTAGATCTCTCTAGCAAGAGAGGGCTGGCTCGTAGTCATGTCGACTAGTATGGAATTCTTTTTGGCTCCAGCGAGGATTCCGTGCTCTCCGAAATAGACTTCCTGAACATCTTTTGGATAACCTACGATTGTGAAGGTTATATCAGATTCTTCCGCAACCTCCCGAGGCGACTGAGCCCACATAGCTCCCTTCGCGAGGAGTCCCTCAGCCTTCGATCTCGTTCTATTGTAAACTGAGATTTTGTATCCAGCATTTTGAATACGCCCGCACATTGACTTTCCCATAACGCCCGTTCCAATCCAGCCCACGTGGATCGAACTTGGAGAAATCTTCGGTAAACTGGTCATTCTGGACTCTCCCAGCATTTTGCCCGTTCTTGCCTATCTTAAACTTATTAGTCTTTTTGTTCGTGGTTTCGATTGGTGCGGATAGCGTAACACGCGATTGAGTGTTCTCGAAGAGCCCTAAAATCTTAAGAGTGGCGTACTTCAAGAGGAATGGCTCAAGCGATGGAGAGAGTTTACGATATGAGCTTCGAACCCAAGGGAATAATCGCCGCTATGGTAACACCCTTCAATGAGAGAGAGGAACTCGATGAAGAAGCTGTGAGAGAGGTTGTCCGCCATTTGTTGAAGGGTGGAGTCCATGGGATATTCGTCTCGGGAAGCCAAGGGGAGTTCTGGGCTCTTGGCGAGGCTGAGAAGAAGAGGTTGTTCGAGATTTCTGTAGATGAGGTCAATGGTAAGACAGCTGTGTACGCTGGAACTGGCGCTGAATCAACTGGGGAGGCTGTTAGATTGACGAGAATTGCTAAGGACGTGGGTGTAGATGCAGCGTCAATCATAACCCCATATTACGTTAAACCTAACAACGAAGAATTGATCAGCCATTATAGCACAATAGCTGGAAAGGTTGATCTGCCGATCCTTCTCTATAATAACCCTGACCGAGCCAGTGGGGTTTGCGTCGATCCTGAGGTTCTTCTCGAGCTTGCGGAAGAGCATAGCAATATTGTGGGCATTAAAGATAGTAGTGGAGATCTCACTCTCGTATCGGAGTATATTAGAAAATGCGGCGACAAGGTCTCTACACTTGTAGGTAGAGATACGCTGATATGTGCGGCACTGTCCTATGGAGGGCATGGTGCCATTGCGGCCACCGCAAATGTTGTTCCGGCGCTTGTCGTTGACATATATGAGTCGTTCATTGAAGGGGATTATAAGAGGGCTATGGAGGCGCAGTATAGGCTTGCGCCTCTTAGGATAGCGTTCGAGTTAGGCTCGTTCCCTGTAGTGATTAAGGAAGCTTTGAACATGATGGGTATTAAAGTGGGATCTTGCAGGAAGCCTGTGTTACCTATGGATGCTGAGAGCAGGGAGAGTTTGAGGCGAATCCTGCTAGATCTTCAACTTAAGTTAGAATGAGGAAGACACTCATGTATTGAAGAAAATCGAGAAGTCAGTATTCGAGTTAATAATAGGCTGGATTTGCAATCTAGTCCTTATCGAAAGAGTTGATGAAGCGATGAAGAGGTTGACGCTTGCTCAACAGAAGAAGCTGAATTATGCGCTTAGCCCATTGAATGAGCCGACACTCTCTATAGAGCCTGGAGAGACGGTGATCATTGAGACTGAGGACGCTTTCTCAGGTCAAGTGAGGAAGGAGGGGGATCGTAGGGACCTTGTAGCTATGCCCTTCGGCAATCCGCAGTCAGGCCCGATTTACGTGAAGGGTGCTGAGAAAGGTGATACGCTTACGGTCGATATTAAAGAGATAAAGCCGCTTATAGGACAAGGTGCAACACGAATCCCATCATACTGGTGGTTCCTTGGAGACGTTGGAAGCGCGTCGCTCGACAACTTCTTGAAGCCTCAGCTTCCCCATGGAACCAAGATTGTACCTATCCGAGACGGGAAAGTATACTTTGACAAATTCATTCTACCCTACGAGCCTATGATAGGAACGCTAGGAACTGCGCCGGAGATAGAAGCAGCAAGTAGCGACTTGCCGGGGAATCATGGAGGAAATATGGACATGCCGGATTTTTGTGTTGGGAATAGAGCCTACTTCCCAGTTAACGTGTCAGGTGCTCTCTTCCATGTCGGCGATGCTCACGCTGTTCAAGGTGATGCTGAGATCTGTGGCACAGCAGTTGAGATGCCTGCAGAGATAACCTTGACGATCGACCTGAATAAGGGGAGAAAGATAAGGTGGCCGAGGATAGAGTCGCCAGAGCACCTTATCTCAATCGCCTGTTCGGGGGCTGGAAGACCACTTGAAGAAGCGGTTAGGATAGCGTTCATCGAACTTGCCCTCTGGCTTGAAGAACTCGGCATGGATCGATGGGATGCCTACCTGCTCTGTACCCAGATAGCTCGAGTTAGGCTCGGTAACCTCTGGACCGTAGCGGCAAAGTTCCCGAAGAGATACCTTCACCCTTGAGCTCTCAAGAATCAGGATTGAACTGTTGAACAATGTTAGAAGGATAATGTCTTCTGCCCGATCAGGTATGGAAAGCTTACTCTAGAGGTACCTCAACTTGATCGGTAGTAGAGCCCTCGAGTTTTGGTTTGGGCTGGGACTCAAGCCATGCTTTAAGAGCCTTGATGTTCTCTTCATGCTTCGTTCTCCTAAGCTCATCAACTCTCAGCCCTTTCTTTCTGGCGTCGAGAACGGTTAGTCCGCACTCCTTCAATTCGCTGAGTGAGAAACCTCTCCCTCTCCGAAAACTCATCGCTCCACGAATTTTCTTAGCAACGATGGCATCAGTCAACTGAATACCCTCCTAGCCAGTACGCGTTACCCAACTTGATATTTAGAGTACCTCTTTGATCGCGCCTTTGTACGTTTCCAGATCTGACTTGCTGAAAAGAACGAATCTGACCTCTTCAAGGCCGCCTTTCTCCTCAAGAAAACTCTTGACCGTCTTAAGTGCGATTCGACTCGCCTTCTGTATAGGATAGCCGTACGCGCCTGTGCTTATTGACGGGAAAGCTATCTTCTTCAATCCTCTACTAAGAGCCAACTCCATAGAGTTCAAGTAAGCATCTGAAAGAAGCTTCGGCTCGTCGCGATTTCCTCCATGCCAGACAGGGCCTACGGTGTGAATAACGTATCGAGCCTTCAAATTGCCGCCGGATGTAATAACAGCCTTTCCAGTTGATAGACCATCTGGCCACTGGGTCTTCCTAATCTTCTTGCACTCCTCAAGAATCTTCGGTCCACCTTTCCGATGGATTGCTCCATCAACTCCTCCACCTCCCATCAGAGTGGGGTTCGCGGCGTTGACTATGGCTTCTGTGTCCTGATCTGTAATGTCTCCTTGGACCAGTTTGATCTTAGATTTGCCTATGGTGATCTCCATTGTCCAACGCCTCAGCGCCCTCCGCTTGTGAGAATGTTTCGGCACCGTATTCTTCCAGAGGAAGATTCGCGGTTAATATGTCTACTGGCAGGAACGTGCGGCATCAAGAGTTAAGTGCTTAGAATCTAAGATCTTTCTCATGGAAAAGCTGTATGTGCAAGAGCCGATCTCGGCAGGCATATTTCTTTCTTACAAATGCACGAGTGAATGCAAGCATTGCATGTACGCTTCCTCACCTCGCTGGAAAAATGATTGGATCTCTGAAAGAGACATGGAAAGAGTTCTGACTCAACTATCAGGTAAAATCGTTGCAAGCCCTTTCAGGGCCGATAGAATTGGCGTGAATTATGGAGTTCATTTCACAGGCGGAGAGCCTTTCCTCAATTTTGAGCTCTTGCTTAAAGCTACACAAGTAGCGCATGATCTGCAGATCCCTTCCACTTTCGTTGAAACTAATTCCTTTTGGTGTACCGATGATAAGGTAACGAGAGAGAAGCTCGTGCAGTTGAAAGAAGCTGGATTACATGGGATACTAATCAGTGTAAACCCATTCATACTTGAACAATTGCCTTTCGAAAGAACGGAAAGGGCTGCTAGAATAAGTCGTGAAGTTTTCCGTGAAAACGTGATACTCTACCAAGAATTCTTTTATAATCAGTTTGAAGAACTCGACATCAAAGATGCTTTGTCCTTCGAGGAGTATATGCAGAAAATAGATTTTGGCGACGTATATGGAAACGTAGAACTTCTTCCTATGGGTAGAGCCGCCTACATGCTCGGCCATCTATATCGAAAGTGCCCTGCCAAAAGATTTTTCGGTGAATCATGTAGGGAGGAGTTGACTAGGGGTTGGCATGTTCACATCGATAACTATTGCAATTACATGACTGGCTATTGCGGAGGCATTTCTCTTGGAGACGGAAGAGATATCGATGCGATATGTAAAGGAGTAGATTTGGATCACCGACCGATTCTCAACGCCTTATCAACCGACTTGAAAGTGCTCTTCGAATTCGGCGTTCAAGAATTTGACTATAAGGAGCGTGAAGAAGGCTACATTTCCAAATGTCATCTATGCGTAGACATAAGGAAGCATATCGCGCAAGAAACAGATGAATTTCAAGAACTTAAACCAAGAGAATTCTATAGGCACTTGAATGACCACATTCCTAGAGTTCTCTTGGCGCAGCGTTCTCCTTTTCCATCTAAAACTTCATAAATTCACCATATGCTACAAAGCCCTAATGGAGGAGTGTGGATGACTGAACGACTTTTCTGGAGAGACGCTTACTTGAAGGATTTCTCTGCCAAGATTCTTTCTATTAGAGATGGCGCACTCGTCTTGGATAGGACTTGTTTCTTTCCTGAAGGCGGCGGCCAGGTCTCTGATTCTGGGACTTTGAATGGAATTCCAGTTTTCGGTGTTCGAGCAGAAGGCGAAGAGATACTGCACCTCGTTCAAGATCCGAGCTTCTTCAAGGAGGGACAAGAGGTTTATGGAGTGATCGATTGGAAGAAACGCTACAAGGTTATGCGGCTCCACAGCGCAGCGCACGTAGTTTTCTTTTGCTTCAGAGAGAAGTTCGATCCAGAATGCACAGCCAGTTCCGGTAAGGTTGACGATGAGAAGGAGAGGAGCGACTACCTATTCGCCAAGGAGTTGACGCCGGAAGTTCTGAAGACGGTTGAGGATTATGCTAATGAAATCATAGCCAAGGGCTTGGGTGTGAAGATCTGGTTTGAGGATACGGAGGCGCGAGAGGTGAACCCTTGGACTGGGGCTACGGCACGGGTGGAAGCCGGCTTAAGGAGGAAGTGGAAGATGGAGGGCTTCCCAGAGATGGAGTGCGGAGGGACCCATGTGAACAATACTTCTGAGATAGGGAGGATAATCTTGAAGAGAGGAAAGAACCCGGGGCGCGGGAGAAAGAGAGTTGAAGTCTACTTGGCTTGAGGGATGCGAGATTGGTCTGCGGATCGGATGGAAGCTTGATGAAGCTTGAGATCGAGGTATAATGATCTCGGTGACTGTGTACGCCTTACTCCACTATAATGCTCTTCTTCCAGAAGATCGCTTCGCCGGCAAAGTTTAAGCGATGACACATCTGCGTTATGGGTGGGGATAAGCTTTGAGTTGCGCACCTTATGTTTCTTCAGATCCTGAGGTTGTTAGAAGAATGCTTGAGATAGCGAACGTTGGTGCAGACGATCTGGTGTACGATCTCGGATGCGGCGACGCAAGGATACTCATAGCTGCAGTTAAAGACTTCAAAGCAGGGGGAGCTGTTGGATACGAGATCAAGGAGGATGTCTACGCAACGGCACTCGGCGCGATTGAGAAGTTGAATCTTCAGGACCGCATAAAGGTGGTTCGTGAGGATCTATTCAGTGCTGACATCTCGAAAGCGACTGTTATAACGTTATACTTAACGCACTCAGCGAATGAAAGGTTGAGAGGAAAGCTTGAGAAGGAGGCTGGGAGCGGAGCGAGAATAGTGAGCCACGACTTTAAGGTGCCCGAGTGGGAGCCGTCGTTTCGAGAGGAATTTGGAACTCATACGATCTACCTATATCAGGTTCCTGACGCATTCACGAGAGTACCCAAACAGAGTCGATGAGGAGAAAGGGTTGGAGGTAACAAGACGCAATATTAGAGAACAAGCCCTAAAACGGTTCAAACATCTACGGACATGCGTTCTAGCTAGAGAACTCTGTTTCCTTGTACGAAGCAATAGAGCGACTTTCGAGCGTAAAGATGTCCGCGACTGCTGTAGCTATGTAGCTAAGCTATGCAATGAAGCGGGTTGTATAGAACCAAGCGATCTCTGCGCAAAAGCAGCTGAAGCAGTCATAGACAACGAGACGGAATACCTAAGCATCTGCAGCCAGAGCTGTGCAAAATGCGTACAGTCAAGAATGCTTGAGAGTGAAAGAGCGAAGTACATAGCGTAGGAAAAGCCGCGTTCGCAAAATAGCTTTTGGGTTAGGTTAACGCAGAGGAACTTGACATATTCGTCTCTTCAAGCCGACATGGATGGCATGGAAGATAATACCCCGACAGGATTTGCTTCTTGGATCATAGAGATTGATGTTACGCGGCTCAAGGTATGTTTTTTGGGTAAGCTCCATATTTTCGCCCCGCATCGACCATTGCCAGACAGTTTTCCAGTTTTGCATCCGTGTACCAAGAGTTGCTTGAGCTGAGGATGTAACCTCCGCCGGGTGCGGCTTTCCGTAAACATTCTTTTGTTTCTTCAACTACCTCTTCCTTACGCTTCCTGCAGAGGTTGTCAACCGCAACATTCCCGATCAAAACGAGTCTGTCGCCGTATCGAAGTTTTATGTCTCCGATATTCATGCCTGCGGTTGGATCTAATGAGTGCAGGCCGTCCACTATGCTGGCTAGATCGTGAAGAATTGGGTTCAGGTTTCCGTCAGTATGCTTGATGAATTTCAGTCCAGCTTTGTGAGTGGCTTCAACCTGTCTTTGAAGGTTTGGGAAGACGACTTCCCTGAAGAACTTGACTGGAACTAGTGGCCCCTTCTTTTCAGAGTAGTCTCCTCCGCTAATAACAAGGTCTACCTTGTCTTCAGCAGCTCGTTTAATCATCTCTATGTTGAATTCGGTAATGCGTTCAATCACTCGTCGAATGAAGTTGGGCTTTTCATAGAGCCATCTTATGAAGTTGGTGACGTTGAACATCTCCCACGCATGAGCGAAGGGATCTCTTATGAAAACGGCTAAAGCCATTTCTTCTCCGATCTTCTTCTTCATCTCTTCAATCGCGAAGGTTCGACCAGGAGCATAAGGATCTGGGAAGAGGAAGTTCTCAAAGTCTTCGGGCGTGGCAAAGATGCTTTCGGTTGGAACCCAAGCCTTACACTTTGAATCGTAAGATAGAATCCTACCCCATTCATCAGTCATCCTACCGTCAGGATTCTTCTTGCAGCTCCATCCATCAGGTGCTGATAGGTCGCATGGTATCAACTCGAATCCTAGTTTCCGGTAGGCGAGTACAATCATCGCGACTTTATTGATTTCAGCTCTCCTGTCAGCTGAAACCTGCGTTTGAAGCGATGTTTCACTGATGAGTCTAGTCTGGGTTATCGTCTCGAGGTGAGGGGGGTCGATAGATATCTCAGTGATTGGAACCAAGTCGGGCTCTAGATGATCTAGAGTTGTCATTACCCTCTCTTTCTTATCCATCTTCTACTTCTCCCGCAGCATCATTTCCTCAATGCGGCTATAGCCGCGTTTACGGCTTCGATCGCGTCGCCACCGTATCCGTCGGCTCCGATCTCTCTCGCAAAAGCCAGTGTTATTGGCCTACCCCCTACCAGAACCTTCAATTTCTTCCTTAGTCCCGCCTGTCCCAGTGCATCTATCGTCTTCTTCATCTCGTCCATAGCGATTGTGAGAAGGCACGACATCGCAACGATCTCCGGATCCTCCTTTCCAGCCGCTCTAATAAATTTCTCAGCGGAAACATCAACACCTAGGTCTACGATTTCAAATCCAACCGAAGATAGCATGATTGAAACTAGGTTCTTGCCTATGTCGTGAAGGTCGCCTTTCACGGTACCTATGACAACTCTTCCGAGAACTTGCTCTCTAGAGCTTTGGAGGTGGGGCTTCAGAATCTTCGAGAGCTCTTGAGCCATTATGCCACTCATAATCAATTCGCTTAGAAAGTATTCCCCAGTCTCATACTTTCTTCCAACAGTCGACAGTCCTTCTCTCATGCTACGGATTATCTCGAGTGGCGGAATGTTCTCGGCAAGCGCCTTCTCAACAAGACTTTTCATATAGTCTACACCGGAGACTTCCGCGAATGCGTGCTCTACCTTTTCGAGAAGACCTTTTTCACGGGGATGACTTGTCATAGATACCGTCGAAGATGTTCCGTCTGGACTTCATAGATAAAACTTTGCTCGATTAAGGAGCTGCTATAGTTACCGATGACAACCTTTATCGATCTCGCGGTGATGGCTTCAGGTTTACTTTCCTTCCTGCAATTTTGTAGAATTCATTCATATGCGTCGTCACTTACGGCGGCATATTACTTATCATGTATTGCGACATATATAGAGTGCTGGAAAGAAGGATGGCAATCAAAGCGGTCGGCTTCGATTTCATGGGTACGCTGATCCATGTTCGCCTAGACCAAGAGAAGTATGTGCGGAGTATGCGTAGGAAACTTGTTGAGCGAGGGATCGCTTGCTCCTATGAGGAGCTGATGAAAGCGCACGATGAGGCGGCTCTAAAATATCGGAAGATACGTGTCGATACATGCAGAGAGATAGATAACAAGGTTTGGGTCGCTGACGCTCTCAAGCAACTCGGATATGATGTGAAATCAGAGGACCAAGTTATCGTGGAAGCCGTCGACGCTTACTTCAAACCATTCATAGATTCGCTGAAGATGGCTCCAGGGGCCTTTCCAACGCTTACAAAGATAAAGCAGTACTTTTCAGTTGGATTGATTTCAAACTTCTCATACGCTAAGGCGATTCGAGAAGCGCTTAGGAAGCTTCGACTTGACCGCTTTCTCGATGCGGTTGTTGTATCGGATGAGGTGGGTTGGAGGAAGCCTCATCCGGGGATCTTCCAGATATTTCTGGATGATTTGATGTTGGACCCGAGCGAAGCGATCTATGTTGGAGACGACTTGAAATATGACATTGAAGGGGCTAGAGGGGCTGGGATGAAGACGGTGTTGATAAAGGGGGGTGGTACTGTGCGTGAAGATGAGATTTACGGCCAACCGCCGCCGCCATCGTCAGTTACACCTGACTTCACAATGAAATCGCTTCCAGAACTGCTCGGAATTTTGAGAGCTCTCGGATGAATTTTGGGGTTAAGCATGTTTCAGAAAAGCTTGATGAGATCTTCTTTAACCCAGATGGATGAGGAAGCTGGATAAGATTGATCTCTTGAACTTCTTTCTCGTTTTCTCTATAGGCTCGCCAACTATCTCTATCTTGTTTAGATCGGATGTTCCGAGTCCTTTCTCCTCTGCGAGGCTTAGGTGCTTGACATCTGCTAGCGGTATCCCCATTACAGTTGCGCCGACCGAGTCTACGGCAACTGGATCTTTCCCCGCTATGACTAGGTTCATCTCTACGGGGTTTCCGCTGGTCTCATGGCCTTCGCCTGCGATTATTCCGTCTATTACGGCTATGCTCGGTTTTATAATGGAGGCGATCTCCGCGATGTTACGGTTGAGATTGAAGTGTAAGACGCCTTTCGGGGTGACTGCACCTATCATATTCTTTATGCTTAAGGTTACTCCGGCTTGTCTGTGGGGCTTGAGTTTCGCGATACTGATTATTGTGCTCTCTAGGGCGGTTCTAGCTATCTTAACCTTGTTGGCTAGCGGACTTGGAGGGTTGATCTCGATGAAATCGTCTCTGTTCAGATCGACCAGTTTCACATTCCATCTCTTCGCTAAAGCATCAACTCCAGCAATCCTATAGGCTTCGAATGTGTCTGTGAACCCGCTTCCCTCGCCGATTATAGTTTCTTTCACTCCATGTTGCTTCAAGAATTTGACTACGCCTTCGATGACTCTACTATCGGTTGTTATCCCTGTTGATGGATGCTTTGCGTTTATGTAGTTAGGCTTTATCAAGACCGGTTTTTCATCGAGAAGAGCCTCGTAAGCCTCCACCATCTCTAAGGCTTCAACTGTCATATCTGGAGGATTCGTTCCCTTTACAATTGCAACTCTAGCCATTGGGACACCGTGGACGACTCAACTAATGGCATCCGGTATTAAACTGCTTCGTGAAGTTGACCCTAGCCCATTGTGAATAGAAAGAAGGTGAAAGGTTGAGGAAGAGTTGAAGCGAACAAAACCGCTGGAACCCATCGTAAGCTTCATATCGTTATTAGTGAATTGAACGGTTATTGATGGAAGTTGCATCATACAATTGTTCACTTTGAGACCTTCGCTGATGACATTGAAAAGCTGGCACGCTTCTACAGGAATGTCTTCGGCTGGAAAGTGGAGAAGTTGCCTGGCCCTGTGGAGTACTGGCAGATAGAGACTGTGCCAACGGATTCCTCTGGAAAACTTATTGAGCCGGGTGTGAATGGCGGCATGATTAAGAAAGAGAACCCGGGACAGCGCTTAACTGACTATGTACTGGTCGAGTCTGTGGATGAGTATGCTAAGAAAATAAAGGGTAACGGCGGAAGAATAATTGTGCCGAAACAAGAGGTGCCCGGGATATGCTATTTCGCTGTAGCTTTAGACCCTGAAGGAAATCAATTCGGTATTTTGGAGACAAAAGGGTAGACCCCGCTTGGGTATGCTCATCTAGTTTTCTTGGCTCTCTCAACAATATTCATCAATTTCTCTTCTATTTTCCTGTATTCCAGCGGCTTCTCCATTCCATAGCGCTTCTGCACATCTTCTTCATGGTAGAAATAGACGCAGTGTTCTTCCTTTCCCATTCTAAGGCAGACCTCAGAATAGACGGAGTCCGGCTCAAGCTTCTGTTCTTGAATCATCTTCAAGAAGCCGCTCTCATCGAAACATCTCAATAACTCTATGATCTCATTCTCGCTTAGGTTAAGCGAGTATTCTCCCTTCTTCTCGATGGGCGTGTTCAAGTAGTCTCCGATAGTGGAGTATTTCACCGAACCGTCGCCAAAGATGTATAGCCGTTTGTCTATCCTGTGATCAACTCCGCCGAAAACTATGTATCTAATCTCTATTTCCGATAGAGGCTCTCTCCCTGTTATGATGTTTTTCAATCTGAGACTTTTATCCTCCGAAGATGAGATCAACCTCAACCCTCCTAACATGTTATTAGCTTTTCTCTACAGCCTCTTTACCAATGTTTCTGCATATGCTCTCGTAGTGACGCTTCTCCACTTGTCCAACGTTATTATGCATGACTGTTCCAGTGTTTACAGGGGTTCTTGTCGGAACGGCGGGGTCCGCATACTCATCCTTAAGCCCTAGGTGATGACCCACTTCATGCGCCGCCACATCGCCCGTATCCTCAGTATCCCAAGTTTTGTAATTAGACCTTGCGGGCCCTCTTCTAACCCTCACCGCTGCATGCTCCCCCTCCTCAACGAACTCAACGTCTAACATCACGGTACTATAGCTACATCCGATACACTTCCCGTCCTTGACATCGCTCCTATCGCAACAGCCGAACTTCTCGCTCCACTTCTCTTCAATCCCTTCCTCCCATCTTCTCTTCAATCCATCAAGTTCCTCTTTTGTAACATTCGGGTCTGCATTGAGCTTAAGCTTAAAAGTCAATTCGTCTCCTCTTTGAAGATACTTGTAATCCCATCCGTACGGGCCGTCTACAACGTTGCCCGTAACCTCCTTAGCGGTGGGAAACTCGATCAGCACCTCTTTGTCCGTACATACTACGCCGCACCCAGACGCCTTCGCCGCAATCTTTCTCCCTTCTCTATCGAGAGCTACAACTTCAACGGTGATCTTCTGGCCTTCCTTCAGGCCCTCCAAGGTCGCTCTGAAAGTATCTTTGAGGATCCCGGGCCCTTTTGAAGTATCGAAGGATCCTAGGCCGATCCCGTTTCCTTTATCGTCTTTCAGGATCCATCTTAAGGTGCGGGTGTCTTTAGGTAGATTGGTCGTGAAAATGTCGATAGCCCCTGTACAGCGTTCAGCGATTGTCGGAGGGACGGTTACCGGAGGAGTTGTTGGGGTAGGTGGGGCTGTTACAGGCGGAGTTGGAGCTACGGTTGTCGGTGGCATTCTCCCATATCGGTGAAGCTCATACTTGATCCATGCAGTTAGAGCTAGGATCGCAGATAGGACTGCTACTATTATCAGGTATGGAGGAGAGTATGTGATCATCTCCTCGGCGACCGTGTAGTGTTTCGTTTCTACCGTCGTCAAGGTCTCGGTCAGTGTTCTCGACTGGATCTTGGTCACCGTCTCCTTGACTGTTGTTATTACTGCGAAAGTCTCTGTCACAGTCGTCACGGTCGCTCCAGTCGGTGTCGGAGGCTCAACATCGAACATCATCGTTGAGATGTTGTTCTCTCGATTCGGG
>CAZHMI010000038.1:0-16991 GCA_964533795.1 uncultured Candidatus Bathyarchaeia archaeon
ACCACAGCCATATCGCCTCGGATGATGCGACACCGCGGTCATGCTAGAGTATTCGATTCAGAAGAAGAGTTTGCGAAACTGATTTCCAAAAACGAGATCCGGAGCGGAGATGTTCTCGTGATTCGTTATGAAGGACCGAGAGGAGGCCCCGGAATGAGAGAGATGCTTATTCCTACTTCAACGGTCTTTGGAATGGGGCTTGCTGAAAGTGTGGCTTTGGTTACTGATGGAAGATTTTCCGGAGGGACGAGGGGCCCCTGCATCGGACATGTGAGTCCTGAAGCTGCGATCGGCGGACCTATAGCGGTGCTGAGAGATGGCGACGTAGTTGAGATCGATATTCCGAAAAGGACTTTAAGAGTAGAGATAGAAGCTGAAGAGATTCAGAGTAGATTTAAGTCACTAACTCCCTTCAAGCCTAAGGTTGGAACAGGCTATCTGATGAGATATGCTGCGTCTGCTGGGCCGGCAGAACATGGTGCTTTGGCAGATGCAAGTTGAAAGACGAGCCTGGCTAAGCGCATTTCCTCCGACCCCCGGAAAAAAGTTGATCGATTAGACAATCGTTGATGGAGAAGCAGAATCGCCGGGTGCGCATAACATAATTCGTTTGCGCGTTTTCAACTCTTTATCCTAACGCGGCTTGAAGATCGTAGCTTGGCCTTCTATTCTCTCACATTCTAGGTATTCTGCTGTCGCCATTTTTAGCTTGCGTGCCATCATTCCTAGCTCTTTGAGAGCTCTATTCATATCGCCCAGATTTCTTCCAATGAGATCTACAAAGCTGCTTCCTACAATAGCTCCTTCTGCGCCGCCTCTGAGCACCGCTTTAACATGTTCAGGCTTTGAGATGCCGAAACCTACTGCCATCGGGATATCACCGGCCGTATGCGGGTGGAGCCTAGTGATCGTCTGCAAGGTGAGTTCATTGATTCTGTCTCTAGTCCCTGTAACGCCGAAGATGGAGACCAGATAAAGGAACCCAGAAGTGAACGCTATGATCTCCTTTAGCCTACCCGTAGAAGTTGAAGGTGTTGCAAGAAAGACTGTATCAACGCCTTGACTCTCAGCCAGTTTCTTATATTCAGAAGCCTCCTCCATCGGTAAATCTGGGATGATCAAGCCGTCAACTTGATATCTTCGAGCGTTCTCGACGAAGTTTTTAACACCCATCTTAAAGACGGGGTTGTAGTAGGTCAGAAGTACGACTGGCTTCTCGATCTTTCTTTTCGCCTCTTTGACGATTTTGAAGATCTTACGGGGCGTGGTACCCGCGTTTAAGGCCCGCATGTCAGCGGCCTGGATTGTAGGTCCATCTGCGATAGGGTCGGAGAACGGCACTCCAATCTCTATGATGTCCGCTCCACTATTCCCTAGTGTCTCAATGATCTTCGGAGTATATTTTGGAGCTGGATCGCCTCCAGTCACATATGCGATGAGAGCCCCTTCACCGCGCCTATCAAGCTCACGAAAAGTTTCTTTAATGTCTTTCATGTTTTCGCCCCTAACTCTCTCGCGACGATTTCGACATCTTTGTCTCCTCTTCCGGATAAGGTCACGACCAAGGTTTCTTCCGTGCTCATCTTCTTGGCAAGTTTCTTCGCGAATGCCAGAGCATGGCATGGCTCTAGGGCGGGAACTATACCCTCAGTCCTTGACAACTTGAGAAACGCCCGTAGGGCTTCTCGGTCTGTTGCGGATACGTACTTTACGCGCCCGATGCTTTTCAGGAAGGAGAGTTCCGGTCCAACTCCTGGGTAATCTAGCCCGGGGGAGATGCTGTGAGTGGACTTGATCTGGCCATCTCTATCCTGTAGCACATACGTCAACATACCATGGAAGACTCCTTCTGATCCAGCGCAGATAGATGCAGCATGCTTACCTGAATTAACCCCTTCGCCTGCAGCCTCCACCCCATACATCGCTACTTCTGGGTCTTTGAGGAACGGGTAGAACGTTCCGATCGCATTGCTTCCCCCTCCAACACAGGCAACCAGAGCGTCGGGAAGCTTTCCTTCCTTCGATAGTATCTGATCTTTGATCTCACGTCCTATAACGCTCTGGAAGTCTCTAACCATCATCGGATAAGGATGGGGACCCACGACTGATCCGATCAGGTAATAGGTGCTTTGAACGTTGGTCACCCAATCTCTCAAAGCCTCATTTATAGCATCTTTGAGGGTCTGTGAGCCCGAGTCAACAGCGTGGACTTCAGCGCCTAGCAACCTCATTCTGAAGACGTTGAGTCTCTGCCTCTCTATATCCGTTGTACCCATATAGATCTCGGTCTGTAAGCCTAATGCGGCGCAAGCCATCGCTGTAGCAACACCGTGCTGTCCAGCTCCTGTTTCCGCAATGATTCTCTTCTTGCCCATCTTCTTGGCGAGCAATGCTTGGCCGAGGGTATTGTTTATCTTGTGGGCGCCTCCATGGGCTAGGTCTTCACGCTTGAGATAGATTCTTGCTCCTTGAAGCTTCTTTGAAAGATTTTCAGCATAGTATAGAGGAGTCGGTCTGCCCGCGAACTCTTTAAGGTAGTAGCGCAATTGTCGAGCGAATTCACGATCATCTCTGAATTTGGTGTACGCTTCTTCCAACTGGCTTAGAGCGGGCATCAGAGTCTCAGGAACGAATTTTCCACCGTACCGACCGAATTTTCCGTAAATAGGATATTCTTCTAGAGTGGTCAACGCTTGTTCCCCTTCGCATTAGCGATGAAGTTGAAGATCTTTTCAGGGTCTTTGACTCCCGGTTGCTTCTCTACGCCGCTTGAGACATCGACCGCATAAGGTTGAACGGTCTTGATTGCGGCGCCGACATTTTCAGGCGTCAAGCCGCCCGCAAGGATCAGTGGTTTCGGTTGGATCGCTTCCCTAATCCTTCTGCTTATTCTCCAGTCATGCGTGATACCTGTTCCACCAATTCCACATTCATTAGAGGTGTCGGCTAGAATGATTTCGAAGAGCTTGACAGCCTCAACTGCTTCTTCGAGAGCATTTGTTGCCTTGGCATCGACCGCCTTTATGAGACCTGTCTTTTGGAGCGTTTCTCGACTGATCGGTACGTTGATTCTTCCATGCAATTGTATGAAACTTGTTTTCAACTCGTTGTAGATTTCCATAAGCTTCCCCATACCATTGAATATTGTAACCGCGACACTGTCGACTTTGGATGGGACTTTATCGACCAATTTCCTTGCTTCCTTCAGGGCGAGGTTCCTCGGCGAGGGAGGTGCGCATACAACGAACCCTACGGCGTCTGCTCCTGCCTCCAGGGCTATTTCTAGATCCTCTTCCCTCATGATTCCGCAGATCTTGACTTTCACCATTTGCTTTACGCCTCGACAAATTCTCTTACTTTTTCTTCTATGTTAGAGGCGGACATGAGGGCGGATCCTATCAAGAAGGCTTTCGCTCCGCATCTCTTGAGAAATTGAACATCTCTTTGCTTTTCTATCCCGCTTTCACTCACTACGATGTGTTTTCCCGGATCATTCAGTTTCAGAATCCTCTCGGTCACATGGATGTCAACTGTTAGAGTCGACAGATCCCTATTGTTTATCCCTATCATGTCAGCATCAGTTCGTAGGGCGGTTTGAAACTCTTCGTTCGTGCGCGTCTCTAAAAGGACCTCCACCTTCCTGGAATGCGCTAGATCGATCATGTCGAGTAGACCGCTTTCAGGGTAGCCCCTATCGAAAAGAGCTTGAATGAGTAGAATGGCGTCGGCTCCGATACTTGAAGCGGTCTCTATTTGAGCTGGACTCATGATGATGTCTTTCATGAGCACTGGAAGCCTCGTCCGTCTCCTCGCCTCGATGAGGAATTTCAATGAGCCTTTGAAGTGCTTCGGTTCTGTTATGACGGAGATCCCAACAGCCCCTCCGCGCTCCATAGCTGAAGCTGCTTCTCCAACTTGTAGGCCCTCTCTAATCGAGTGACTTGACGGCGAAGCCAATTTGATCTCAGAGATTATAGGGGTTTTCCTGCATCCCTCAATTGCCTCTCTGAGGCTGCGGAAAGAAGAGACTGACAGTCGTCCGGTGTTATAGTACCCGTCCGCAACGGCTCTCTTCACGTCTTGCGCCAATATGTCCAAGTAGTCAACCAAGTTTCTCGAACTCCTCCAGCTTGGATCGATCTCCACCACTGAGTTCGATCAGTGACCTTAGCTTCTCGTAAGCCGAACCGCTATCGATGGATTCTCTAGCGAGGGTAGCTCCCTCCTTGAGGTCGTCCGTCTTCCCCCCGACAACTAGAGCTGCTGCCGCGTTTGCGACGACGATATCCCTCTTGGAATCGAATCGTTTAGCATGGCCAGCTAGAATCCGGATCGTTGTCTCAGCGCTCTCCATTGGCGTCGAGGCTTCGATCGCCTTCTTTCTAGCTCTTTTTAAACCGAAGTCCTCGGGGCCTATCTGCAAGGTGAAGATCTCACCTCCTTTCAACCATGTTAGCTTGGTCTTCCCTATGGTAGAAATCTCGTCTAGACCATCGAGACCATGCACGACCATGGCTTGGCTGGATCCCAGGTTTCTTAGGACCTTGGCCAAGGGCTCTGTTAGAGATTCATCATATACGCCTAGAAGTTGAGCCTCTGCGTTGGCTGGATTGGTCAAAGGTCCCAGAATGTTGAAGACTGTTCGGATTCCAATCTCCTTTCTCGGTTTAACAGCGTACCTCATGGCTGGATGGAATTTCGGAGCGAACATGAATCCGATACCGATCTCCTCTATGGACTTCTCCACCATCTCATGGTCCATGTTGATGTTGAAGCCCAACTGCTCAAGGATGTCGGCGCTTCCGCATCGACTTGTCACAGATCGATTCCCATGCTTAGCGACTGGTACGCCAGCTCCAGCCGTGACGAAAGCGGCTGCGGTGCTGATGTTGAAGGTCTTGATGCGGTCGCCACCTGTTCCGCATGTATCAACCAGTCTGTCGTTGACCTTCGGGTGGATCTGATGGCAGAACTTCCTCATAGTAACCGCAAAAGCGGTGATCTCCTCAACAGTTTCACGTTTCATCCTTAAGGCGGTTAGGAAAGCGGCGATCTGCGTATCAGTTGCCTTACCTTCCATCACCTCTGTCATAATCTCCTCCGCTTCACGCACAGTTAGATCTCTACCTTCGACCAGTTTCCCGATTCCTTCCACAATCATCTCAAGTAACTCTCCTCAAGAAAGTTCTTCAGAATCTTTTTCCCTTCACCTGTGAGGATGGACTCCGGATGGAACTGTATGCCTTCGATCGGGAAGCGCATGTGGCGGACGCCCATAACCTCACAGTCCTCAAGCGAGTATGCGGTTATCTTGAGGCATGAAGGCAATGAGAAGAGATCAGCGACGAGTGAATGGTAGCGGGTAGCCTCGAATGGGTTCGAGACGCCCTTGTAGACCCCATTACCATCATGCCTTATCACACTCGTCTTTCCATGCATCAGCCTGCCCGCATGTGCTATCTTTCCTCCAAAGGCATGGGCGATCCCTTGATGGCCGAGACAGATCCCTAGGGTTGGAACGCGATGGCTTAGGTGGCGGAGAATCGTTAGGCAGCTTCCGAAGTATCGCTTGTCCTCAGGGATTCCAGGTCCAGGCGAAAGGATGATCCTGTCCGGCTTAAGCTCAACAACTTGCTTTAGTGTTAGCTCATCGTTTCTATAGACGCAAGGGGTTGCTCCCAGTTCACCCACATACTGGGCGATGTTGTAGACGAATGAATCATAGTTGTCGACCACTAAGACTCTCATATCTCCTCACCTGCTCGGCTTAATGATCTTATCAATGCCTCAGCCTTGTGCTCTGTCTCAAACCACTCTCTCTCAGGATCAGAGTCTGCCACTATGCCTGCCCCCACTTGGATAGAGGCTTTATCCCTGTCCAAAACCAAGGTTCTGATCGTTATTGCGAAGTCGGCGGATCCATTATACGAGAAGTAGCCCACAGCCCCAGCATAGGGGCCTCTCCTCGAAGGTTCAAGCTCCTCGATGATCTCCATGGCTCTGACTTTCGGAGCTCCTGAGACGGTGCCCGCTGGAAACATAGCCCTTAAGGCATCAAGAGAGTCGTATCGAGACGATAGCCGTCCTGAGACTCGCGAGACGATATGTTGGACATGACTGTATCGATGGACGGTCATGAATTCGGGAACCTGAACTGATCCATACTCAGAGATACGCCCGATATCATTTCTAGCGAGATCCACGAGCATTATATGCTCAGCACGTTCCTTTGGATCAGCGAGCAGCTCACTCGCCAAAGCTTTGTTCCTTCTAGTGTCAGCGACTCTCGGCCTTGTACCTGCTATCGGGTAGGTTTCTACTGCATCTTTTTCGACTCTAACGAGCATCTCTGGGCTCGAGCCGACTATCTGCCGCTCACCCATCTTCAAGAAGTACATGTAAGGAGATGGGTTGATTCTTCGGAGGATTCTATAGAAGTCGATGAGAGCCCCTTCAATACGGAAGTCGTAACGCTTCGACAGGACAACTTGGAAGATGTCGCCATTGAATACATATTCCTTGGCCCTTAAGACAGAGCTTTCGAAATCTTCCTTGGCAACATTGGGTTTCGGGGTTGTGTACCTTAAATCTTCATGCTCAACCAAGGGTCTTCGAACCTCACTTTCCAGTTGATCTGATCTATCCTCATCGAAGAAGTAGTAGTAGGCCTTCTTGACCCTGTGATCGAATATTATTCCGTCATTGAAAACTCCCATTTCGATGTCCGGGAGTTCTAGGTCATCATCGGCGATCTCTGGGAGGCTCTCCCAGTATCTAATAGCGTCGTATGAAATGTACCCGACGATGCCTCCGTTCAGACGAAATTGATCGCATGGAGCTGATGCTTCTTTAACCAATCTTCTTAGAGTTTCAAGTGGATCAGGCGTTTCCCCAACCATCTCTTCTCCGGTTGTTTCATTGGCTATCCTTGTCTTTCCATTCTTGTTTGTGAAGATGATCTGGGGGTCGAACCCTATGAAGGAGAAGTTAGCGAGCTTCCTCGGTCCTTCAACGGACTCTAGAAGGTACGCATAGCGATGGTTCTCTTGGAGTTTGGAGAAGACTTCGTGAGGAGATTTTCTAAAAGAGAGTTCTTTGACCTCTAGTCTGCGGTGTCTACAGTACGTTGCCTCTAGTCGTGTAGGATACCCAAACATGATACCCCATTTCAGCGTTTCCTCCGGACAGGGTTGACGCATTTAAAGCGTAGATGCTGCATTTAAAACTTTCGCGTATATTTTTGTACTCGCGCCCGATGCCCCGTGCGCCACGCTTGACATATGTGTCCACCGTGAGGTGTCTCGGCGTATTCCTATCAGAATATTATTAACAGCAAAATATTAACATTGGAATAGCCTTCTCTATTGGCTTTATAACGGTGTAATAGCATGACGGAGCAGATAGGAGCTGAAACGCTGAGGACGCATGAACAGATCAACGAAAGGATCAAGAAGGGTGACGCGGTCGTAGTCACCGCAGACGAGTTCGTCGCTCATGTTCAAGACCGCGGACTAGATACTGTCGCAAGAGAGGTTGATGTCGTTACAACAGGAACCTTCGGCGCCATGTGCAGCTCCGGCGCCTTCCTCAACTTCGGTCACTCTGAACCGCCTATCAAGATGTTCAAGTGCTGGCTGAATGATGTCCCGGCATACAAAGGCCTAGCAGCCGTCGACGCTTACATCGGAGCTACAGCTATGAGCGAGTCCAAAGGGTTCGATTACGGCGGAGGGCACGTAATCGAAGACTTGGTCAGCCGAAAAGAGATTGAGCTGCGAGCAGAAGCCTATGGAACAGACTGCTATCCAAGAAAAGCGATTGAAACGACGATTGTTCTGGACGACTTGAATCAAGCGGTTCTCCTCAATCCGCGTAATGCTTATGAGCACTACAATGCAGCTACGAACAGCACTGACGAGATCCTGTACACCTATATGGGGACGTTACTCCCCAATTATGGAAACGTGACTTACTCTGGAGCTGGACAGCTTAGCCCACTTTACAAAGACAAGAATTTCGAGACGATAGGGATTGGGACACGAATCTTCTTGGGCGGCGGGGTCGGATACGTTATTGGGGAAGGAACACAGCACAGCCCACAAAACGAGTTTGGAACACTAATGGTCCGTGGCGACCTCAAACAGATGAATCCCAAATACTTGCGAGGCGCGACATACCATCACTATGGGACCAGTCTCTACGTTGGCGTCGGCATCCCAATCCCGATCATCAACTTACGCGTCGCCCAATCTGCTGCAACGCCCGATGATCAGATAATGACTAACGTTCTCGACTACGGAGTTCCGTCTCGAAATAGGCCAGCTGTCAAGAAGGTCTCATACGCAGACTTGAAACTTGGCAGGGTCGACATAAATGGAAGAACGGTTCCAACATCTCCACTTTCCAGCTTCAAGTACGCAAAGGAGATAGCTGAGACTCTTAAGCGATGGCTACAGGAAGGACTGTTCTTCCTATCAAGGCCAGTGGAGCTTCTGCCGAACCAGAGAGAGTTCAAGCCACTTGAAGTTCGCGGACACGAGTTAAGGGTTAAGGATATCATGACGGTCAAGGTGACGACAGCTAGGCCGAGCCATGACATAAAGACGATAGCGAGCTTAATAGTGAGAAATGGTGTGGATCACATCCCCATTGTCGACGACAACGATAAGCTGGTTGGAATTGTTACTTCATGGGACTTGGCTAGAGCGTTGGCGGAAGGAAAAAGGACGCTTGTGGAGGTTATGACCACGAAGGTGATAACCGCTCGAGAGAACGAATCAGGGGACATCGTTGCTAGGAGACTCGCTCAGCACAATATATCAGGCATGCCTGTAGTAGACGACGTGAAAAGGGTAATTGGAATAGTGACCACGGACGATCTGGCGAGACTTCTAAGGAGGTAGAAGGAATGAAGTTGAGGCTTACCTATAAGCGGAATAACGTCAGCAAACCAATCCTCTCTGAAATTATTCTCAAAACAGGACTTCCGATAAACATACTCGAAGCGAAGGTCTCCTTAAACGCTGGAGAGATGGTTGTTGATGTTCCCGCTGCTGGAAAGGAACTGGATAATGTTAGTGAACTATTCCAGAAAGCAGGCGTCTCAGTCAAAGAGATCAAGTCGATCACAGAGATCGACTATGAAAGATGCATCTCCTGCGGAGCATGCGTTTCTCCTTGCCCAGTCCAAGCTATAAAGCAGAACTCCGATTGGGATGTAGAGCTGGACGAAGGAAGATGTATCAGATGCCTCATCTGCGTCAACGCATGTCCTGTTAAAGCGATAAGATCGCCTTGAAAGAGTTGAATAAGATGGCATCGAATTCAACTCCAGTCTTCGACCGAGGTCTCTTCCGCGTCAGACGGACCATAAAGGAGTCAAATGTACTAGTGATTAGCGATGTAGCGCATGCCATTCGATCAGGTATAGATTCCATAATCTACCACAGGAATCAGCTTGAACGGTATATCCTTAGAAGACCTAGCTATGAGCTCTCACTCGACCCATTGAGGGTTGAGGAGTCTGCGCCGGAGGTTGTGAAGTTAGCTTCATTGGCAGCTGAGGCTGCCGGAGTGGGTCCTATGGCCGCTGTCCCAGGAGCCTTGGCTGAGCTGGCTGTAAGGGATATGGTATTAGAGGGGGCCTCAGTGAGCCTCATCGAGAATGGTGGAGAGATAGCTGCCTCATCAACTCAGCCGCTCGTCGTGGGGGTTTACGCAGGGGCATCTCCAGTCTCTGGAAGGATGGGTTTTCATTTAGCTCTAGAAGACTTTCCGATAGGTATCGCCACAAGCTCGGCTACTGTGAGTCATGCGTTGAACTTCGGCGAGGCGGATGCAGCTGTAGTCATAGCGGATACAGCGTCTCTAGCTGATGCTGCTGCTAAGGCTGTCTGCAACTCAGTCGTGGGCGAGGATATACAAGCATCCGTACACTCAGGACTTAAGACAGCTGAGGGAATCCGAGGGGTTAGAGGTGCACTGGTCATTCGACGGAACTACGTCGGCACAGTGGGCAGGCTCCCTCGCTTGATAAAGTTAAGAGGTACTAAGAAAGAGTTGTTTGAGGCAAGTCTTCAGGAGATGCCTCCGCAAGAGATTGCTCTAGTTTAGAGAGCGTTAACAATCGAGTTTGAATTCTCTATGTAAGGCTCGAAGAGCCTTAACGCCACCGCGTTCTTCCACAACGAAAGATATGTTAAGCTCTGATGAGCCTTGAGCTATCATGCGTATGTTCACACCTTGCTCTGCAACCGCTTTGAAAACCCTCGCTGCTACTCCCGGTGTACCTTTCATACCGGCTCCAACCACGGCTATGATGCATATACCCGTTTCAGACGTAACCTCTTTCACGAATCCAGTTCCCAATAGTGAGAGCTCGAGTGCGTTCACCGCCTTCTCCAAACTTATGCGAGGGATAACGAAGGAGATGTTTGCCTCGGAGGAGCTTTGAGAGATCATTAAGACACTTATCCTATTCCCTCCGAGTACACTGAATACCTTCGCAGCTATGCCGGGTACGCCGACCATTCCAGCTCCGCTTACAGTGATCAACCCAAGATTCCTTATGATTGCAACAGCCTTCACAACACTCTCAGGTTTCACGTGCTGCTCTTGAACTATCAAAGTTCCAGGACTATCAGGATTGAAAGTGTTCTTCACACGAATTGGAACCGCACTTTCTGAAGCTGGCTCCAAAGCTCTCGGGTGCAACGCTTTTGCTCCGAAGTAGGCCATCTCCATTGCTTCTGAGAACGATATGACCGGTATCGTCTTGGCTGACGGCTCAACCTTCGGGTCCGCTGTCATCAACCCGTCAACATCGGTCCATATCCAGACCTCGTCGACTTGGAGCGCTGCGCCCAAGATCGTGGCTGAATAGTCAGACCCACCCCTCCCGAGAGTCGTGATCAAACCGTCTTGGGTTGTTCCTATGAAGCCTGTAACCACAGCCACTATTCCCGCGTCGACAATTGGCCCAAGCTTCTCCTTGACTTGCTGCCTCGTGATGTTCATCAGAGGTTTGGCCTCGCCGAAGCTGTCGTCGGTGACGATTCCGCATTGCCCTCCTAGAAAGGACTGTATTCTCAACCCGAGATCTTTCAAGGCGCCGGACATCACTATCGCTGAGAGCTTCTCTCCGAATGAGAGCACATAATCTCTTGACCTTGGAGTCAGCTCTCCCAGATAGGTTATACCGACAAGAATCTTCTCCAAATCCTCGATCTGCTCGTTCAACGACCTGAGCGTCTCGTCGAGTATCTCTCCGTTCTTTATTACATCTTGGCACGCGTAGCTATGCCTCTTGGCTAGGCTTTTCATGAAAGCTTCGATCGAGCTTCTATCACGCATGCTAGCCTTCTCGGCGGCTTCGATCAAGTTGTCTGTGACTCCTGACATGGCTGAGACCACGACGAGGATCTTGTCCCCTTTTCGGACATGGTCTCGGACTATGCTTGTGACATGCGTGATCCTTGAGCTCTCGCCTAGAGACGTTCCTCCGAATTTCATCACAAGCTTCATGAATCTTCCCCGCTCATGCTGCTAGAACTCTCCTCACGTCTACTATGTCTCTTAGTACAGCACTCGCAGTCTCGACGCCCCCCGCTCCCTTCCCAACTATCGTGACCTCACCCATCAGCTCCGTTTTGAATGAGACAGCGTTCAATGTTCCTCCAACACAGAGCGGATGGCTCTGCGGGATCTGTTCTGGCTGAACCTTTATCTCATCTACTATAGAGCCTATCAACTTGACTTGAGAGTTCTTTTCTCTGGCCGCTTCCAAATCCTCAGGTGTCACTTTTCTGATGCCTTCGATCTTTACATCCTTTATCGAGGACTCTTTACCCATTATCCAGTTCGAGAGGATCACAAGCTTGCAGGCTGTGTCAACTCCATCTATGTCATAGGATGGGTTGGCCTCCGCGTATCCTGAGGCTTGTGCCTCCTTCAAAGCCTCATCCATTGACATATTGGACTCAGCCATCCTGGTTAGGATGTAATTGGTCGTCCCGTTCAATATTCCTCGAAGAGACTCGATCTTGTTCCCGTTGAAACATTTCTTCGCCAGGTCCAAGACGGGCGTTCCGCCCCCGACTGTTCCGCTGAACCTTAGGAGAACCTTGTTGTATGAAGCCATCTCCATGAGAGAAGGCATGGCGATTGCGAGAGGCGCTTTATTCGTTGTGATCACATGTCTGCGGCTTCTGAGAGCAGCTTTGATATGAGACAGCCCTGGCTCGCCATCCTGTATATTGCTCGGTGTCAATTCGAGAACCGCCTCGGCATCAACTTTCTCTATAACCTCCTTTGCATTCGCCCCGGGAAGGCCTAGATCCATGTCTTGAGCCACTGAGCCTTTAGTAAGCTTGACCGTCATAGCTCTATTCAAATCGAGACCCTTCTGGTCTATCATAGCTCCACCCCTATCGACTACTGCAACTATTCTCGGGCGGAAACCGAATTCTCTCAAGAGCTTGTTCTCTTTTGACTGGAGGACCCTCGCAACATTCTGTCCAACTGTTCCGAATCCTACAATAACCATTCTCATCTTCTGATTCGCTCTCAGCCACTCAAGCCAAGTGCCTTCTTGACCAAGCTCAGGTCCGCGCTCACCTTGATAGGTTCTTCACATATTCGCTCAACGATCTCCGGATCCTTGAGCCCGTGTCCAGTGGTTACGCACACAACATCCTCTTCTCTCGTGACTGCTCCGGCTTCGACGAGCTTCTTTAGACCTGCAATGCTAGCAGCGCTAGCGGGCTCCACAAAGACGCCTTCAAGCTTCGCCAAGAGCCTTTGGGCTTCAAGAATCTCTCGGTCAGCAACCGTTTCCATGAGCCCATTCGAAATTCTGACAGCTCTCAACGCTTTCTTCCAGCTTGCAGGTGAACCTATCCTTATCGCTGTCGCTATTGTCTCCGGATTTGGAACAGGCTTGATCGTGTTCAATCCCATCTTGAAGGCTTCAGCTATCGGAGACGCTCCCTCTGCCTGTACACCAATCATCCTTGGGAGGCTAGTGATGAGTCCAAGCTGATTCAGGTCTTGGAATCCTTTCCAGATGGCGCTTATGTTGCCTGCATTGCCCACAGGCACTATGATCGCGTCCGGAACCTTTCCAAGCTGATCCCACACCTCATAGGCGAGAGTCTTTTGTCCTTCAAGCCTGTACGGATTGACTGAGTTCAATAGATATAAGCCAGTCTTGGATTGAGCGAGCTCCATAACAGTTCTCAATGCATCGTCGAAGCTTCCTTCTATCTGTAGCACCCGCGCACCGTAGACAAGCGCTTGTGCGAGTTTTCCAAGGGCAACTTTCCCAGAAGGTATGAGCACGATACACTCAAGCCCAGCTCTTGCCGCGTAGGCTGCAAGAGAAGCGGATGTGTTCCCTGTCGATGCGCATGCAACTCTTTCTGCGCCGATCTCAACCGCTTTCGATACTCCAAGAGTCATACCCCTATCCTTGAAGGAGCCCGTTGGATTCTCGCCTTCATTCTTTACGTAGAGCTCGTTGAGACTAAGGTTCTCCGCAAGCCTGATGGATTTTTTGAGGCTCGTTCCACCTTCTCCCAAGCTCACTCTCACTGAAGCCCGTTTCAACGGAAGAAGCTCCTCGTACCTCCAAACTGATAGAGGCCTCTTCTTCCAGAGGGAGGGGTCAAAAGATGTCCGAAGACTTTCGCAGTCATATCTTACTTCGAGCAGGTCTCCGCAGTTCTTGCAGACGTAGACGATCTCGCTTGAAGAGTAGTGGGCTTTGCATTCGATGCACTCGAGATAGTGATTCATGTTTCCCAACCTTCTTCAACAACTTTCGCTCCTGCAGCAGGCTTAGATGAGAAAGCTCGGCATCTAACTCCTCCAGCTTCGAACGCCTCTTTCATAGCTTGAGCAACATGGATGGCTGGGGTTCTATTTTCGTTGACGATCGCTATCATGGATGGCCCAGCGCCGCTTATCGCAACGCCGGCGGCTCCAGCAGCAAGAGCGTTCTCCTTAACCTTATGGTAGCTTGGGACGAGTTTAGATCTAGCAGGTTCTACAACGGCATCGACCATACTTCTGCCGATAAGGTCTACATCTCCTAAAAGTATCCCAACGATTATTCCCGATGCTTGACCGATGTTGTGGACCATCTTCGCCATTGGGACTGATTGAGGAAGGATTGAGCGAGCTACTTCAGTCTTCTTTTGAGCAATAGCAAGATCAGGTACAGCCACCGCGACTTGAAGATTGGAGGGGGGAGCCAACCCAATTGCGTGGAAAGGCTCGTACGATCTGATTATCGTGAAGCCTCCCAAGATTGAAGCTGCAACGTTGTCTGCATGCGGAAACCCTGCTGAGGCGACTTCTCCCTTTGCCGCTAGCTGGATCGCTTGGTCGCTCGAGAGGCTTAGCCCCATAATCTTGTTTAGCCCAACAACGCATGCAGAAGCGCTTGCGCCGCTGCTTCCTAATCCCTTGCCAACTGGGATTCCCTTCTCGATGTGGATTCTCAAGCCGCATCCGCCCGGCAACCTATCTGCTATACAGCTTGCGACGAATCCTGCAGTATTCTTGTCAACTTCACATGAGACGCTCTCCGAATCGATGCCTTCGACCTCTATCTCAATCTTCCCTTCTGGAGTAACTTCGATCTCAAGTGTGTCTTTGAAAGTGTCATGGGCTAGACCGAAGACATCGAATCCCGGTCCTAGGTTTGCTGATGTCGAAGGTGCAACAACTTTGACATGGTCGATTGAGAGGGATTCGGCTGAGTTTTGAAGAGCATCGAGTTTGCTTCCGTTCAAGATGCTTCTCGCTTGCGGCTTAGTAGCCCTCTGCGGTATCTGTTTGATATTCATCTGATTTAGTCTCCTCTATGCGTTTTCAAAACGAGTTGGAACAGCAAGGACCTGAAGAAAGCTCGGTTGAAAGAGGTTCTCGCCGTCCGACTCAGTTTGTGGTCTGAGTCGTCGTGGTCGTAGAAGTCGTAGTAGTGGTATCGGTTATGAAAGGCTTTGAGTTCAATGCGGAACCTCTAATTGTGAGAGCATAATGAAGGCTGAACGATATTTAAGAGTTGCTGTGACAGCATACATACGGATCCGCTGATGCATAGGCATGCCCGGGCAACTTGATAAACTGGATTCATGATTAATTGGGCCGAGATTCAAGGGTCGTCTTTCGGACGATTTCGTCGTTAAGACAACCTCTAATCCATGGTCTATTTGGTGACACAAACTGATCAATTCAACTCGTATGCAAAGAACGCCTTTCTCACGAATCGACTAGCAAAACTTATCTCGCTGAGAGCAGACTCAACGTGCTTCACCAGTGAGTTGACGAAGGATCAGATATTGAGCTCTAGCGCTAGATCGAAGTCGAATTGGCTTTCCGCTTTTATCCCTGTGAACGCAGCGCTTGGAGCTACGCAACCGCTAGTTCCTCTTTACATCGCATTGTTAGGAGGGAATGTGGGCCACGTCGGCGTCGTCACTTCCGCTTACAACTTAACCTCTGTTCCTTCCTCTATCTTTTGGGGAGGACTCTCGGACAGGCTATCGAGACGGAAAATCTTCATCCTATTCGGATTCATTTCGGCCGGGGTCATATTCTTGATGTTCGCACTGGCCTCTGAAGTTGTCCACCTCGTATTGCTCAACGCGCTTCTCGGACTCTTTCTGACTGCGTATATCCCAGTCGCAAGCATGATGATCATTGAGGTCTTTCCGAAGGGAAAGTTGAACAGGTACATCGGCTTGTACAATCAGTACGCGGGCTTCGGATGGAGCCTCGGGATAATCGCTGGAACGATTTGGCTAAGCTACTACGATATCCGAATGTTCTTCGCTGTATGCTCAGTCATGTGCTTCCTCAGCGCTCTTCTGGGCGTGTGGCTCATAGAAGATCCAGAAATCGTTCTAGAAAGGAGACATGCATTCGATTATTCAGCGCATCGCGTAGTTGAGACTGTCCGATATTTGCCCACTGTTCTATTTCAGATACCTCGGCTCTTTGAGCTTCAAAGGTTGCGGCGACTGATGCTATCGAGTTTGACCCGGAGTCTTCCTCTCTACTATGTTAGCATGTTCTGCTTCTTCACTGCATTCAACATGTTCTTCGTTCCGCTCCCAATATTCTATAGCAGTCTCGGAATTCCCGGGAACCAGATCTTTCTCCTTTTCCTCGCGTTATCGTTGACCTCAACGGTCTTCTATCCACGCGTTGGTCGAAGGTCTGAGAAGATAGGTGAGAGAAGACTGATCAATATAGCGGGAGCAACCCGAATAGCGATATTCATTCTCATCGCCGTCTTCGGAGCAGCAGTCGGTGCAATCGAGGCGAAGACAAGCATCTTCACCGTTTGCATGGCAGTCTTTGGATTAACTTGGGCGCTATTCTGGGTTTCATCTTCATCGATTCTCCCGAAGCTCTCGGACCCAACGAAGCTCGGTCAAGCTCAAGGGATGCTCAACTCTGTGATCGGGGTAGCTGTAGTCGCGGGATCGTTGATCGGCGGCGTCGCTTCATACTCTTTGGGCTATACCGTTAACTTTCTACTCGCCTCGTTGATAACGATGGTTGGTCTTATCGTTCTAACCGGAGTCGAGTACTAGGTATGAACCCTCGACTGATTCACTGCAGTATTCGTATAGGACTGACTATTCTGGATAGACGTGTATGGATGAGGGAGGCTTGTTAATTAGGGCATCTCCCTACCGCTTAATGTCAACCTGAGGATTCCGATGTCGCAGAATCCTCAGCATGCCCTGTGAAAGTCTTTTATGCGATTAATTGAAGAGAGCAGAAATAGATAGAAGGTGATGTGAAAAATTTTGTCTGATCAAGAAGGCTTAAAGAAGTTTCAAGAAAAGGCGGTACGGTATTTCTGCAGCCGCCCGAGCCACTTTCCTATAGTTAGGCCGTACAACTGTTGCGAGAACGTTCTCTCGGCTCTGAAAAATCGTCTTGGCGTAGGCTCTGAAGTTATCCCGAAAATAGGT
>CAZHMI010000039.1:0-16787 GCA_964533795.1 uncultured Candidatus Bathyarchaeia archaeon
GTCGACGCTCTTTGGGGTGCTTACGGCACATTAGGGTATGAAGGAACAGACGGGAGAGAGCTAAGCATGCCCTTGAAGCTATGGAGAAGATCTTAAATGAAATCTCAAAAAGAACTCGTCTTCGATTTAAGTAGACTAGTGGATGCTATCGCCCAAATCGACGGGGTGCTGGGAATAATCCTTTTCGGTAGCGCTGCGAGAGGGGATCGAGATGAATACTCATACTACGATCTTCTAGTCCTATTTAGAGATTAGAAATCGCTCTGGGATCAGTGGAATACGTTGTACGAGCGAGTCGGAGAATTGAGACTCCTTATTCATGTCATACCTAAGACTATCAAAGAGTTTAGAGAGGCGACCGAGCCGGCTTTCTTAGAGTCGGTTCTGAAGGACGGAAAGATATTATACATCAAATATCCTTTGGAGGCGCCAGTGCACGTCTTAGGGCTTAAACCTGTTACTCTTATCACTTTCTCGATGACGAATCTTACTCAAAGTGAGAAGATGGCGCTAGCCTATCGGCTCTATGGGAAGAATTAGAGAGCTCTTGGAATGTTACGCATCTACCGGGGGCCGGAAGGTTGGGTCGAGCTGTATACTTGTCCCAGCTGAGCTGCAACAAGAATTCTTGAGGTACTACGGGAATACAAGGTTCGCGAGAAAATCGTTCAGCTTTACGCACGTACATGGCAAGCGATCCCGTCATTACTGGCACTCTGTCAGCAGAAACAGCTTCACTCTCGCGTCATCTCGATTACTTGTAGCTTTCCAGCCTTCCATAGAATCAGTGCTATGAAGCCCCACAACAATAGTCCAGGGATACCTGTTACACCGCCTGTAAGAGGGTTCAATCCAACCATAAATAGGATGAAGATACTCGCCGACTGATTGATAGCTCCATGAGCCAATGATGGTGCGATTATACTGTTCGAAGCGAAGTAGATCCATCCTAGGAAGGTTCCGAGGAAGATCGTTGAGATGACCATCAAGATTGGTCCGATTAAAGGGTATCCAGGATAATTATGACCCATGGCTATGACTGGTGCATGCCATACACCCCATATAGCCCCATGCAGAACGATCGCTTTTCCTCTGCCTAGCGGTAGAAGCTTTGAGAGGAGGAATGCCCTCCAACCAAACTCCTCACCGAAGGTAAAGGGTAGACCTGTGAGAGGTCCCAAGAAGAGTCCTTGAAGAAGGATGATGGGGATGATTTGTTCGATGGGAGTAGGAACATTCTCGAGCAACGGTGCGATACCCGGCATTGAGGGGTCGAGTTTAGCGAGCCCAAAGATGTGCGTTACGATGTAGGCTGAGCCGTTCACAGTTATCGGGATCAGGAATGCCCAAGCATAATACTTAATTCTTCCCAGTCGAACTCCGAAGTCGCGTATCCGCTCCTTTGTTAGAAGAGTAATCGTGACCATAGCGCAGACAGCTGGAATGAACATTTGGATTTGCAGAGCAGTGATGTTGAGCCCGCCATACATGAACAGGAATAAGTTCAAAGTCCACGTGAACCCGAACGTCAAGGAGAGGAAGAACAGAACTGCTTTTCTATCTTCCGGAGCCATGACCTGGACGACCTGCTTCAACGCTAAACGCCTATCGGTTAGGGTTGACGTTGAACCCTAGATCAGTCTGGCTCCAGTGAGTTCGATGTTCGCTACGCAGATCTTCTCGCTCGGCAGCAATTTCCGTGATGCTTCAACCACCTTCCTCACTCGATCTTCATCGACTACAGCGTGAGCAGCTTCACCGACCATGTTTTGAGTAGCACCGATAGCCCCAGCTCTTTCCATAGCATCGATCAGTCTTCGCACTCTGCTGCTCATTAATCCGACGTCTACCGCAAACCTCTTGCAAGAAGCCATGAAATTCTGGATGTTCGTCTCCTTTAGGATTTCATTGAGTGTTCGTCTCCCAAACCGGTTCACTCTTCTCATCACATTCGGCGAGGCTAGAACAGTCTTCGTAGCGATGGGGCTGAAGCATCCTGAGACTATCCTGTGATTCGGCTTTAGAGGAATTCGATCTATCGAACACAATCCTGGGCCACCGCTCTTGACCGTTACGACAGCTCCGCCTAGCATTAAAGGCGCAACAGTGCCCAACCCAGTCTTACATTCAACCTCAGCTACGTGAGCTATCCTTCCAACCTCGTTATAAGTTAACCTCAACCCTAAGGCTTCATTCAGCGCAAGTCCAGCTGCCAACGCTCCTGCTCCGCTCGCTCCGTAACCAGCCCCTATAGGAACCTCGACATTATGCTCAACTATAACCTTATACGCTCCTTCAGCTCTGCTTAGAATCTTCTTGACCACGGTCTCGGTCGTCTTGGCTTCAGGAGCCAGCCTGCGATTTATGTATATGCTGATGCCGGTAGCTTCAGCTTTCTTGACTTTTATCTTCGCTGTATTTCCTTTGCTAATGACGAAACCTCCTCCCCGAGCGCCGATTCGGAGAGGGTTCACGATCAAGCGGCCTTGTCTATCCCGATCGCAGATCTCGAAGAAGCTTGAGATTCCGGCTGGACTGAAAGCTTCGGCTTGAAGCATCTTCGCCATTCGCCTCTAGACGCTGGACTTGTGAGTCAAACTTGGAAAAGCTCGACTGCAAGCATCGAGGATCGGGGGACCAAAGATCAGGAGGAAAGGCATCTGATTTGAAAATGTCCAAACGAACCAGATCAAGCTTGCTGATAGCGGCAATTGAGACCCCATTCCTCCCGGAAGCAAGAAGAATTGACTGAAAGCCCAAACTCCAAATCCAACTATTGCACTACCGACGCCGTTCCCTAGAATCGAGCCTACTGTAAAACTACACCATTTAGGCCAGAACTTATTAACAACAACCATCAGGATGATGCTCAACCCTGAGAAAAGCACTATCAAGAGCGCGCCGAAGATGTCTGTTTGAGCCTCAACCAGCCATCGAATGAGAAAGACTAAGATTATAGCTATGCAACCCATTGCTACCCCGATACTCATTGTTCGAGCCTTCACTGTTCTCTGAGAGACATAACCTATCAAATAGAACATCGCGAAGTTCGCTGGAACACCGACCGTGAGGCTTAGCAAAGCGTTCCCGTGGACAATCATATCACTGATGAATATGCCTATGGATGCTCCAACCCCTCCAACGATAGGCCCAAATAGAGCTGCGAAAACCGATGGAATGATAACGGCGATCCCCCAGAAGCGAACAACGCCTACTATAGGAGCGAATATGCCTAGATAAGTCAAATAGCCGATTCCAGTGTACAAAGCAGCGTTTAGAGAGGTCATAGTCAATTCCAAGGTTTTCGCTTTCAAAAGGTTCTACCTCTAAAGGGATTGAGTAGGAGCAATCATTGTACTTAAGACTTCTCTAAAAACCCGTTCTACGCCCACACTATTCATAATGATCCGACTTGGACGAAGGCTGATAGCGTCTTTCTTCTTGACTTATTCCTAAACTAAAGCGCCCTTCATCGATGCGGCTCTCACAAGAACTCAGCCTTTAGACATAAGGTAGGAGGGTTTGAGGATACTTTCTATGGAGAAGCTTTTCCAACTCAAGCTTAAGCTTCAAGTCAAGCTGTCTATGTTTATCGGAGATGTAATCGATCGGTTTCGGTGTGTGCAAGACCGGACCTTGGATTACCATTGGGCTGGCTATATCTTTGAATGAGACGGGCTTCCTAGCTAAAAGGTCGGTCAGAATTTCGTTTATGCTCTTCCTCTGCTCCATTGCGGATGTCAATTCATCTATCTGGCTCCTTGTGAGCGGCCTGAAACCGAATGTGTATGGCGAGATGTTCTTCAGGAAGTCGGCGTCTTGATAAGTTTTTACCCCATAGCCGACCGACTTGTACGGGTTGATCTGCTCTTCCTTGACTATCCAGAGTTCTTCGCCGTGGGAGATCAAGACGCTTAGGTGTCTTCCCGAGTCCCGACCGACCAAGACTCTCCAGTCTTCCGGATCCTTGTTGTACGCTTTGATGATCTCCCGTTTGGCCCTCTCGGAAGACTTGACCATGACCGTTCAACCGGTGAAGCCGTAACACTACTCAAATAGAATAATAGAATATTAACCTTTCATGCCGAAGAATCTGATGTTGAAACAAATGAATTACAGCGAGAACTGTGATTATTGTATGTGAACCTCGGAGTGGTTGGAATGATCATTAAACTATCTGCTGGGAAGGAGATTCCTGTTGAGATGCACAAGATAAGAATTGTTCAGAAGACGAGACTGGTTCCGATCGATAAGAGGCTTAAAGCCATAGAGGAAGGCGGCTATAACACGTTCTCGCTCAGGACTAAAGATGTATTTATTGACATGTTGACCGATAGCGGCTGCAATGCGATGAGCGATAATCAGCTTTCAGCGATGATGGTTGCAGACGACGCCTATGCAGGTAGCGAGAGCTTCTACAAACTAGCGAAGGCGATAGAAGAAGTGTTGGGATTCAAGTACGTTCTTCAAGTACATCAATGGAGAGCCGCAGAGCACCTCATAGCTAAGGTCTTAGTAAAGCCTGAAGACATAATCCCTATGAATGGACATTCAAAAGTTGGCTGACCTCATCAAGAAACACGGGGTTCGTAAGATACCATTCTTGAGAATGGAAGCAACAACAAACTCCTTGGCGGCCAACCGTTCTCTCTTGAAAACCTGAAAGAGGTAAGACGTATCTGTCAGCAAAACAATATTCCACTTGTTATTGATGGAAGCCTATTGGGCGAGAACGCCAACTTCATAAAGCTCAGAGAGAACGGCTATCGAAACAAAACCATCCAAGAGATCGTCAAGGAGATAACCGCCCTCGCTGACATCTTCTACTTAAGTGGACGAAAGAACACCTCTGATAGAGGCGGATTCATCGCAACAAACAACAAAGAATATTATGAAAAGATGAAGCCGTGGCTTCCTGTCTATGAAGGGTTCCTCACCTACGGTGGAATGTCTACAAAAGAGATTGAAGCAATGGCCGTCGGCATTAGGGAAATGGTCGACATAGATGTAGCTGCCAGCGCCCCAGAATTGGTGAAATATCTTGCTGAAAGGTTGATAGAAAGAGGAATCTCAGTAGTTACTCCGCTAGGCGGCTTGGCTACTCATCTGGATGCCAAGCTGTTTCTACCTCATATTCTTCAACTTCAATATCCTGCTGGAGCCCTAGCAGCAGCGATTTACATAGTATCTGGCGTTAGAAGTATGGAGCGAGGCACGATCTCTATGGACCGAGATAAAGATGGGAATGAAGTTCCTTGAGACCTCGAGCTGACCAGACTTGCCGTGCCCAGAAGGGTTTACACAGTTTCTCACGCCGAATACGTGGCCGACCGAGTTGGCTGGTTATATCAGAAAAGAAATTTGGTTAAAGGATTAAGATTTGTCGAAGAGCCGCCGGTGCTCAGATTCTTCTTCGGCAAGTTGGAGCCTATCGACAATTGGGGAGCAAGGTTAACTGAAGAGTTCAAGAAAGAGTTCGGCGCCAACTACTGAAAGGGTCTGCTGCTTAACTCGTTCGTTGACTAACTCTAACGAAGTTGAGTTTGAGGTCTCCTACCATGCTCTCAAGCCTGCCCATCTCCGGTTCTGGGATGCGGCTCTTAATCTTCTGAACTAGGAAGTCGATCGTATCGATCGCGATTCTCGCTTGATCGAAGTCTTTCTCAATCTTGTCTGTTCCAGGCTTCACTCTCAAACCCATCGTCTCCCAAGCCTTAGCGCTCAACAAGCCTATGAACAGTCCGATCAAGGAGTATGTGTCGAGCGAAGTGATGTCTTGAACCTTCGGTTCCTCGCTTCCAGCCTCTTCACTCAAGGTTCATCCGTCTCAAGTAATTTGTGAGCCTGAAGAAAACTGATAAAAGTTTTGAAGAGTAGCTTTAAGCTGAAGCTGCATTTATCGTCAGGTCCTGTAGTACCTCTTCGCTAACCTCTTCATGAACCTCTTTGGAAGCCTTCCTTTCGTTTCCTTCTCGATCAGTTCATATATATCCGGTTGAGCCGCGCAGAGATCTGTCAGGGTCAAGATCCCTACTAAGCGGCCTTCTCGAGTAACAGGGAGCTTCTTGATCCCTTTAGCGACCATGAACCTCGTAGCTTCGGTTACATCCATATCGGGCCTTCCGCAGATAAGCGGTTTTGACATGACCATCTTGACCTGCGTTGCCTCAGCGTTCCTGCCCAGCGCTAGGACCCTTGACAGTAGGTCCCGCTCAGTAACAATGCCAACCGCCTTTCCCTGTTCCATTACGACTAAACTTCCTATTTCCTGCTGAGCCATCTTGCCCGCCGCATCCTTTACGGTTGCCTCTGAATCTATCGAAACAACGTTCGTACTCATCAAATCCTTAACCAGCAATTCGATATCAACCGCCTTTCTTGGAGATGGCGCCCAAAAGAATGAACAAACCTATGAGAATAAGGATTGTCTCGAACACCGGGAGTTTGAAACCCACAAAGTCTGAAACTCCAATCAATAGAACAACGATTCCAATGAATAGGGTGAACTTGCTTACGGGAATCTGCTTCTGGTATCTCATAGCGTTCAATGCTATTAGGACCAGCCCTATTATGGTGAAGACACCGCCTTTCACGTCGAATCTATAGATTGATTCAAGAGCCAGTACCGCGCCTAATCCAACAAAGAAGACGCCCCAACTGGCTGTTTCCAACCTTTTGTTCAAAATCCTCTTTTCAGTGGGAATTGACATACACTTCACTTCCGACATAGGTTGAGCATGAAGGTCAATAAACTTTCCTTTTATCTCAGATGTGTTCCATCATCTTCCAATTGCTTAGGAAGAGGGTTGAGTAAGAAATGCAGGGGTACTCGTTTTCAATGTTCCTAGCTGAAAGGTCAGTCTGCGAATCAGAGACCACGATAACTCGAAGAAGATGGCATAACTGGGAAAACAAGCGATCTTCCGCATAAGGGCCTGAAACGATCTACTAGGGGTTTCTGGGCTTCGTCACTATCTCTCTAATTTCAAAATCTAAGAACTTTCTAGGATAGGCTGACTTAACTATGATGCATGTATCAGCGCCTTCTCCAGTGCCCGCAATGGCCATTACCTCCTTGTTCGTCTCAATTAGTCCAGCGTCAGCAACCATGAGGACGATTTCGACGCAAACCTTCATTCCTTGTGAAAAGCGGTAGAGGGTCTCCCGGACTACCTCCTCGACGGATCTGCCTCCAAATTTCTCTGTGAAAGCGCTGGCGACGCCATCGCCTAGAGCGTGGACTGAGGTCAGGACTTTGACTCCTCTCTCGCTCAATTTCTTCTTCTCAGCCTTCGACATCACCCAGCCTTCTTCCCGGAAGCTCTCGGAAATGGAGACGGCGACAAGGTTCACCTTCAAATCTTTGAAGATTTCCGCTGCCTTGAGGGCGGTAGCTCCATGGGTTGAGGCGACGACTACATCTTTGATCCCGAGCTCGCTGATTCTTCTCTTTGCTGCCTCGAGAGTCTGGGCTGTGTTCTCAGGTCCACCTCTCTCAAAGTAGGTTATGGTCTTCTCCAAAGCATTCACATCCATCCGATAGGCCGATATGTGAAAGGTTAGTAATCTAAAAGCCTATCCATCCAACGCTTTTCGGGTTAAGTCGTCTCTTGCCCGGGTTCATCAAATCGTTCAGGTTTTAATGAGTGTATTTATGAGCGGAAGGAAAGCTTCCTTAAAGACCGTTTCAGCTATCTTTCGATAGCCCTCGGCGCTCAGGTGCAAGCCGTCATTGGAATATTTTGGTGACAGTCTTTGAGTTGTCGAATCTGCTGTTGCTAAGAATAGGTCCACGTACTTAGTTCCTTTCGCTTCGCAGTAGTCGCGTATCATTCTGTTCAATCTCACCCTTGGAGGGATCAAAGAATCGTAGCCGAGGATCGAAGGGACAGCGCATGCGATTAACCGGATGCCGTGATTAATCGCTTTATCGTACATCGCCTCGAGGTTTGAATAGATTTCGCGAACAGGTACACCCCAACCTATATCATTCGTTCCTCCAAGGATGATGACATGGTTGGGACTAAGTTGGAGAACATCCCGATCAAACCGGTTGAGCATGCCCTCGGTCAGGTCGCCGTTCAAGCCTTTGTTAATGACTTGCAGTCTTATGCTCTTGCCCTTCTTTGCGATCGCTTCTCGAATCGTATCCTCAAGAAATCTCGTGTAAGGTTGGTAAAGAGGCCATTCGAGCCCGGCTACTGGCGAAAGGTATCCGACCGTCAGACTATCGCCTAACGCTACGATCCTCAAAGCCTCCAAGATTCATCCGCCGTTATAGAACTCGTATATTCAAATCAATATTACTATAGGTTGATGTCGAATCTGTAGATCCGCGGCCAGCCTCCTTACAATCTCCTGATGAGAAAAGAGTAAAACAATTAACGGAGATTCTTCGCAGTTTGAAATCATGAAAGAACATAGAGCGCCTTGGGGATGCACTTACGCAAAAGAAGATAAAAGCGAATGTAGACCTGGAAAGAAACTGAAATCCGATCGAGAGCATTTTGAAATCCTCTGTTTGTGCATTCTTCAAGCTGGTTTGAACTGGGGAACCGTAAGGAAGAACTGGCCGAAACATAGAGCGGGCTTCTACAATTTCAATATAAATAGACTGGCGAGAGCGCGACCAAAAGAGTTAATGAAACAACCAAATGCAATAAGAAATTTCGAGAAAATCCAGAGCATTATCTATAATGCGAAGGAGTTTCAGAAAATCAAGAAGACGCACGGCTCATTTTCAAATTACTTGAAATCGCTTGAACAAATCGAAGCTAAAGAAGTAATAAGATTTCTGGTTGAACGGTTTAAGCATATTGGAGAATACATGGCTGAGTACTATTTGCACTCAGTGGGATACCGACAAAAACCGGCAAGTTAAGAGAACCTGCATACAGAAAAACTCCATAAGGGAATCTGGAGCGCAAAACTAAATCCAGACGTAGATCAATTCTATGCCTTGGTGCATATGCTTTGTCCAGCAAGTCTCAACCGAAAGCGCGTTTTTCAAATCGTATGCCGAACGGAGATTTCTTAAGCCTAACGGTTTGGGCTGGGAAATCGGATCCGACAGCGGAGGTGCTTACGGTTCAAGTACGCCACTATTCCGGGGACCGCTGGGAGACGATTGGAAGACTGGCTGTATATAGGACAGCTGAAGGCTTGTATTCGCAGCTGCCTGAGCGTCAAGAGAGGCTGAAAGAGGTTGTCTAGAAAGCGCAATATTCTTTGGGGTATGCTTGGAGTTAGCTGTCTGCTAAGAGGTTTATGAAATTCGAAAAATCTTCAATAGTTGGGGTCACTGAAAGACTCCAATAAATTGGAGATGGAGTTCTCTAGAGAGAAGAACGATTCTGGGACGCCTATCCGATGGATCTTCGGGTTGGGCGCTGGTATATGATCAGGGTTTCTGAGCAAGCTTTTGTGTTCTAGGCACCATTCCCTAGCGTTAAGGATGAACGCTCGGGTGTCTGCGCTTACCACTATGTGCCCTGCCTTTGTGAACCGAGGGCCATCGTGCACGCAAGCTGTTGTCAACTCCTCCTCAACTCCTTCATCATAGATCTCGTATCGTAGACCGACAGTTTCCTTCGGAGTTCTAAACTCGTTGAAGATGTTTCCGAGTTCATCACTGTAGAGCGTGGGCTGAGTCCATTGGAAGGTTTCCACTTCATGTCCTAGGGGCACGAGTTTCCTCAATAATCGTTTCCTTATTCTGTCTCTCCGCGCCTTAGCAAGCCTCCTGCACTTATCTGAGCAGTAGCGTCTGGGCCGCCCGAAACTGAATCCTATCTCTTTTCCGCAGACGATGCAGTTTCCACTCTGCAATTCGCTGAATCGATCGACTATTCGCGCGTCCACTCGATGTTCACCCTTGGTGTCATCCCTTTAATGTCTCCACTTATCTAAAGCTATATGGATTGAAAGTTGGCCATTAGACTCTTTAATCTCTAGAAAGCTTGTTATGGTTGTTTGTACGTTAATCGCGGGTGAACTGAGATGAAGCTTCAAGTCTTCGAGATGGAACGTTGGCAGTCAACATGGGAGAATCGCGTAGAATACAACCTTTCTGAGAGCGGCGTCCATCCTCTCCGTGTAAGTGAGTTGTTAAGTGACATGCCCGTCGAGTTCCTGAATCATTCTTTGGGCTACAGCCAAACGAACGGAACTGAAGAATTGAGGAAGACTATAGCGGCCATTTATCCAAGGGCTGACGCGGAAAACGTGTTAGTTACGAACGGTAGCTCTGAAGCGAACTTCGTGGCTATGTGGTCGTTCCTAGAAAGAGGGGCTGAGGTCGTCATTATGCTTCCGAACTATATGCAGATCTGGGGCTTGGCTAAGACTTTCCAAGCTGATGTGAAGCCTTTCAAACTGCGTGAGCTGGAGGGTGAGTGGAAGCCTGATATAAGGGCGTTGAGGAGGGTTGTCGGCAGACAGACTAAACTGATAGCTGTCTGCAACCCGAATAACCCTACAGGGGCTGTGATCCGTGAGGAAGCTATCGATGAGATCTGCGATATCGCAGAGAATGTTGGGGCTTGGATACTTTCTGATGAAGTTTATCAGGGAGCAGAACTTGACGGGAGGATGACCCCAACGTTTTGGGGTAGGTACAAGAAGGTCATCGTTGTTAACGGCCTTTCGAAGGCATATGGACTTCCTGGGCTAAGGATTGGTTGGATAGTTACAACGAGGGATCTCGCCGACAAGCTCTGGGCGTATCACGACTATACTACGATAGGTCCTACACCTCTAGGCGATTACTTGGCTAGGAAGGCTTTGCGATCGGAGACGCGAGCGAAGATTCTGGCGAGGACTAGGCAGATCTTGCAGGCGAATCTTCCCTTAGTCGAGGATTGGGTCGACTCTAATCGGGACGATTTCTCACTCCTACCTCCGAAGGCTGGGGCGATCGCCTATTTGAAATACAAGTTTAAGATGAATTCAAGCAAATTTGTTGAGCGACTTCTTAAAGAGAAGAGTACTCTGATAGTGCCCGGCGACCATTTCGGTATGGACGGATATCTCCGGATCGGGTACGGGTCTCCGAGAGAATATTTGGCCGAGGGCCTCAACCGTATCAGCGAAATGGTTGGGCAGATTAAGAAGGAACGCCGACAAAGAGAGTGTTAACCCAAACTTCCAAGAGGCTTTAAGAAGCATTGTTACCGGATCTTCACGCGCGAACTTTACTCATGCACTAGCTCTTTCAGTGTTGTTGTAGCCCCAACCTCTGAATCTGAGGCGACTTTGATGTTCCAAAAATATTCCTCGATGATTTAATGTCCTTTGGTCATGTCACTTTCCCCCTTTTCCAAACTGGTATGGCATGGATAATTTCTCTGGTGGAAGAGTCAAAGAACTCTAAACATCATTCTGCAGATACACCTACTCGGTAATGATCAGTCAAATTCCTTGAAAACACATATGTTTTAGCTTAGCGAAAATCTTCTTTGAATCTGCCTCAGCGTACTAGTGCAATCACGTACCTCCAACTGAGAAAATCTAATAGACTCTGATAGTTATCTTTGGCCCACCGGCGGTCTACATGGCTGATGGATATGTATCTAGAGGGTTCTTAACACGTATCGCCTTGTTCTCTTCGATATATACCCCCATGCAGGCTTTCCTTCAATCTGCTGTAACTTAAGAGATATCCATACTATCTACAATATCCAACTTTGTCGGCGGGATATCGATTGCTCTGGTTCTGGGTTTAATATTCTTTCAGTTGTCGTTCAAAACAGGAACCCGTATCGGATTAGCGTGGTTAACTCTGTTCGTTATTCAAGAATTCAGCAACATAGTAGAAGGCTATTTCTTTACGACGTATGTGTCGACAATTTCACTGTTTCTAGGTGCGGTATTTGTTGGACTAGCGATAACTTTTGTAGAAGCCTTACTTGTTGGAGTACTTTTTATCCCTCAAAAAATCGGAGAGCCTTTCAAGAGTAAGATTAAAGGGTATTTCGCTCAGAGATCTAGATATTCATGGGTTCTACGAATAGTTGTAGCTTCTCTTATCTATTTTCCAATCTACTTTGCATTTGGCTGGTTAGTCGCGCCTTTCGTCATACCATATTATACGGATCCATCCTCAGGTTTGGTTATCCCGAGCATTACCATTATTATTCCTTTGGAGTTTCTTCGCGGTTTCCTGTACGTTTTGGCGTTACTACCTATAATAGGCGTTCTGAAGGTCAAGAGAAGATACTTGTGGGCTACGACAGCCTCTCTTCTATATATTCTAGGCGCCTTTGCTGCTTTTCTGGCGCCGTCTATTATGCCGATTCAGCTTAGAATTGTCCATGGACTTGAGATCTTAGGAGACTCCCTTGTGTATGGAGTTGCGCTCGCGTATCTGCTCGGTCGAAAAGGAGATTAATCGATCACTGAGGGTTATTGATATGATATGAGTCCCTTTTCTTCAAGATTCTCCTGTAGGTTCTTGACCGCTTCATGTACTTGGCTTTCCGACCTTGCACCTGTGCAGACAAATTTTCCACTTGTGAATAGCAGCATCACAGTTCTAGGGCTATCCATTCTGTAGATTAGTCCAGGGAATTGTTCCGGTTCATATATCGTTTTCTTTAAGGCGTAAGTCGTTTTTTCCAAGTCTATCTGTCCGACTAGGTCGCCAGACGCCACAATATTCTGGATCTGGATCTCAGGTTTACCGACTATCACTATCCCGTTTCTCTTCAATTCTTCAACAGCCTTCATTACAGCCCTCCTAGCCGTTCTCTCGGATATGGCGCCCGTGCATATCATCTTTCCAGTACTGAACATGAGTAGCGCAGCCTTAGGCTTCTTTATCTTGTAGACTAAACCTGGAAACTGCTCGGGTCTGTACTCAACGCCGGGTAGAACTCTCACTATGGAATCCAAATCCAGCCTCTGCTTCAAGGAAGCTGAAGCGACTACATTCTGAACAGATACGACAGCGGTTTTCCTAGGCAAGAGTCATCCATTAAGTGAAAGTATCAATCAAGTACTTAGCTATGTGCATTGACCGCCTCTACCACATCAACAGTCCGAGAGGACGAATAGGAGGAAATTCATAGGTGAACCCGCGTGTAATAGGTTGTTTGATGGCAAAGCCTTTTAGGAACATAGCCCATCGTTCTTAACTGGCTTTGTGAGGTCTCATTTTAATGTCTCAGGAATTGTCGTATTCAAAAGCGATGTCAAGTTTGGGAACTGAGACGGCTTTCGAAATCCTCGCGATGGCGAAAGAACTGGAGAAGAAGGGCGCCAAAGTTGTCCATATGGAGATAGGTGAACCGGATTTCGATACGCCAGAGCACATCAAGGAAGCTGCTGTGAAAGCTCTGAAGGCGGGTTACACGCATTATACGCCTGCGCCAGGAATTCTTGAGCTGAGGCAAGCGATTTCGGAGAAAGTTTCGAAAGAAGTTGGAATCGATGTTGATCCAAATCGGGAGGTCATAGTTATGCCTGGTGCTAAGCCAGGGCTATTCACAGGAATCTTGTCTACAGTCAACCCAGGCGAAGAAGTTCTTGTTCCAGATCCTGCTTTTCCAATCTATAGGTCGGTGGTTGAATTCATCGGAGCAGTAGCTGTCTCCATCCCATTAAAGGAAGAGAAGAACTTCAGAATAGATCCGGAAGATGTTAGGAGGAAGGTAACACCGAAAACTAAGATGCTGATCCTCAACTCTCCTCACAATCCATGCGGCTCGGCTCTGATGAAAAGCGATATAGAAGCGCTGGCAGAAATCGCTAGAGACAACAATTTGTGGGTTATTTCTGATGAGGTATACTCAAAGATCTTGTACGACGGAAGTCATCACAGCATCGCCTCTGAACCTAGCATGAAAGAGAGAACAATACTGATCGACGGTTTCTCCAAGACCTATGCTATGACCGGTTGGAGGCTAGGCTACGCAATAGGTCCTCCACAGGTTATCGCCCACATGGTCAAACTTCAGATAAACATTGCATCCTGTGCTGCAGCATTCACCCAGATGGCTGCTATCGAAGCCTTAAGAGGGCCCCAAGATTCCACGAGGAAGATGGTTGAGGAATTTGATAGACGGAGGAAAACAGTCGTTTCAGGACTCAATTCGATCAAGGGAATGTCATGTAAGATGCCGGATGGTGCTTTCTATGTATTCCCAAACGTGAAGAAACTCGGTCTGAGTTCGAGAGATATAATGATGAAAGTTTTGAATGAAGGGTATGTAGCTACACTTCACGGAGAGGCGTTTGGCCCTGCAGGCGCGGGCTACTTAAGGCTCTCTTACGCGACAAGCATGGAAAACATCAAGGAAGGTCTGAGTAGGATTAAAGAGATAGTGGAAGGATTGTGAGGAAAGCTTCTCTATACTCCTAGGTACAATCTATCAGCAAGAAAGCTTGGCAGAGAGTTCTGCAGTATCTTACTTGCCGCTGAGTCTATATCGTATGTCTCCCTCCTTATCACACAAGATACGCTGTTATCCGTAATTTCTATGATTGCGTAACTTGCTCTGGGATCGCCGTCCCGGGGCTGCCCAATGCCCCCAGGATTTATCAGCAGCTTCGTATCTATGCGCGCGTCAAACGCAACATGCGTATGGCCTAAGAGAAGAATATTCGTTCCAGCGATTTCCAGCAGGCTTTTTAGAATGAATGTAGGTATCCCTGGGTATACGTAATCATTAAGAGGATCTCTTGGACTACCATGATATGCTTTAAGCGTTACTTTGTTTGCTACGAATGTGGAGAAGTATGGCAGTTTGGAGAGATACTTTATGTTTTCCATCGTCAATCGCTTTCTCGTCCATTCTATAGCTTTGACCGCGTGATATACGAAGTCTGAAGTATCCCCTGTAACTGTCGCGTAGTCGTGATTTCCTGCAATAATGACTTGAGGCTTCAGCATTCTAACTGTTTCAATCACTTCATTCGGTTCAGCCCCGTATCCTACGAGGTCTCCTAGGCAGATGAGAGCATCGTAGTCATGAACTTCCTCCAGAACAGCTGTTAACGCATCATTATTCGAGTGTATATCGGAAATCACAACTATTCTCATTCGCCCCCACCTTTCACGCCGTTTTGATCATATCGTTTCCTCTGAATGGGTCTATACGCGTTCATCTAAGTGAAAGCAGTTTTCATAGAAAAGGTTGTTTAGTCCGAATATCAATAGTGTCTCTAAGATGTTGATTAAGGTGGAAGGTTTCGCAGTTGGCTTTCCAAGAGACGAAGCTCGAAAGAGACGGAATTGTTTTTCATTTGAAGCTACTTGATCTCGAGAACGCTGTTGTCGCATTCTTTTATGAGGGTCCAATGCGATTAGGAACATTGGCTTTTGCCCTTCCCGGGTTGATTGAAGCGGCTGCGACTACATCATCGGTTCTGCTAGGTGGAAAATATTTGATAGTAGCCCGCTCTCTTGCTGAGAGGATGGCGATGCTCCTCAAGAAGATGAGTCTAGTTTCTGTATACACGAGTCTCCAAGAGACTGAGGCATTCAGAATATTCGTTGAACTGTTGGACGCAGCTATATCTCAAAGAAAGTCAACTCCCTAATATGAAACTTGATCATGTAGCTGAGTTTTTCCAAAGACAGTTTCCGCAGCCTTCATGACTTCATTTCGATAGCTTTCCTTCGTGTACACTCGAACTACATTCATAAAGACTTTTAGTACATCAACCACTTTTGACAGTTCGGTGAGGCGCTGAGAAACTTTCTCTCCAGACCTAGTTTTGAGGAAGACGGGTATGTCCATAGGTTCGATTTCAATTGCATAGTGATATGGTACTGACGGCAGAGAAGGAACATCGATGTTTACGTCTTCAGAGGCGACTTTAGCCTTGTCCGCTATTTCGCCTTCGATCTGCTTCCTAACAGCCTCGTTTGTAAGCACGCTCGTGAAGAGTTCATCTTTGGCGAAGAAGGTTCGCTCATAAGCACATTTCAAGAGTTTTCTCTGCTCAATGTCCTGCATTATTCCTCTAGATTTTTTGCATCGCTTCAGTATTGACCATACTAGGTAGTCGTCCAAGGCCAAATATGCGTCAGTCGTCTTTATCCGCTCGATGTCCAACTCATCCTTGGCTTGTTCAAGAGCTTTGAGAAGCATTATCTGAACCGCTCTTGCAGCTCTATGGAAATAGATTGCTCGAAAAGATTCTAAGCGGGCGAGGAGGAAGGTCTCTAGGGTTGGGATCGCTGTGACATCCACAGCGAGGTTTCCATCAAGTATGTCCATTGTATATATCAGGCGAAAGATGTCTACGTAGCCGTATCCAGCGCCTGTGTGGTAGGAATCTCTAACTATGAAATCCATCTTGTCGACATCGACTGAGCTTCTGATTATCTGATCTAGAAAAGGGTGTTGAGGGTCGCCAAGTCTCCCTACAGCCAGCTTACCGATTTCTTCAGAATCAAAACCTTCAGCCTTGAGAGTTGATGAGAGTTCAGACTCAGTTACGATCCAGAATGTCATATCCTCATGCGTTTTTCCCAAGTATTTGGCTAATAGGGGCTCGAAGAGGTGAGAGAAGGGTGCATGACCTACATCGTGAACAAGTGCCGCTAACTTTATTCGCTGTATTTCTTGATCGGTTAAACCTATTGGAAGGCTTTGAGATAGAATTCCCGCAAGATACATCGCTCCTAAAACATGTTCGAAACGTGTATGATTGGCTGCTGGGTAAGCATACTCGGCTCCGGAAAGTTGTCGTATTCTTCTTAGCCGTTGAACCGGTTGCGTGTCTACTATTCTCTTCTCAATCTCGGTAATGCGGATATATCCGTACAGGGGATCTTTAAT
>CAZHMI010000040.1:0-16653 GCA_964533795.1 uncultured Candidatus Bathyarchaeia archaeon
CGGGATGATAAACTTGGCCGAAGTTGAAACCCGCATAGAAAAGGCCGCGGGAGCCACAGCGGAGGCAGAGGTCAAGGGCAAGATCGTGGAATTCCTATGGTACATGAAGAAGCAAGGCTACGCGGAGGTCACAGGAGAAAACTACGTCCGCATCCTAGACATCCTAGCCAGGAAAGGCGCAGACCTCTCAGACCCAGAAAGCGTTAAGAAGATCGTAGCTATGCAGGACACTTGGAGCAAGGGAAGAAAATGGAACGTCGTCAAAGCATACACGCTCTTCCTCAAGACGCAAGGCTTAACCTGGGAGAAGCCGAAGTACACGCCTGTTGAGAGGATCCCCTTTATACCGACAGAGGTTGAGATAGACGAGCTCATAGCCGGTTGCAGCAAACAGATGGCCGCGTTCCTACAGGTTCTCAAGGAGACTGGAGCTAGGCGCGGCGAAGCCTTCAACCTCAAATGGACCGACATAGACTTCGCAACTGGAACCCTTCGGATAACACCTGAGAAAGGCAGCAACCCGAGAATCTTCAAGATGACCCCTAGCCTGGTAGCGATGCTGAACAGCCTTCCAAGGATCTCCGACAAGATATGGGTGTACAAGAGCACGCTCAACTTGGAGAGCGGGTTCAGGAGACAACGCGCGAGGATCGCGCATAAACTCGGAAACCCAAGGATCCTCCAGATACATTGTCACACACTCCGCCATTGGAAAGCAACAGTAGAGTACGCAAAGACTAAGAGCATCCTCTACGTCCAGCATCTACTCGGTCACCGCAACCCCAAGACAACTTGGAGGTATACCCAACTCGTGGAGTTCCCACATGAAGAGGAGTACATCTGCGAGGCCGCTGGAAACACTGAGGAAGCCAAGAAGCTGATCGAAGCCGGCTTCGAGTATGTCACCGACGTGGACAGCGTAAAGCTCTTCAGGAAGAGGAAGACCACTTTCTTGGGGTCGTAATCCATCCAAAAGGGCCCGTAGTCTAGTCAGGACAAAGACGCTGTGAAGGACTCGTATCCTTCGCGTAAGCCTGCGGATACCTTCCAGAAGCGGAAAGCCGGAGATCCGGGGTTCAAATCCCCGCGGGCCCGCCAAAGCTATTTACAGGGGTTCAGATGCCTCAGAAAGCTGTCAGCGAGTGCTCGATGCTTGAAAACGATGCGGATGTGAAGCGTTGGCTTTGAAGCTTGGCCAGAGGAGGACCCGAAACCAGCGAGGTTGCGAAACGTAGGTCGGGTAAGGCTTGCGGACAATTGGGTTTGACGCTGAAGAGCGTGATTGAAAAAGACTTGAGAAGCTTCCAAAATATGCTTGAGGATTTGGTCGAGACTTAGGCTGAGAAGAAGGCTGTAGGCTGTGTTCTAGGTATCTTAGAGGCGGCTAGGAACTGGTTGCGGTACAACAACTTGATCTTTACTCGGAGGATCAAGATGAGTAACGCAACCGCGACGCCTACAATAGAGAACGAGCTGAACGACATAGCAAGACGCGAACTCTTCGGTTCGTTATAATTGCATAGCTGCCAGTTCACCTTGCCGCATTGAATGCTCTTGCCAAGCGTATCATCTGATACACCTCGTGCTCAGATAAACAGAGGTTACGGCAGAGCGAGACGGCGTCAACTCAGCAAATCTTAATAGGATTATTCTGAATGTTGTAGCACGCTCACTTTCGAGAGTGATTGCGCATTGACGGAATTAGCCGGTAGAGTACTCGAAGGAACTGAGAAAGCCTTAAGCATCGCTTCGAGTCTAGTTGAAGAAGCCGTCGATAGATTGGGAAGAGAGGCATCGGTCTCTTTCCCAGAAACAAACTATTCCCTCCCCACGATCTACGGCTTGTTGGGAACTCGAGTCGAAAACGTCAACGATCTCACCGCAGTTCTTTCTAAGCTCAAAGTAACGGTGAAGAAAGAACTCACGAATGAGGGTATGTTGACGAACGGCATCATAGCGCTGATGGCCTTCGAAGTGGCTGAAGGCGCAAGGTACGCTCTTGAAAAGGAACCTTACAAAAGCCCGTACATCGGTTTCATAACAGACACACTCTTTAGAAAAGTGAGCTTAGGGTTAGCTGATGGAACAATACCTGGGATAGTCCTAGTCGCGGGCGAAGCTAGAGATGAGCGTTCCGCAGCCCAGCTTGGAAGAGACATAAGGAGTAGGAGTCTCCTCGGCCTTCTATGGGGCAGAGTAGTCGATCAGATGCGGAAAGCGGGAGTATCGTTCGGGTTAGACCAGAACCTCATTCCATTGGGAGACGAACCATCATCCCTAATACATGCTGCAAACTTGGTCGTTAGAGCTTCCTTAATGTTTGGAAGTATCGAACCCGGAAAGAAGGATGAACTCATCCGATACTTGAAGGAACGCGTTCCGGCGTTCATAGTCTCACTGGGAAAGCTTGATAATCTAACGCTTGCAGCAGGTCTTGGAGCGATGGCATTAGGGTTTCCGGTCGTAACGGATCAAATAGTAACAGAGATTCCAGGGTCTTTGTCATCAAAATCGGACTATAGAATGCTAATCGTCTCGGGATGTGCTCTAAAAAAGATTACGACAAAAGTTGTTGTGAAACCACCGATCCCTGTGGACTATGGCCCAGCCTATGAGGGGAAGAGCGTACGGAAAGAGGAGATGTACGTTGAATTTGGCGGAGGTCGAAGTGTTGCTTTTGAACTTGTGAGGAAGAGACGTTCAGAAGATATCGTTGACGGAGCTGTTAACGTACAAGGCCCCGACTTGGCAGATATGTCTGAAGGAAAAGCCTACGCTCTAGGCATAATCGTCGATGTGGCCGGAGCTAGGTTTGAGAAAGACTTCGAGCCTGTCTTTGAACGCCGGCTTCATCAATTCTTGAATAGAGCTGAAGGCTTAATGCACCTGGCATCCCGCGACATCGTATGGATTCGCATCAGCAAAGAGGCTTTCAAAAAGGGGTTCCGAATCTCAAACATCGGCGATATCGTGGTCACTATGTTCCGTTTAACGTTCCCCGCGCTTGTCGATAGAGTTCAAGTCACCATCCTGACCGACGAGAAGAAAGTTCAAGAATCAATTCTGGAAGCAAGAAGATTTTATGAAGAGAGGGATGGGCGTATGAAAGAGCTAACTGAAGACAATGTGGATGTATTCTACGGATGTGCGCTCTGCCAATCTTTCGCCCCTGTTCATGCTTGCGTGATCACGCCAGAGAGAATAAGCCTCTGCGGAGCAACAACGTGGATCGATGCGAAGGTTTCACATAGCATCGATCCGCAAGGACCAAACTTTGTAATCCCTAAAGGGAAGAGTCTTGATCCTGTGAGAGGCGAATGGGACGGCGTAAATAAGGAAGTCTACAAAAGATCGCATAACACAGTTGAAAGAGTCTTCCTCCATAGCATGTTCGACTATCCTCATACTTCTTGCGGCTGTTTTGAGGCGATAGTATTCTATATCCCAGAGGTTGCAGGCATTGGAGTCGTTGACAGAGAATTTAAGGGCTCGACGGTAAACGGCATGTCTTTCTCAGCAATGGCAGGGCTAGCCGGAGGCGGGAGGCAGACCGAAGGTTTTCTCGGCATAGGCATCAACTACATGAAATCAAGGAAATTTCTCCAAGCAGATGGGGGATGGAAAAAGATCGTTTGGGTGCCCCGCAAACTGAAGGAAGCTATGAAAGACGTAATCTCACCCGAATTGTACGACAAGATAGCGACCGAGGAGACTGCCAAGAACCTGCAGGAGCTTGATCGTTTTCTCAAGGACGTAGAACGCGTTTTAGATTGAAGGAGCAAGCATTAAAGCTGTCAGCATCGTTATGGGTTGAAACGGTCAGAGAGATGCTGTGAAATGTCACAGTCAGGAAAGTGTCCTCGATGCCAAGAAGAATGTGTAGAGCTCGGTGCGCCTATAGTCAAGGTCGGCAAGACCCGTGAGGCGAGAGTTCGAGTGCTTGAGTGCCCTAAGTGCCTCCTCGTATTTTATGAGTCCGCAAAACAATAGATGAACCTCAAGTGAGCGAATGCGAACTCTAGCCTTCAAAGAGAGGGCTGATGAGAGGAGTGAAAAACAAAGATCTAAGTGGATTTGAATGGTGGAAGACCTCTACCGACTCTTGAGGCCGAAGTTGGAACTTCCCTCAGTCAACTACCCCGGCAGAATAAACAAGGCAAGGCTAGGAGCCACATCTCAAGAACGAGGGACACGGAAATTCTCGGTCGATATCGGAGGCGACATCGATTTTCCATTCTTCACTCTGGAAGGTTGGACGGCCCTCAGACCTGTGGTCGCCATGGAGGTCCTCGACAGATCAGTTGGAATTCCGATACCCGTTCGAGAGAGTCTAGGACAAGCCGTCGAAGACCCGATAGAATGGGCGGAGAAATGCGCACGAGAGTATCCGATCAATGCTATCTCTTTACGACTGGTCAGCTCGGACCCTGCGCTTGAAGACAGGTCTTCCGAGGAGTGCGCCAACCTAGTCAAACGTCTTCTCGAGGAAATAGACCTACCATTAATAGTGTTCGGCTCTGGAAACGATCAAAAAGACCCCGCCGTCTTGGAAAAGGTTGCAAAAGAAGCTGAAGGAGAAAGGGTTCTATTATCAGCAGCTACCTTGAAGAACGACTACGGAAGAATCGCCAAGGCCGCTGTAAGATACGGGCACTTGATCCTCTCAAGAACTGAGTGCGACCCCCCATCACAAAGAATCTTGAATGATCATCTTCTTGAGTTCGGTGTTAGCCCAAGTCAGATAGTTATGGACCCGACGACCGCAGCGCTAGGATATGGGATTGAGTACTCAATCTCCATAATGGAGCAACTTAGACTCGACGCATTCAAAGGCGACAAGAGCGTCCAGATGCCGATCGCAGCCGTCACCAGCTACACTTGGAACGCCCGTGAAGCGTGGAGCGAGGACGAAAAACTTGGCCCCATAGAAGTTCGAGGACCACTCTGGGAGACGCATACTGCGACCTCACTTTTTCTCGCTGGGGCTGATCTCTTCATAATGCTCCATCCGGACTCAGTGAAGCAGTTCACGGAAATTCTCTCGGAAATCTTCCCGAAGAACACGGTAAATCGGCAGGATGGCTAGACGTGTCTCGTAGACTTTCCCCATTGGCGGTTTATAATTTCCTACCGAAGAAGAACTGTAACGAGTGCGGTGTGCCTACATGTCTCGCTTTCGCCGTCAAACTTATAGAAGGCACGGTCGAACTGGAAGCTTGCCCCTATCTCACAGATCAGCAAAGACATGAAATTGAACGGTTAGTTCTCCCTCCAGTTAGGAAAGTAATTTTTGGCGGAAAAAAGGCAGTGACGGTTGGAGGCGAGAGAGTCCTCCATCGACACGAGTTGAAACTTTACAACCCTACGGCGATAGCATTAGACCTAGACGACGTTAAACCAGATCAAATAACCCGAGCAAGACTCCAGTCAATCAACAAGTTTAGAATCGAACGTGCAGGGCAAACTTTCGGAATCGACGCTATCGCCCTGTTATGTACCTCAAAGAGTCCTGACCGCTTCCGAGAAGTTGTGAAGACAGCCGCCAAAACCAGCAATCTACCTCTCATCCTTTGCTCTTATGATCCGGAGATATTGAAAACTGGTTTGGAAGAAACGAAGAACGATAGACCAATATTGCATGCAGCGACAGCTGAAACTCTTGGCATATTCATTGAGTTATCAAAACAGTTCGAATGCCCGATTTCCCTTTTCTCCCAAGACTTGGCTGAATTGAGAGCGATGGCTAGAAAGGCTACGAATGAGGGCATCAGCATTCTTCTCGCTCCGCTGACGCTTGAAACCAGCCTTCACGCAGCTCTCCTGAAGCTCGTTACGATTAGACGTGCGGCGATTGAGCACAAGTATCAGGAGCTAGGGCATCCGATTATCGCGTTTCCGATATCAAGGCCTTCCGCTCAGGAAGGGGGATGGCGTGATTCAGTTGAAGCATCCATGTTGATGATGCGCTATGCAGACATTTTGGTCACACATTGTCTAGAGATGCCTCTGTTACTGCCCATCTTCACCTTGCGTCAAGCTATCTATAGCGATCCGAGATATCCTATCTCAGTGAAGACCGGGCTCTACGCGTACGGCACTCCAAATTCAGAGTCGCCAGTTCTATTAACGACTAACTTCGCTTTAACCTACTATTTGGTCTCAGGAGATATTTCAGCTGCGAAGATCGATTGTTTCCTGCTCGTCGCAGATACTCAAGGCATGTCTGTCCTGAACGCTGTAGTAGGTGGACAGCTTACACCTCAGGTCGTCAAAGATCTCATCAGCCAGACACAAATTGAAGAGAAGATCGCACATCGGAAACTGATAATCCCAGGGCTGGCAGCGAGATTGAGAGGCGACATTGAGGTTGCTACCGAGTGGCAGGTGATCGTTGGACCGGAAGAGTCCTCAGAGATAGGAAGTTACCTGAAGAAGACCGGTTGGACAGTGTGATCCTGACTGTAACTGCAAGAGATCGAACGCATACTGCCCACCTCTAAACATTCTCAGTAATTCTTTCGCTGATTTACGCTGAGATCTTTCGAAATCGGATTCGAATTAGGGCAGAAGCATTAAATACGGCTGCCCAAACATTATGTGCCGAACCCACCGAATTTCGAAAGCTGGTGCTTTGATTTGTCGAAGCGAGCTCTCCACATGAAAGTTAAAGAATTGAAAACCGACGTCGCCGTTGTGAAAGACCTTGAACTCTCATTCGGACGAATCTTCGAAGAGACTTGGACTGAACCTGTAGGTGCAACGCCCTTTCCATCTGTTACAGACTTGAGAGCTTGGGACATGAAACTGCTCGAGAGATACAAGCCTTTCTACATGCCATTCTGCGATGTCTGTTGCCTCTGCACCATGGGCAAGTGCGATCTCTCTCAGGGTAAGAGAGGCGCCTGTGGACTTAACATGGCAGCTCAGCAATCACGAATAGTTTTGCTCGCGTGTTGCATTGGCGCTGCAACACACGTAGCTCACGCAAGACATCTAGTCGAGCACTTGACAGATCATTACGGTCGCGAGGCACCGATAGATGTCGGCGGTTTCAACATCGAGGTGGAAGCCCCCATTACAAGGCTGGTTTGCGGGATCAGACCTAGGAAGATCGGCGACCTTGAGGACGTACTTGACTACCTTGAAGGCGAGATCGTTCATCTACTTTCAGCAACGCACACTGGCCAAGAGGGTAGTGAACTCGACTTTGAATCAAAGGTCTTCCAAGCGGGTATGATAGATCATGTTGGCCTCGAGGTGGCTGATATAGCGCAGATAGCTGCCTACGGCTTCCCAAAGGCTGATCCGGACGCACCCTTAAGTGAGATAGGTTTCGGAGCCATAGACTCCTCAAAACCAGTTGTACTGGTCATTGGTCACAATGTTCCCCCTTCAGTCGCTATAGTGGATTATCTCAAGAAGAATAGGCTGTATGGTTCAGTTGAGGTGTGCGGATTATGCTGTACGGCTCACGACCTGACGAGGTACGAGCCGACAGCGAAGATAGTCGGACCCATCTCATGGCAGTTACGATTCATAAGAAGCGGAATCCCAGACGTAATCGTGGTTGATGAGCAATGTATAAGAGCGGACTCACTTGCGGAGGCTCAGAAGATACATGCTCCTCTCATAGCGACTAGCGATAAGAATTGTCTCGGGTTGCCTGATAGAACAGCAGATCCCGCGGACGAGATCGTATCTGATCTCGTCGATGGAAAGACGCCTGGAGCCCTGATTCTGAATCCGGTTAAGGCGGGAGAGGTTGTAGTTAAGGCTGTTTTGAAGATCGCTCCGAAGCGCAACAAGTTCAAGAGCATTCCGAACGTCGATGAGATGATAGAGGGAGCTAAGAAGTGTAGGAGGTGCAACGACTGCAGGCGTACATGCCCGAACGACTTGCCGATAGTCGAAGCCTTAACCAAAGTCGCGGAAGGCAAGGTTGAGCAGCTAGCGGAGTTGCTCGAAAGGTGCATCGGCTGTGGTAGATGCGAGAGCGCCTGCCCAGTAAAGATTCCCATACACAGCTACATGGGGAAAGCTGCTGAGAAGAGATTGAAAGAAGAGAAGTTCAAGATTAGGGTTGGTAGAGGAGCGATTCAAGACGTCGAGATAAGAAACGTAGGCAGCCCCATAGTGTTAGGAGAAATCCCTGGCGTCTTAGCCTTCGTCGGGTGCGCCAACTATCCTCATGGCGGGGAAGAGGTCGCGGAGATGTGTGAGGAGTTTGCTAGGAGGAGGTACATTGTTACAGCTTCCGGATGCTCAGCCATGTCTATCGCTATGCATAAGAACGATGAAGGCAAGACTCCATTCGAGGAGTTCCCTGGGGCTTTCGACGCGGGCTGCCTTACGAACGTTGGGTCATGCGTATCAAATTCTCATATTGCTGGAGCAGCGATCAAGATCGCTAGTATATTCGCTAAACGCAATCTTCGCGGAAACTATGAAGAGATCGCTGACTACATCCTCAATCGAGTTGGCGCTGTAGGCATAGCATGGGGTGCTATGTCTCAGAAGGCTGCGGCCATCGCAAGCGGATTTTGGCGGCTGGGCATCCCAGTGATCGTTGGACCCCACGGCGCCAAGTATAGACGTATGCTGCTTGGTAGAAAAGACCGGAAGGAGGACTGGTACGTGTACGATGCGAGGACGGGTAGCAGAGTGTACATCGGTCCAGCGCCTGAACACCTCTTCTATGCAGCCGAGACCAAAGAAGAAGCTACGGTTATGATAGCTAAACTGTGTATGAGACCAAATGATACGAGTAAGGGACGTGCGATAAAGCTCACACATTATGTGGATCTGCACAAGAAGCTGTACGGAACCCTACCTGATGATGTTGAACTGTTCGTTAGGACGATTGCTGACGTTCCGATAACGATGAAAGACGAGATAATGAATGTCCTGAAGGAAAAGGGATGGAGGGAGGAAACGATCCCTGATCCTACTCTACTGCCCAGACTGATTAGAAAGAGGAAAGAGTAGCCGTGGCGGTTGCAGAGCCCTGGCAGAAGGCGGAGATCCCTGGCCCGTTGAGAGCCTCCGTTATCACGAAGCCTGAAGTTGTTGCTGCAATGTTAAGGAGGGCCAAGCGTCCTCTACTAGTCGTCGGTCATGAAGCCGCTGAAGAGGATCTCGGCAACGGGAAGGCTATCGATTACTTCGTTCGCATAGCCAAGGCTGGTACGATGCCCGTCGTTGCCACAGCACACGTTTTTCCAGAGTTCGTGAAGAGGAACCTGAAACCAGCCGCTTGGATGCCAGCGGTAGATATCGCGAATCGACTTAAGGACTCAGACTGGAAAGGTTTCGACGGAAAGGGGAATTACGACCTTCTTCTAATCGCTGGAATCCCATACCATATGGAGTGGGTTATTCTCTCAGGACTGAAACACTTCGCACCTGATCTGAAGACCATCTCCCTTGATAGGTTCTATCAACCTCATGCAACATGGTCATTTGCGAATATTCCAGTTAAGGATTGGCATGATAACCTCGAGATGATAGCGAAGCTTTTGGGAGGAAGATGAAAATGTCCATGTTTGAAGATATTCCTGTCGGAGTCGGAGTAATATATGAGGGAGAAAGGATTCGAAAACCAGACATGTACGTTGAGTTCGGAGGCCCTGATATCCAGCAGAAGTTTGAACTAACGAAAGTCAGAAGCTTGGATGAAGTTGAGGATGGAAAGATAACTATCGTCGGACACGATATAAAGGACTTGAAAGTGGGCGGAAGCTATCCCTTCGGAATTTACGTGGAGGTAGCGGGGAAACAGCTCGAGCCGGAACTAGAAGGGGTCATAGAACGCAGAATCCATGCCTACTGCAACTACATCGAGGGATTCATGCATTTAAACCAAAGATATGACATCTGGATAAGACTTGGAAAGAGATCCTACGAGAAAGGCGTCAACTCACTTCAAGTAATAGGAAAAGTGCTGCAGAGGCTTTTCAAAAGTGAACTGCCGATAATAGAGAAGATACAGATAACTTTCATAACGGACTCCAAAAGAGTTGAGGAGATGTGGCTAGAGGCGAAGAAAGTCTATGACGCCCGCGATGCTAAAGCACGAGGTTTGAAAGACGAAGAGGTAGACTCATTCTACGGATGTACCCTATGCCAATCCTTTGCACCAACACATGTCTGCGTCATCACTCCTCAAAGATACGCTAACTGCGGAGCGATAAGCTGGTTCGATGGAAGAGCCGCGGCAAGGGTTGATCCGAAAGGACCGGTCTTCAGAATTGAAAGAGGAGAACTCTTAGACCAACTCAAAGGAGAATTCAGTGGAATCAATCAAGCTGTGAAAGAGAAATCTCTAGGCGAGGTAACTCGCGTTCACTTATACACAGCCTTCGGCTTTCCCCACACCTCTTGCGGTTGCTTCGAAGGAACCGCCTTCTATATACCTGAAGTGGACGGCTTGGGTATCGTGCATAGAGACTTCAAAGGCGCGACAGTGAACGGCCTTCCATTCTCTACGATGGCGGACTCGACTGCAGGTGGGAGGCAGGTCGACGGCTTCCACGGGATCTCGATCGAATACATGAGGTCTCCAAAGTTCCTTCAAGCAGACGGAGGATGGAACAGGATCGCATGGATGCCAGCGGTACTCAAAGAACGTGTCAAAGACTTCATTCCAAAAGAAGTCATTGACAAAATACCGACGGAGAACGATGTGAAGACAGTCGAAGAATTAAAGAAATTCTTGGAGGCTAAAAGCCATCCTGTGGTTCAGAGATGGGAGGCCGCGCCAGCTGAAGCTCCTCCTGTGGAAGAGAAAGAGGAGGTTCCCGCTGTGCCTCTAGCGACAGTTCCAACCATGCCCATCGCCGGTAGTGGGTTCAAGATAATCCTGAAGAATGCCAGAATAAGCGCAAAGAAAATGATTATTCGAACAGCGAAAAAGAAGGAGTGACCTCCCTTGGAAGAAGAAAGAAAAAAAGATGAAGGCGCCGCTTTAAGATTCGGCCCGAAACTTCTCGAACTTCTAGCCAAATTCCAAGAGATTGAACTTGAAGATGTGGACCTTGAAGTTGATGAACTTGAACTGTGGATTCAACCTGGCGCTGGGGTAGTTACCCCTGCCAAGGTCGTGACCCCGACAAAGGCTAAGCCGGCGAAGATCGTTGAGGTCGACTTCAAGCCGCCTTTAATGGACTATTTGGGAAGAATAGTTGAGGTGAAGATTGGAGCGACCAAGAGTGAAGGCGGGACACGTGGAAAGTCGGTAACCATCGGTGGCGAGAGATTTCCTCCCTACTATGTTTTCGAGGGCATGATGCCTCATCCACCAGTATTGTCCTTCGACGTCTTCGACACCAAGATCCCTCTAGCGAAACCTGTCAAGATGCATGTTGAAGACGTTCTTGAAGACCCTGCAGCTTGGGCGAAACGGTCGGTCGACAAGTTTGGCGCTGAGGCGGTGAATCTACATCTCGTTAGTATAGATCCTCTAATGAAGAATACCTCTTCTAAAGAAGCTGCCAAAACGGTGGAGAACGTTCTTCAGGCAGTCGATGTGCCCTTGGCGATCGGAGGCTGCGGCGACCCGAAGAAAGACCTTGAGGTCTTCGAGAAGGTTGCCGAAGTCGCTCAAGGGGAGAGACTCCTCTTCAACTCGGTCACTTTGGATATGAACGTTAAACGAGCGGCGGAAGTAGTAAAGAAGTACGGGCATGTCGTGATCGCGTTCACCTCAATGGACATGAACAAAGCGCGTGAGTTGAACCGTAGACTGTACGAAATCCTTCCAAAAGAACAAATAGTTATCGACACGACGACTGCAGCTCTCGGCTACGGCTTAGATTACGCGTTCACAGTAATGGAGCGCACACGTCTAGCCGCCCTAATGGGTGACCCAGAGCTCCAGCATCCTATGTCATCTGGAACCACAAATGCTTGGGCGGCTAGAGAGGCATGGTTGAAGATGGATCCTCAATGGGGACCGCGAGAGTTGAGGGGCCCGATATGGGAGACCGTGACCGCCTTAACCCTCCTCCTAGCTGGCGTCGACTACTTCATGATGATGCACCCTGCGGCTGTCAAGACGGTCAGAGATACAGTCGCTGAGCTTACGAGCACAAGTAAGGCGGATCCATCGAAGATCGCAGACTGGGTAACGATGAGAATCTAGAGGAAGAATCCATGCCGAAGAGAGAACTCAGTCCAATAGATGTCTACAAGCTCCTTCCAAGGACCAACTGCAAAGAATGCGGCGAAGAGAACTGCATGGCTTTTGCGACAAAGTTGGTTAACAGGGAGGCTACTCTGCAGCAGTGCCCTCCTCTACTCCAAGAGAAGTACAAGGAGGCTTTCTCGAAGCTTTGGGAGATGCTGAAGCCACCCGTGAAGGAGATCGTTATCGGTTCAGGTGAACGCGCCGCTAAGATAGGCGGCAAACTCGTGATGTACCGTCATGAGTTCACGTACTTCAACCCCACCGCTATCGCGATCGACGTAACCGATGAGATGCTCGAAGATGAACTTCTCAAAAGAGTAAAAGATGTCGAAAACTTTACCTACCCGTACATCGGCCAAAACCTGAAACTCGACGCCATCGCGATTCGGTCAACGAGCAGCGATCCGGAAAGATACAAACAGACGGTCAAGAAAGTCGTTGAAACCACCAAGCTTCCGGCTATACTCTGCTCCTTCAACCCTAACATCATCGAGTCTGGACTCGTTGTAGCGGCCGACAATAGGCCGCTAATCTATGCGGCGACTAAGGACAATTGGAAGGAAATGGCTGAGCTTGCTTTGATGTACAACTCTCCTCTCGCAATCTTCGCTCCAAACAACTTGAAACTCTTGAGGTCTCTAGTAAAAACTCTGCTGGAATTTGGAGTGAAGGACCTTGTCCTTGATCCGGGAACCTTCGCAAACGAAGGTCTAGCTGAGACCATGAACAATTTCACAATGCTCCGCAGATCAGCATGCAGGGAAGAGGATGAGCTCCTCGGATTCCCCTTGATCGGAGTTCCGCTGGTTGTCTGGTCGAACAAAGAGGAGATGCCTGAAATATCGAGTTGGAAGGAAGCTTGTCTTGCTTCAATGATGATTACGAGATATGCGGATCTCTTGGTAATGCACAGCCTCGAAGGATGGGTCCTCCTTCCAACAGTCATGCTGAGACAAAACTTGTATACCGACCCGAGAAAACCCGTTGCTGTCCAGCCTGGACTGAAAATGTTCGGGGCAGCGGATGAAAACTCTCCCCTCTTATTCACGTCGAACTTCGCTTTAACATACTACACAGTTGCTTCGGACATAGAGTCAGGAGGAGTCACTTGCCATCTTCTCGTGGTTGACACGGAGGGACTCTCGGTGGAGAGCGCTGTAGCTGGTAGGAAGTTGACGGCGGATAAAGTCGCTGAAGCCATGAAGACCACGAAGGTTGAGGAGGAGGTAAAGCACCGAACCCTGATAATACCCGGCAGAGCCGCTAGACTGAGTGGCGAGATAGAGGAGTCGTCCGGCTGGAAAGTATTGGTCGGCCCTCTCGACTCATCTGGCATCCCTAAGCTCATTCAAGATTTGAAGGCTCAGCCGCCGAGGTCTTAAGTCGAGAATCTCACGCAAGCCTAGCCGATTCGAGAAAGGTGTTTCCCCCTGCTCTGGATGCGCACCCTGCCGGGGTGCGTGTAAACATTCATCCTATTTCCCCTAGCGAACCCGATCAAAGTCACCCCAGTAATCTCTGCTATTTCTAAGCCTGAACTGAGGGCTGAGCTCATTGAGGCGACGAGGGGGATACCTACTCTAGCTATCTTTAAGACGATATCTCCGCTCAACCTCCCAGTTGAAACAGCGAAAGTCCTATCGAGCTTGAGGTTACGTTCTGCGGCTATTCCTATCACCTTGTCTATTGCGTTGTGTCTGCCAACGTCTTCAGAGAACGCCAGCTCGACTCCATCCTCAGAGAATAGGGCTGAGGCGTGAACGCCGCCGGTCTGTCTGTATATGGAAGCTCTAGCGTCCAAGTTTCTTACGGCGCCTAGAATGCGATCAGCGGGTGCCTCTAGTTTAGAAGTGACCTTTCTAAAGCCCAGTCTGTCTTTCAGTTTGGTAAATGGCCAAGGGATCTCAGCCCCGCAACCGCTAGTGATTATTCTAGTGAAAGGTGTGATCATGGCAAGCTTTTCCTGAACACTCTTCTCCGAGGCAATGGTAACGCGGCATTGTAAACTCTCATCTATTCTAACCGAAGTAATTTCTTCGTAAGAGTCAACTAAGCCCTCAGAGAGAAGATGCCCAGTGACCAGTTCTCTCAAATCTGTTGGCGTACAAAAGATGGTCGCATAATTGGTTTCGTTAATCGTTATTCTTATGGGTGTCTCCGAGACCACTAAGTCGCTGGTCTCCTCAACTTTGCCGGTTTGGAGATTGACCCGCGTCACAGGAAAGCTCGTGGTAGCATCCATATCCTATCGCCTAGCCTTCGCTATCACATACTTAGCGATCTCATCAGCAATGTCCACTTTCGTAGTCGTTTGAAGACCTCTCCAACCTGGCTGGGAGTTAATCTCGTTTACCACAAGACCCGCTTTACTCTCTAAGAGGTCCACTCCCGCCACTTCGCAGCCGATTGTTCTAGCCGTTTTGATCGAAAGTTCCTCTACCTCGCCCGTTGGGCTAAGCGGAACGGGTTTAGCGCCTCTGCTCACATTTGTCTTCCATGAACTTGAAACCCGCATCATCGCTGCAACGACCCTGTCTCCTATAACGAAGCTCCTGATGTCTCTGGTTCCATGGGGCACGAATTCTTGAAGGTAGATCACATGGCGATAGAATCGCAGTGTCCTAAACGCTCTTTCCGCAACGTCGAAATCCGATATCCTAGCCGCCCCGATTCCGCGAGAGCCGAAGACAGGCTTTACCACAGCCTCTCCTCCGAACCTTTGAAAAGCGTTCAACGCTTCCTCAACATTCTCCGTCACAAATGTCTTAGGCACGGGAAGATTGCTCTCACTCAACAGTGCGATCGTGTAGTACTTGTCAGCCGCTTTCTCGATGCTTGAAGGCGGATTCACTACAGGCAACCCGTTTCTTGCGAGTTGATGGAGAATATTTAGCTGGAATATGATCTCGTCCAGTGAGCCCCTTCCTATAGGACGGACCAAAAGCGCCGACAACTCTTTGAGCAAGTCGACTTGCCTGAAAGATACTTGAGGGAACATGCTCACTCGGGCGGACAGATCTGGAAAACTGAAGCATAGCGGTTCAACCCCATTCCTGATCAAAGCTTGCTTCACCGTGGAAGAACACCAAGCCTTCTCATTTCTAGTCAATAGGCCTATCTTCAAGTCGATAACCAACTTGCCAACGAAATAGTTGATGAGTCAGCACTTAAATACATGCTTCAGTCAAGAACGCCGACGTGGGAGGATGATAAGGGCGAAGCAAGACGTGCTCGATTGTGTGCTTATGGAGGAGCACCTTTATGCGAAGAGCATGTAGTCGCCAACAGCTTAGCGGTTAAGTCGCTCAAAGAGTTGAACCGGATGAAATACTCTTCTAGATCGGTGAGAACCAAGTACTGGAAGCCCGGAGACAACTACCTGAAGATCATCTTTGATTCGACAGCCTCCAAGATCAGTTCAGGCGACATCCTAGTCATCTCGGAGAAAGCTATCTCCGTTGCTTCAGGAATGGTCGTTGATGAAGAGAGGATCAAGCCATGCTTAATCGCGCGTTTCTTGGCGAACTTCTGGATGAGGATTGTCTGGGGCTTCTTTCTCGGCTTCCTATGTCGGATAAATCCTCATAATATCCAGAGGCTTAGAAACTATCCAAAAGTCGAGGGAGCTAAACATAAGCAGCTCGCTTTAAACTACGTCGGCTTTGCTCAAGCACTACGTCATGGATCAGAGGGAGGAATAGATGTAACCAACGTTCCTCATTCTTGCGCCTGTCTCCCACTGAGGTCGCCAGAGTCCACTGCGAGGAAAATCTCGGAGCTGTTCGAAGCTCAAACGAAAAAACATGTCGCTGTAATGATCGTAGACTCCGATAAGACCTACAGCTTCCACGGTTTTCACATCACGCCGAGACCGAATCCAATCAGGGGGATAAGATCGATGGGCCTCTTCGCCTACGTAGTTGGAAGGCTCTTCAAATGGAGTCCGAGGTCTACACCCTTGGCTCTTTCTGGGCTGAAGCTGAGTCCGGAAGAGGCTTTGGGTATAGCCGCTGTGGCTAACAAAGCGCGAGGACACGGAGCTGGAAAAACGGCTTGGGATATGGCTGAACGCTTTGGCGTCGGTCTCACCGAAGTAACCTTAGATATGCTTGAGAAGATTCCGCATTATCCGATCGTTATCGTTCGTAGGCATGGAACGTAAGGCTGTCGGATGGTTTGAACGTTAGGTTAGGCTTCCTCTTGCTCCTTGAAGAACCGGACAATCTCCTTCTTCGTCGGCATAGATCTCATCCCCGTCGGCTTCGCAGTTGAAAGCGCCGCGGCGACCGTGGCATACTGGGTCGCATCCTTTATTGACGCTCCATCGAGAATTGATTTCATCAAAGCTCCCGCGAACGCGTCACCGGCCCCTGTAGTGTCAACTGCAGCGATCTTTATCGCCGGCACATCGAAAGCCCCGTCTGCAGTAAAGATCCTCGATCCTTTTTCTGCCATCGTGACTACAACCG
>CAZHMI010000041.1:0-16300 GCA_964533795.1 uncultured Candidatus Bathyarchaeia archaeon
CCAAATCAGCAAACTCCCAAAGCGAAAGCTTCGCCATCTCGGCAGCCTTAGCAAACGTCACTTTCCCATCCCGCAACAACTCGAGAGCCGTCTGCTTCCTCCACTCCGCAATTCCCAACTCGAGAAGATTCCTAACCACTGTTGCCTTGTCCAACTTTGCCCTTTCAACCACTTCGAGGATTTCCTTCTCGATTTCCTTAGGTATCCTTACCGCTAAAGGTTTAAGCGTCAACACGTTCACCGTATACAAAAGATATCAAATGCATACATAAGTGCTTTCTGCAAATACAAGATCAAAAATAAGCTATCTTATCTTTCTCTTCCCTCAGCCCGTATCTTTTCGGTTTACCCACTTCTTTCCGGCCTTTGAAACAAGTGTCACAAACAGGGTATAACTGCACATTCTCAACCAAATCTTTAATCGCCATAGTCAGATTTGAAATAGGGGTACCCCCTTAGAGTTCAGGTGGACGTAAAGATGTTGAGGCCGCGTGTCTTTACGTTTCGAGCAGCGTTGAGATGGTTCACACCTGTCTGGCGAGATATTGAGATCTTGGAAACTCAAACACTCGTAACACTTCACAAGGCAATTCAACGCGCATTTGTCTGGTACGACGACCACTTATATTCTTTCTTCTTAAGTGGTAGGGAGTGGGATAGACATTCAGAGTATACCAAGCCTCTAATGAAGGGAGAGGATGACTTTTTCGAATTTGGCCCCTTCTTTGAGAGACCTGAAAGTGCCGCTACCCCGCTTAGACGCCTCCACCTTTACAAAGGGCAGAGATTGGCATACGTCTACGATTTCGGCGATAACATCAGCATCAGTCTGCATCTCAGAGAGATAAACTCGGCGAAGAGAGCGAGGTATCCTAGGATTATCGCCCTCCGAGGATTCTCACCTGAGCAGTACAACTACGTTGAGCGACGGTACAGTTCAAAGGTCAACAAGAGTCTGAGAAGCGGGATGCTCCCAATAATTAGAGTAGCGGGGAGCGGAAAAAGGGAAGCTGACCTACTGCTAGGATGGAGCGACACCAGCAAAAGAGATCGATAAGAAGCTACGTGAAAAATCAGAGCTGATGGCCTGAGGCTTCGACTAAAAGAGAAGAGTGCAATCCGAATCTATTCTCAACGTTCCCATTGCTGAGATTTGCTAGATATGCCGTGGAAAACGGTCAATAATGCTCATACCACTTTAACTGCTCGCCGCAATCGCTGATGCTCAGTTGGAACTCTACACTCTCTATTTCTCCCCTTACGTCTGTACACTTCTTGAGCGAAGTACATTGCTTCCGACAGCCTGTCCGGCCTTTGGAGAGCTTCATCTCTCGATCTTGCCGCTTGGATTCAACAAGGCAGAGCGCACAATCTTTTCCTACTCAGCGTAAGATAAATAGGCGGCTAGATCATCTCTAACTCTGCCACCACTTCGGAGTTCGACATATATTGGAGAACGCTATAGAGACGTTCGACTTGACGAAGCTGTTCAAAGATGTCATTGCTGTTGACCACTTGAATGCGAAGATTAAGCAAGGAGAAATCTTTGGTCTGCTTGGACCCAACGGCGCAGGTAAGACCACAGCTATCTCAATGCTCTGCACGATTCTGAGGCCGAGTGGAGGAACAGCCACGGTCAATGGTTACGACATACTGAAGGAGCCTGACGATGTTAGGAAGTCTATCGGCATAGTATTTCAACAGCCGAGCGTAGACGACATTCTGACTGGTAGAGAGAATCTGCGTCTTCACGCAATGTGGTATGGTGTTCCAAAGGAGATACGCGATACGAGAATAGATGAAGTTCTCGAACTCGTCGGTCTCAAATCGAGACAACACAGCCTAGTTAAGACCTACTCCGGAGGCATGAGAAGACGTCTTGAGCTTGCGCGTGGACTCCTGCATCTGCCCAAAGTACTATTCTTGGATGAACCCACCTTAGGATTGGACCCTCAAACACGTGAGCACATATGGGAATATATTGAAGATCTGTCTGAGAAGCGTGAGATGACCATCCTGCTGACAACCCATTATATGGAAGAAGCTGACAGACTCTGCGATAGGATCGCTATAATCGATCAAGGTAAGATCATCGTCATGGACGCCCCTGAGAACCTTAAGCATGCGGTCGGCGGAGATATCGTCTGCCTCAAGACCGGAAGCAGTGACACTGAACGTTTCAAGAAGATTGAGAGCGTCAGCAAGGTTGAGGTGGAAGACGACTACATCATCTTGACCGTTAGGAATGCGAGCGAACACCTCCAAGAGATACTACAAGTCGCCGGGAAGATTGAGAGCGTCCAGATCAGACCTGCAAGCTTGAATGATGTTTTCCTAAGTTACACTGGAAAGGAGATCAGGGCTGAGACCGGTGAAGGAGGAATTGCCCAAAGGATAATGCGGGAGAGGACGTTGAGATGAGCCAAGCCGAGGGAATCTACGCTCTCTGGCTTAGAGAGTTTAAGGTCTTTACACGTGAAAGATCGCGTGTAGTAACCTCTATCTTCACGCCCCTTCTCTGGATATTTGTCTTCGGAGGGGGGCTTGGTTCCGCCGTAAACATTGGAGACGTCAACTACCAAGTCTTCGTCTATCCAGGCATCTTGGCGATGAGTGTTCTTTTCAGTTCAGTCTTCTTCGGAGTTTACATTGTCTGGGATAGAAAGATCGACATACTCAAGGAGGTCCTCGTAGCTCCACTCTCAAGAACATCCATCTTCGTCGGCAAAGTTCTCGGAGGATGCACAGACTCAATGATTCAAGCTTTCGTCATGCTGCTGATAAGCATCGGCATAGGAGTCTATCTCTCTCCCTCAGCCTTTCTACTGGCCATCCTGATTCTCTTTCTCATGGCTTTGAGCCTAGTGAGCACTGGCCTGATAATAGGCTCACTTATGGAGAGCCCAGAGGGATTCAATATGATCATCAGCTTCCTTGTCTTTCCCCTCTTCTTCTTCAGCGGCGCACTCTTTCCATTAGACAACCTTCCCTTCTGGCTAGCAGCAATAACCTACATCGACCCTGTCACCTATGGCGTGGATGGTCTCAGGACCGTCACTATAGGAATCTCGCGGTTTCCACTCTACATGGATTTGGCAGTTCTCGCAGTTTTCGCGACGGTAATGTTCACAATTGGAACAAGAGCTTTCGAACGCATGACGTAAATTCAATGGCTAACATGGACTAAGAGATGAGCCAATTCAATTAAAGCTCTTGTACTGAATTAAGAGAGAAATCGTTCATATGGTACGTGAGATAAAAAAGGAAGATAAGATGCTTTATGCTTGCGAATTGTGCGGATTTGTCTACGAAGAAAGAATATGGGCTGAAAAATGTCAGGACTTCTGTAGTAAACATCATGCTTGTTCGCTGGAGATTACAAGTCATGCTGTTCGAACAAGCAAAAAAAAGCACTATTGTGAGTGGAACTTTTGACGATAGTAATAGATGACGCTGGCGTCGGCGACCTCCTCGGAGGAGTCGTCATCGGAGCTTACCGCTTGGAGACCGAAGAGTTCGCTTACGATATGGTTGACGTCAAATTCTTCCAGCGCCCCGGATTCACATCAAAGCAATATTTGACGGAGGTTTCCCGAATAGTCTTCGACCTATTGAACCAACTCAAAAGGAAAGATGAAGAGACCATTCGGATTTGCAGAAGCTATGTATTCGAACGAGCCTACAAGAAACTGAAAGATAAATATGGAGCGGACATGGTTGAATTGAGCAAAGTGGTCGGCAAACCGCAAGAGTATGTAGAGACAGCATACCTGGATGAAATTAGAAACTTGGGCTATAACCCAATCGCGAGGCGAGACGCGCGAAGAGCGAAAAGCTTCTTTCATATGATGAATTGGGTCAAGAAAGATCCTTCACGCTGGAGGTTCGCTAAGACCGGTTGGCCTCGATTAAGGAACTATCGCGCTTACAGGATGCCCCCCTACGATCAACGCATGCAGCGATGAATTCTCTAACGAATTTATTGGCATGCTTTTCCGTGCCCCTATGTTTTCCGCTTGTAGTTCGCAGGTGATGATAGAACTCGTGAAGAACTATTCGAGGATCGAACTGGCGCTCTCGACCTGCCACATGTATCGTCGCGTTCGAAGCTAGGTAGCATCCAGCCCTTCCGCTATGCCTCTTCGGCATCCCAACCTCAAGTCTCGGTGTTTCGACCTTGTAGTAGTCGCTCAAGATCTTCAAGGCTTCTTCAGGCCTCCCTTCCAGAATCAAGGTGACGATAAATCCTCTGACGGATTCTTCTCTTACCATTCCTTCCACCTTGACTAGCCAGTCACGAAACTGGCCAAGTCGAGTAAACGTAATAATCATAAGCATATCAAGTTAATATAAAGCAGCAAATCGACGCTAACTTGAAAAGGCATGAAACTGCATATTGGTGTCACCTGTGATCGAGACAAAGCCCACTGGATATAGCCTTGCTTACTCGCTGTCACTGATCATCTTAATCTCGCTATCGATACTCTACGTCATCGGGCAAGCTGACTTGGAGTTCATGAGGATCTTTTCTAATATCATCTTTGCGCCTGTAGCATTTGCGCCGGTTGTTGTCGCATTTGAAACATCAAGAAGGTACGGATGGGAGTTCGAGAGTAAGCTTGGCTTCATATGGCTGACATTTCTCGCAGGTCTCTTCCTCTGGTTTCTGGGCGAGTTCGTCTGGGCGGTCTACGTTCTGGGGTTCAGGATAGACGTTCCTTATCCTTCGGTAGCTGATGTCTTCTATGTGATCGGGTACCCTGTATTCATCTACGGGTTGATCATGTACTTCATGGAGTTCAGGCAAGCGTTGAGTTTGAAGACCGTAAGGTTAGGCTTGTTTATAGCAGCTGTAGTGATAGTGATGACCGTTGGTTTTCTTTACGCGCCGATAATGGCTTCATCGGAAGACCTGACGACGGTCTTTCTGGACCTACTTTACATCACGTTAGATTCGATCATCTTGATCTTCTCGGCTGAAGCGTTCATCTTCACATTAAGCTATCATTCTATCGTCGGGGGAGGTTTATGGAAGGCTTGGCTCTTCTTGACCGTCGGCGCAATCCTCGACGCCGGTGCAGATCTCCTCTTCAGCTACTTAACGCTGCTCGGTGTCTACTATGAAGGGCATCCTTCAGAGCTGTTGTACCTTTGGGCCTACGTAGCCTTCTGTTTAGCTTTCTATATTCACGGCAAGGAACTATAGCCAAGCAGACACATCAAATCTCTAGTCTCGCATATAGTGTGAGGAAAGTTATGGATCCAATCTCTCATTACTTGTTTTCTTGGTTTATTGGAACGAAGCTGGAAACTGAACGTACCTATCATAGGGTTCTCGTCTTGAGCGGATTGCTTCCAGACCTTGATATTGTTTCAATAGTGTTTGGCATTGAGTACGCAAGAGAGTTTCATGGAACGATCACTCATTCTATATTCATCGCGGTACCGCTTGCTCTGGCTTTTGCCCTCCTGCTAGGGTTGATCTTTAAACTTGAGTTTTCAAGAAGCAGCATATATGCAGTCCTAGGCGTAGCAAGCCACATTCTCCTCGACATCTTCAATGTGACTTCATTCGCCAAGCATGGAGGAAGATTCCTGTGGCCAGTATATTCAAGCAGCCTCTTCCTTCGGGAATATATCGCTCATGAATACGCAAGCGCAATCTATCTTACCATACTATTCATGCTGCTTCTCGGAGGAGTCTACCTCTTCCTGAAGAAGATCTATCCTTGGAGTATATGGCTCAAAAGGTAGAGAGGACGCTTTAGCCGTTTTCGCAGACCTTAAGGCGTTCTCATGGTTAATTTGAGAGGCTTTAGAGTGAACAGCTAGATTCCGAACTAAGTTTTCATCATGTCTCCCATGTTTCTTATGCTTCTCAGCGTAGACTAGTACTTCTCTAGGAACCAGACTTTATCGAACTCTTTAATCTGCGAGACCGTGGTCTCAGGCTTCCACACTACACGCATCGCAATGTCCTTAGAAATATCGATCATCTTATAGAGCTCAGGCCATATGAAAGCGGGTATCGTGTACACCGCTACCGCAAGCTTACTCGCAGCCTTCACGAACTCATTGTACTTCTCTTTCTTTATGATGTATGTACTATCGAATGTATACTCCAAACTCGAACACTCACTCCAACTACCAAAGTTTGGAACTTAACTCTATTAATGCTTTCCAAACCTCGAAGAAACGCTACTTCTTCTCTTTCAACTCTCTTAACGCCAAGAGTACCGCGCCCATAGCAGGCTCAAACCTAGGCGAAGCCAATCTCGCTCTAGGCATGACCTTCTTGATTTCTTCTTCAAAGGGCTTGAAAACATGACTGCCAGCTTTAAAGACACCTCCAGTCGTATAGACTTCCACTTCCTCATTCTCCATCCCCAAGGCTTTGGCTATAGCTATCGCGTGAATTGCAAGTTCTCTTCCGGCTTCAGCGAGTATCCTCTTCGCCACTTCATCTCCTTCATCGGCAGCCTCAACGACTAGGGGGGCAACAGCAGCTATCTCAGCTACGCTCATCCTTTCCGCGTAGACTCTCTGCCCCAAGTCCTCCTCAGCCCGAAGCTTCAGAAACTTCATTATCTTCGCCGTAAGAAGAGTCTTGATTTCTCGGCCGTCATAAGACCGCAGTAAAGCTTTCAGCGCTTGACGACCTATCTCATAAGCGCTCCCTTCATCTCCTACTATGTTGCCCCATCCGCCGACACGTTTAATCTCTCCTCGTTTATTCAAACCAGCACCAAAGGACCCGGTCCCAGCCTCAACGATTAAACCGGGCGCCCCGCCTGTGGCACCGTATAGCGCTATAACCGAGTCGTGAACGACTATGATCTTCTCGCAGAATTTGATCCCGCCTCGAATGAACTTGGGAATAATCTTTCTATCGTATGGAGAGTCTAAACCGGCCATGCCGAAACATGCAACTTTGAATCTTAATCTTCCAAGACCAGCGTTAGAGGCTGCTCTCTTAATCGATTGAAGAAGAGCTTTCTTCGCGTTTGAGATGCCGACGTTATGATAGTTTGAAGAGCCGCTTACGCCTCTTCCAACAATCTTACCATGACTGTCTGCTATTATACATATCGTCTTCGTTGCGCCGCCATCGATTCCCGCCACACAATCCAAAATGATCAACACCGTTGCTACTGAACATCATAGTAGACTTTGAATCCAAGATCAGTCTTTATAGCGTTCTTCAAGATGAAACGCCCTATCTCAGATATGTTCCTTAAGTGTGTACCTCCGCAAGGTATCGGTTCGCATCCCTCTATCTCAACTATCCTGAAAGACTCCAATGTTGGTAAGCGATAGATATTCGGAGCCTCAGACGCTCTCTCTTTCAACTCCTCATATGAAACCTTCTCAATCTTGACAGCGGCGCCCTGCTCGATCAACCTGTTCTCAAGCTCCTCAGCCTTCTTCAAGTCTTCAATCGATAGCGGCTCACCTTTATATCCCACGTAGCACTCATCGCCAAGCCATGAGTCGGTTGTCTCAACCCTCCTACTTGTAACCGTGGTTAAACAGTGGTCGAGAAGATGCGCAGCCGTATGCCTACGCATCAGAAGATAACGCCAAACCCAATCGATCTCAGCTTTCACTTTCCCAACGTTAGGCGAACCTTCTAAGAGTCTACCCCAATGTACGATAACGCTTCCAGCGAGCATCGCCTTCTTAACCTCAATCTTGAAGCGTTCTCCCTCTATGACGCCTCTATCTGAGGGTTGACCGCCGCTTTTCGGGTGGAAAGCTGTTCGGTCAAGAATCACGTAGAAATGCTTCTTCTCATCAGCTTCCAAACGAACAATATTTTCTTCGAAAGTTCTGAGATAAGCATCGCTCCAATAGAGTATCTCAATCTCAGCGATCCCTCTGCCCAGTTCTTCAAGCCTCATCGAAAGCGTTCTCCAACATTCGAATTCTTACTTACGGGCTCAAGCTTGATAAATTATTTTGCCGGAAACTCTCCTTCATTTTGGCAAAAGATAAATAAGCGAGAGCTTCTTTCAAAGAAGAAGGCTGCATTCAAGAACGTGAGAGAAAATGGGGAAGACTTCGACAGGGCTCTTCGCGGCGAGGAAGCTGCGGAGAAGACGCAAGAAGCTCAGATGGAAGTATGCCCCATTCAAGAGGCGAATGTTAGGACTGGACTACAAGGCAGACCCTCTACACGGCGCACCTCAAGGGCGCGGCATAGTCCTAGAAAAGGTTGGAGTGGAGTGCAGGCAGCCGAACAGCGCGGTTAGAAAAGCTGTACGCGTCCAACTCATAAGCACTGGAAAAGTTATCACCGCCTTCCTGCCCGGAGACGGTGCTCTAAACTTCATAGATGAACATGATGAAGTCCATATTCAGGGAATAGGTGGAGCTGAAGGAAAAAGCATGGGAGATATTCCAGGCATAAGGTTCTCAGTCTTCAAGGTCAATGGTGTATCACTTCAAGCTCTACTGAGCGGCAAGAAGGAGAAACCGAGAAGGTAAACTGCAACTAGTTCTCCCGCCTCTCCAGATTCCAGAATAGCGGCTGAAATTAACAATCGCTTTTTTATTTCAAACCCCGCATTATCACTACTATTCCATAAAGCAAAGTGAATAGTCTATGCATAAGATCTTGGATGTTTGGCCTACGGCAACGGACCTTTTCATTGAACCGCACCGGAAGTTACTTAACAGCTATGTCTCCAAGGGATTCAAGGTTGACGTAGTAAGAATCAAGTATGGAACGCATTCCATAGAGTCATATTTTGATGAGAACTTCAACGCCCCATACATCGTAGATGAGGTTATGAAAGGCGAGAAGAAAGGCTACGACGCCGCCATGATAGACTGTTTCGGCGATCCAAGTTTGAAAGCGGCTAGAGAAGCTGTGAAGATTCCTGTGGTTGGCCCTAGGGAATCTGCGCTTCATTTAGCATGCATGTTAGGAACAAGGTTCTCAGTCATCACCGTCGGCGGACTACCGGTTACGAAGCTTCTCACCTCGAGCATACATGAACTGGGCTTCGGCTACAAGTTCGCTTCCATACGCAACACTGGACTGATGGTCCTCGACATTAATGAGGACCAGAAGATAACAATAGACCGTCTCGTCAAGGAAGGCAAGAAAGCCATCAAAGAGGACGGGGCTGATGTTCTCGTTCTAGGCTGCACAGGCCTCTCTGAAACCGCACAGAAATACAAACTTCAAGAGAGAGTTGGCGTTCCAGTCGTTGACCCCACATTGGCAGCTTTGAAGATCGCCGAAATCCTTGTAAGCTTGAATCTAACGCATAGCAAACTGGGCTTTCCTGAACCTCCGAAAAAACCGATAACCTATCCCCCTTCGCTTAGAGAATAACTGTCTAGGCGCGAATTCGATTAAACCGCATATTATGTGAGCTTGCGATCTGAACGTTTATCCTTAAGAATGTTTTGCACCAATAGATTCCGTCAGATGAGTGAGATTGAGAAAGAATCAAGATATCTACACCCGATGCATTCACTCAGGAGAACAGCCCGACCCGACCACCAAGTCTATTCCAACCCCGATCTACCAATCGGCAGTCTACGCATTCGACTCTATGAAGGATGTTATCGCCTACCAGAAGGGGAGGGAAGACGGAGCAGAAGGCTACATGTACACAAGACCCGTGGCTCCGACTCAACGCGTACTGGAGAAGAAGATTGCGTCACTAGAGGAGGGTGAAGATGCCCTAGCCTTGTCTTCCGGGATGGCTGCGATAACCACGGCGATCCTGACACTTGTCTCTCAAGGAGATGAGATCGTATCGACGGACATGGTCTACGGAGGAACCTACACATTTCTCAGACATGAATTGCAGTCTCTAGGCATCAAAACAACATTCGTCGAAACACGCGATATCGGGAAAGCTGAACAAATCATCTCTGAGAGAACGAAGGTTCTCTACGTTGAGACGCCCAGCAACCCTGACCTCAGGCTGACGGATCTGAAGCAAGCGGTAGAGATAGCCAAGAAACATGATATCAGGTTGATCGTGGACAATACTTTCGCAACCCCTAGAAATCAAGTGCCTATGCGAATGGGAGCCGACATCGTTGTCATAAGCACAACGAAATACTATGGAGGACACAATGACCTAATAGGCGGCGCCATTGTAGGGGACGCTGACTTCATAGCCCAAGCTAGGAAGACGCTCAAATGCTACGGCGCCACTGTAGACCCATTCGCCGCATATCTCACATTGAGAGGGGTCAAGACTCTGGCTATACGGATGGAGCGACACAACTCAAACGCAATGGAACTCGCAAAATTTCTTGAAGCACACAAAAGGATCAAAAGAGTTTACTATCCCGGCTTAGAAAGCCACCCTCAACACGATCTGGCAAAAAGGCAGATGCAAGGTTACGGCGGGATGATCTGCTTCGAAGTTGAAAGCGAAAAAGCAGCTATAACAATGATTGAGAACCTAAGATTAATCATTCACGGCCTCAGCCTCGGAGGCGTGGAATCACTCGTCTCAATGCCAGTGTACTCATCTCACTACTATCTATCACAAGACGAATTAGCCAAAATCGGCTTGAACAATAGGATGATTCGGCTGTCTGTTGGTCTCGAGGGAGTAGGCGACTTGATCACAGATCTCGAAGAAGCACTTGCAAAAGCTTAGCATTTGAACTCTCGAGAAATCATGTATTAACGATCAGAAGACTCCAATCGGCTTGACAAATAGATGAAGCTCGATAGCACTCGCAGACCCTTGGATCACGAAAGGGTTCCGCTCCCGGACATCTATGAGGATGGAAAACCAGTATACGTGCTGAGCAAAGGTGCAACAAGGAAGACTGGGAGAGAGGCGCTACGAGAGAACATCCAGGTAGCGCAAGTCATGGTAGAGTATGTAAAGGATCTATTCGGCCCGTACCGAATGATCAAGATGATATCGGAGGGAGGGGTAACCTATGTAACGAGCGATCTCTTGACGGCGCTAAGAAAGACGCCTTTAAGCCATCCAGCGGCTCAACTCATGGCCGGCGCAGCAATCGCCACGTACAGAGAATGTGGAGGAGGAGCAGCATCAACAGTTATCCTAGCTGGAAAGATTCTGGAGGAATGCCAACAGCTTGTTGATCTCGGTGTCCATCCGAACACGATAACAGATGGACTCCTAATTGCATTCGACAAAGTCCTGGATACCGCAAATAAGCTTGCTATACGTTCGAAATTAGATGAAAAAGAATTCATCAAGCTTCTTCTCAGAAGATCTCTCTCAGGGAAGCTGCCAACATACGATGAAGAGCATCTATCAGGATTGATCTCCCAACTAGTCAAGATCGTTGGAATTGAAAGTCTATCAAGTTCAGAGCGATCGGAGGTCGTTGATTTCAAGAAGATACTCGGCGGCTCGCTCTCAGAGTCAGAAATCATAGACGGTCTCATTCTTTCCAAGGAGATTCCTCACATGGATATGCCGAGAGTGGTCAAAAATGCGAAGATTGCGCTGGTGAAGGGCCGTCTGAGGCTCGACAGGAAACTGGGTAGGTACGAGAATCGTAAAATAAGTTTTGAAAAACCTGAAGAACTCGCTCGATTTGAAAATTCAAAGCAAGATTTACTGAAGGGATTCTTAGAGAACTCGCTCAAGGTTGGAGTTAACGTATTAATAGTCGAGGAAGGAATCGACGATTTCTTACTGGAGTACCTAGCGCGACTCGGCATATTGGCCGTCAGAAGGTTTCCGCCGCCAGAATTTGATAGAGTAGCCAAGGCTACAGGCGCGACCATAATCACCGACCTTTATAATATCGCGCCCTCAGATCTAGGTTGGGCCGAAGTGGTTGAAGAGAGGAATATAAATCGGAAGCTTTGGCTCTACATTAGAGGATGCAGAAACCCGAGAACCGTTGACATTCTGTTGAGAGGGAACACTAATGAACTTCTGGATGATATCGAACGTGTAGTCAAAGGGGTTCTTCCCACAATGAAGGTTCTACGGGAGGACGACAGGCTGGTATGGGGAGGAGGAGCCTTCGAGGAGGAGATCTCAGCTTCTCTTCGAGACTACGCTAACGAATTTGCCGATAAGAGACAGTTGACAGTGAACGCTGTGGCGGATGCTTTTGAGTATCTCCCGATTCTTCTAGGTGAGACAGTTGATTTAAAGGGCATAGACTTGATCGCTGAGTTAAGAGCTGAACATGCCAAAGGTAAGAGATCAGCTGGGATAGATCTAACTGAAAAAAGGATAGTAGATGTAGATGCATTGAAGATGTACGACCTCTATGCGATGAAACTACAAGTGATAAAGACGGCGTTTGAGACAGCTCTCACTATACTCAGAATAAATGATTTCATCATCGGTCGCAAACTACCAGAACCCGAACTAAACTATATGCAGAGAATGAAAGGAAGCTCTCCAGATAGGCTCAAAAAAATGAGGAAGGACTACGACCTCCAATCCCTCGAGTAAAATTTGAGAAAGCTTTTGGCTAAGAAAGTGGAGGAATTCAGAGTTTAGTCGGTTTGGCTCTTGGAGGCATATAGGCAGCTTTGCTATGGCTCATCCCGATGAGCGAGAACATTATCGCTGAGTAAACAGCCGCTCTGAGAGGCTCAACGATTGGGATCTTCAAACCTTTCTTGTCAAGCTGCTTTCTTACAATCTCAAGCAAAGATGACATACCAGTGCATCCTAAAACCACTGCGTAGGCTCCATCTTCCCTGAACGCTTTCTCAATTGCCTTCGCGATGGCTGAGGCGCTCTTCTCGCGATCCCTTTCCAAGTCAAGTACCGGTATGCCTATCGGAACCATCGAGGCCAAGTATTGAAGTAACCCCCTTTTCACCACCAGACCTCTGACCAAAGGCTCAACCTCTGGCAGAATATTGATTATCGAAAACCTAGGGGCAATCTGAGCTGCAAGATGTAACGCAGCCTCGTTCGCACCTGCAACCGGGATGCTTACCAGTTCCCTAGCGGCATCCAAAGCCGGGTCACCGAAACAATCGATGACGACAGCGCTGAAGCCTTTCTCTTCAGCTTCTTTGACTTTTTTCAAGATCGCTGGGGCGTTAAGTGCCTCATCGTACGCATCTTCAATGGATGCTGTTCCTTTGTCTATATTTGTCATCTCAAGCTTAAATGCTCCTCCAGTCTTCTCTTCAATCTCTTCAGCGAGTTTCTTTCGATCCTCAGCGGCCTCGCTTAAACCGGCGCTTGCGATCACAGGCATTATGTCCAGTATCTTCTTTTGACCGCTCAATTCTGTCCGCTCCATAAGAAGGACTAAGATGTACCATATATAACATTTAATAGAATTGCGCGTCGACCTGCTTCTCCAATCTCGATCAAGTTTTGTTGCGTTTTCAGATATTCTTGCGAAAGTCTTAAAAACGATATGAGTTCGAACAATCTCGATTGTGATGAAAAATGAAAAAGCTGTCAATTCAAGATTTGAGAGACACAGTCGTCGGCGCGACTTTGCTGGGCTCCGGCGGCGGAGGATCGCCGGACAACGGAATGAAGCTAGTAGACGAGATCGCTAAGATCAAGAAGGAAGTAAACCTCGTAGATCCTAAAGAAGTTCCTGATACCGAGTACGTGGCAATGGTCGCTGGCATGGGAAGCCCCGCAGCTTTAAAAGAGAAAGGCTTCGGGCCTGAAGGTATCTACGCCTTCGAAGGCTTGCAGAAAGTCTACGGATGGATCGGCGTTAACTTCAAACTCGTCATGCCCTGTGAGACCGGGGGATTCAACACTATAACACCAATCTATGTGGCTGCAGCGAAAGGTCTAGATGTCGTAGATGCGGATGGAACAGGCGGAAGAGCTGTACCTGAATTGGGAACAACTCTCTACTTCCTCTACGGAATACCGACATCACCAATAGTCCTCGCGGACAGGAATGGCAACCTAGTTGTCGGATGGACTAAAGATCCGATGGATGCACCTCTAGCAGAAGAGATAGGTAGGCATGTTGTCACCGCATTCGGCATGCTCGCCGGACTTGGAACATGGGTTGCGACGGGAAACCAAGTTAAATCGTGCCTAGAGCCAGGGGTGATGTGGAAGTCTAGAGAGGTTGGAAGAGCTGTTAGAGAAGCCAAAGCGAAAGGGAAGGATCTTGTCGCTGAGGTAGTCAATGTTCTGAAAGGCTACGAGTTGATTCGAGGCGAGATAACGAAGATTGAGACGAAGACCGTTGCAGGCTTTGATTTCGGAAAGACTACTATTCAAGGAAACGGCGACTTCAAAGGCAAGAAACTAACTGTAGACTTCAAGAACGAGAATATGATCGCTTGGAAAGCAGAGAACAAACCAGCATGCATGGTTCCAGACATGATCTGTCTGCTAGGGCTTGACGGGAAACCGCTGACGAACGCGGACACAAAGAAAGGGCTGAAGATAGCGGTAATTGGTGTGCCAGCGTCTGAAAAATGGAGAAAACATCCTAAAGGCTTCGAAGTCTGGAAACATATACTTCAGAAGATAGGCTACGAGGGCGGCTACAGACCAGTAGAGAAGCTCTTGAAGTAGAAGCTCGCAAAACAAAACTCCCTTCATTTTTTTGATTCTGCAGAACCTCTTTCCATCTGAAGCTAAAATCCGTTCTCTCGGTACAGGTAGTTCAGCAACTTAGGGTTGTCGACTAGTTCTGTTCAGAAATGTGAGTCTGTGCATAGCATATCCGGTTTTCGAAGACATACTAGGCGCACTCAATCGACGCGTGTTTTTATCCAAACTCACAGCCTTTTCCGTTCCGGGTCTCGCTGCAGTTTTGGTTCTCTTGACGTTAGATGCTCTAACTTCATAATTATCAGATTTATCACTCTATCTTAATTCGCTATATTCTCCTGTGCGTAAACACTTGAAATGAAAAAAAAAGGAAAGAGGTTTGGGATGTTGGCTGTTATAGTGGCTTGGTCGCTGGCCAAGAGCCTCTAGTAGCTCTGGTAGCGGCGACTAGGACTATCTCCAAAACAGCAGCAATTATGAAGCTATCGAGCGCGGGGATCGTTGTCAATGAGAAGAGATTGAGGCCGACTGGTGGAGTGCTTGTGCAGAAGGCTACTGCTGAGCCCACTATCCAAGCGATGAAGGATGTCACACGAACCTTAGGAAGCTCCTGAATGTGCTTATAGTCATACATATTCTTGTGGAAGAGATAGAAGTCCGCGACGTACGCCCCGCCGATAGGCGGTATCAAGACTGACAGAAGCATCAGCCAGTTGACGAATTGGCCGTAGATGCCCGTAGCTGCGATCGCCGTTCCGATGACGCCTACTATAATTGTGAGCTTCCATTTAGGCCATTTCTCACCTCTGATCATGTTTGCGAAGGCTAAAGCTGCTGAGTATAGGTTGTTATCGTTAGTTGTCCACTGCGCCAGTATGAGCGTTATCATAGCGAACCACCACCAGCCGAAGCCCATCAGGATTTTGACTAGATCCCATTCCTTCATAGCATAGCCTAGAATAGCTCCCAGAAAGACAGGTACACTGAACCCTATAAGGAAGCCCACAACACTCGCGCCGGCAGCGTGTTTTGGACCTCTAGCGTACCTTGTGATATCCGGCCCTATAATCGCACCTACCATGTAGGCGCCTGCCGCGATTGATATGCCGAAACCTAAGGGCATTGCCTGTCCGCTTGGCGGCGGCATCGAAACCAGTTCGCTCCACGAGTACTTCTGAAAAGCTTCGTACAGGCCGAGGGCCATAGCCGCGAACAGGGGTATAGCCGAGACCTTGCTCAGGAGCACGAGTGCGCGATATCCGTAAATAGCGGTAGTCATCATTAGAAAGCCGCCTATGATTATGGCGGCAGTCACGTTAACATCTAAACCTATCCCTGTCTTAAAGGAGGCAACAACAGCCTCGCCAAACATCCCTGTCTGAACTGCGAACCAGCCGTAGGCACCGAGCGCCAACACGAAGGCAACTATGATCGAGCCGTAGTCCCCAAAGGCGTACCTTGTAACGAAGGCGGTTGACAGATTTGTCTTTGCGCCTACGATACCGCAGAAAATGTTGATGAAGGTGAGGATCAGAGATCCGCCTAAGATGGCGAGGAATGCGTCGGTGAGCGTGTAGAGAGACCCGATCACAGCGCCCAGCATGAAGGCTGGGAGGCAGATTGCGATTAGAAACCATTCGATCCCCATCTCAAGCCAATTTCGACGTATTCCAGATGGAACAGGTTGTCTTTCGTAGTCAAGAACTTCGCTTGGAGGTTTGAGTAGACGTTTAGAACTCATTTTCTAGAACCTATCCTTTTCCTAGTGTTTGAAAACGTATCTCTGGTGCGAGATCCGTATTTAACTGTTTGCCAATCAT
>CAZHMI010000042.1:0-9070 GCA_964533795.1 uncultured Candidatus Bathyarchaeia archaeon
CAAAGTTTTTGCCTGAAGTCAACACTTTAGTGAGAAATATGAAGTTGTTTCTTTTGGATGTGAACTCACTGTGGTCTTATCTGACGTTGAGATTCTCTCTGCTTTGAAAGCAGGTGTGATCAAGATAGTTCCTTTTGATAAGAAATGCCTGAATCCTGCCGGCTACGATTTAAGACTGGAGAAAACGATTGCCATAAAGCCTTGGACTCAAGAACTGGTTGCTACACTTGAAAGGGTTGAACTTGTTCCCACAGTTGTTGGATTTCTAAACATCAGGTCTTCCCTTGCGAGAGAAGGGGTAATAGGAAGCCTCGCGCTCGTCGATCCGGGCTTCAGAGGGCAACTCACAATAGCTCTCTTCAACTCTTCTAAAGAGAAAGTGAAGATCAAGAAGCGTGAGCGATTCGTTCAAATAACTTTCGCTAAGCTCGGTGGAAGAGCGAAGAGAGGATATTCTGGAAGGTATCAAGATAGTGAAGGAGTTGTCAAAAGTCTTAGGTAGATGCTTTCATCGAATCGTGTCAAAAGGCACAGAAAATGTTATAGACTTATACAGGAACCTGTTATTGAGCTAGAATCGTCAAACTAGAAGGAATCTGTTTGAAGGCGGGTTCACGAATTCTCGACTTGAAGTACAAGTTGATGACTATTGAATTGCTGAACTTGGCGAAGAATTATTACACTTACCGTGAACTCGCTCAGATAATTGGGTTGCCGGAGACCGTTCTCAGTAGATACGTGAAAGGCCATGTTCTACCGACGATAGATAGAGCGCAGTCGATCAATAAGACCCTTCAGAAAGTTCTGAGACTTGAAAGCGAACTTCAACAGAGGATAAAGTTTGATGAACTTGGATACTTTGACAATACTGGGATAATCTCGGACACTTTGCTGATGGAGAGAGCTGTTCAGTATGCGATCAACAAGTTTGCAGGAAGACGGGTAACGAAAATATTAACGGCGGCTGTTGATGGCATTCCGCTCGCGACTCTCCTAGCACATAGGCTTGGCGTCGGTCTCGTCCTAGCTAAGAAGACTAGGGAGGTCGGTGTTAGAGAGTTCATAGAGGAGGTTTACATCCCTGCTAAGACTGCTATGATGATGAGCCTCTATGTGCCACGAGACTCTCTGAAGAAAGGGGATTGCATCCTGATCGTTGACGACATAATAGATAGCGGCGAAACCCAAAGAGCGCTCATAAGGATAGCTCAGAAAGCCAAAGCAGAAGTGACAGGGATATATGCGCTTGTATCGATCGGACATGAATGGAAGAGCAAAATAGAGCAGGTCGCCAAGCTTCCTGTTGAAGTTGTGCTACCGGTAACGAAGAAGCTGACACCCTAGCATTCTCTTCCGAAGAGTCTTATGATGTTCTCTTCAAGCGGTTGTCTAATCACACCTGCGTCAGTTATAATGCCTGTTATCAATCTCGGCTCTGTTATATCGAAGGCAGGGTTCAGTATCGGAACTCCTGCCGGCGCTATCCGATAATCGCCTACCAACGCAACCTCACTGGGATCTCGCTCTTCTATCACTACCTCATCTAACCTAGTTTTCAAATCGAAACTTGAGTGAGGTGCAGCCGCGTAGAACGGAACATGGAAATGGTTCGCCTGTATGGCTACAGCTAGTGTACCGATCTTGTTTATCACATGGCCAGTTGCGAGGATTCTATCCGCGCCGACTATCACCTTCGAGACCATTCCTTTTTGCATTACGTAACCTACCATAGTGTCCGTTATGAGAGTAACCGGAATCTTGTCTTGCTTAAGTTCGAATGCTGTCAGCCGAGCGCCTTGAAGTTTGGGCCTAGTTTCACTAGCTACAACTTTTATCCTCTTCCCTAGTCGAACGGCAGTTCTTACCGGTGCTAATGCTGTGCCGTATCCAACTGTCGCTAGTGCTCCTGCATTCTGCTGACTTTCCTTCCGGAAGTCAATTGCAGTGCGTGAGCACTATATCGCCATCTTGAAGCAGGTCTGCTCCGAATCTTCCTATCCTGTGATTTGCTTCTACATCCTCATCCGCGATAAGCTGAGCTTCTCTCATAACGGCTTTTGCAACCGCTTCAACATCGCCTTCAACCGATCTAGCTTTCTCCATTACTCTCGAAAGAGCCCAGAAGAGGTTAGCTCCAGTGGGTCGAGTCTCCTGAAGCACTCTTCTAGCAACGGAGAGATCCTCGAGAAGTCTGCGCTTTGTCCTCGCCTTACTGTGGTAGGCTGTTAGAGCAATCCCCATGGCTGCCGCGGCGCCTATCGCTGGCGCCCCTCGCACTAGCATGTTCTTGATCGCTTCAGCTATCTGCTCGTAGTCTTCGCATTTTACATAGCGTAGTCTACCGGGAAGCTCCGTTTGATCAATTAGATAGACGGCTCCTCGCTTCCACTTCACGGTCCTCAAATCGTAGAAACTAACCATCTCGAAAGTACCGCTCCATAATCTCTTTTTTCCTAATCAAATCGACCACTGCTTTAACCGACTGATTGAAGATGAAGTATGCTCGCATACTCTATATTAAACTCCCACATTTCATTGTAGAAGGGTGAAAAGATTGTTTGAAGCGCTCGAAGCATACCATGAGAGGAAGAGTATCTATCTTCCACATGCGAAACATCTCATGGAACTTAGAGAGAAAGGCTTCGGCCAATTGAAAGGAGACAAGATCTTCCTCTCTCCCTACGAAGCTTTCTACCTTGTGGAAAAGTCTAGAATAAGAGTGGTGACACGAAGGAGAAGAGAAGAATTGAGTCTCAAGAATCTGGTCAAGAAGCTTTTGGTTGGAAAGCCTGAGGGTTGGATAAAATATCTAGTCTATAGAGATCTAAGGGATAGGGGATACATTGTTAGGAAAGCCTCGGGCGCGGATTTTGAGGTTCACGGAAAAGGACCTTTGAGAAGACTCGTCTCGATCATATTTGAAGGTCGGGAAGCGAACTTAGAGAAACTGAGTAAGCTGTTGCGGTACGCCACTAGGGAGAGGAAGGAGCTAGTCCTCGCGGTCATCGACCGCCGAACAGATATAGTCTACTACACACTCGGCTCACTCGATATCTAGTCTCTAATGAAACTAAGGATAGGCTATTAAGTGAACGGAGCTGAAATTCAGAGATAATCGAACCCGGCTGGAAGAAAAGGCGAATGTCTCAACCTGTATTCGCAGTTCCAAGAGGAATGAAAGATATAGAGCCTTCCGAAATGGCGAGACGACTTTGGCTTCACGACAGAATACTGGAAGTCCTCCGAAGATACGGATTTCAAATAGTGGAACCGACAGCCATTGAGAACTTGGAAACGCTCGAAGCGAAGTCAGGTCCAGATATCAAGAATGAAATCTACTGGTTTAAAGACAAAGCTGGAAGAGATCTAGGTTTAAGGTTCGATTTAACCGTCGGCATGACTAGGATGATCGCGAACAGGTATGATTTGCCGGAGCCTATGAAGCTGTGTGCGCTCTCAGGAATGTGGAGATACGATGAACCACAGTTTGCACGTTTCAGGCATTTCTACCAATGGGATGCTGAAATCTACGGTACCGTTGAACAGGAGGCAGACGCCGAAGCCATCGCAGTAGGCATGGATATACTTGAAAACGTAGGCTTGAAAGAATATCAAGTGTTGATCAATAATCGTAAACTGATCGAAGGTTTCCTATTAGAGCTAGGCGTAGCCTCTCAGCAACTCCGAGAAGAAAGTATTAGGGTGATAGATAAGCTTCGCAAGACTGCAAAGCATGAGGTTGCTGATGAACTTCGCAAAATTGGGTTGACTGATGAGGTGGTCGGCAAGCTTCTTGAATTCACCTCAATTCGAGGAAAACCGAGCGAAGTTCTGAGCGAGATGACAGCAAAGAGGTTGAAAGGCGAAATAGCTCTCAAGGGCTATGATGAACTGGCCAAGCTTGCTGAGGCTATCGAAGCGTTCGGGAAATCCAAGAAATGCATTTATGATTTGAGTATAGTTCGGGGCATCGGATACTATGACGGTATAGTCTTTGAAGCTTATGACAGAGGTGGAGAAGATATAGGGTCCATTTTCGGCGGAGGAAGATACGACAAGTTATGCAATATCTATGGAAAGAGAGATATGCCGGCCACGGGAGTTGCCGGAGGAATTGAGAGGCTAATGATCTCACTCGAGAGGGCTTCGATATTTCCAAGACTATCCCAATCGCCTAGAGTCTTCGTAGCTGCTGTAAATGATGCTGTTCGTCAAAAAACCATAGAGATAGTTCAATTCTTGAGGAGTTCTGGGATTCCAGCTGATTTCGATCTAAAGAGAAGAACGCTAGCAAAACAGTTGGAGTACGCTGATTCAGTTGCCATTCCATTCGCGATAATAGTAGGACAAAGAGAAATTGAGAAGAGAATCGTAAAGCTTAGAGATATGGCGAAACGTGAAGAGATTGAAGTGAAACTTGAGGAAGCAGCAAGAAAGATCTCTACTCTTGGAACCTAGAAGTCGATCAACATTCTTAACAAAGGTATTTATGGAGCTGGAGCTTGCAGAAAGATTAGGGCCTGTGGCGCAGCTGGACAGCGCGGCAGATGGTGACAGCCGAGCCTCCTAAGTAACAAGACGTACGGTGGAGAGCTGTAGGTCCGGGGTTCGAATCCCCGCAGGCCCGCCACTTTTTATGGTCAAATACCTTATATTTTAGGCTGGAATAGCTATTCTTGATGGGGTTTGGAGCGCGAGAGCAAATATAGGATGCTTGAAAGCGATGCAGATGTGAAGCGTTGGCTTCGGAGCTTAGCTAGGGGGAGCCCTGTAACCAGTGAGGTTGCGAAACGTAGGTTGGGTAAGGCTTGCGAACTATTGGGCTTGACTCCGAAGAGCATGGTTGAAAGAGCCAAGAAAGACTTGAGGGGCTTCCAAGATATGCTTGAGGATTTGGTTGAAAGGCTTGAAGCCGAGAAGAAGGCTCCTGGATATATTCTAGGCATCTTGAAAGCAGTTAAGAACTGGTTGCGTTATAACGACTTGACGTTAACTAGGAGGATCAAGGTGAGTAATGCAACGGCGACGCCTACAATAGAGAATGAGCAGATTCCAAGCCAGGATGAGCTTTCAAGAATCTTCAGAGCTTCACCGCCAAGGGTGCGCGTTGCAGAAGTGTTGATGGCATTCGCCGATCTGAGGCCTGAGACTTTGGGCAACCATGATGGGAGCGACGGCTTGATGCTGAAAGATCTGCCAGAGCTGAGCATTGAGGATGGAAAAATCGTTTTCGCGAAGATCCCCGCGATGGTGGTTGCGAGGCCGACATTGAGCAAGGCTCGGCACAAATACTTCACGTTTCTAGGAAGTGAAGGGTGCACCTACTTGAAAGAGTACTTGGAGGAGAGGATTAGGCTCGGAGAGAAGCTTACAGCGGAAAGTCCTTTGATAGCGCATGAGAGACCCCGAGCCGGAACCAAAAGATTCGTTCAAACCAGGAAGATAACCCATCTGATCAGGAAGTGTATGCGGAAGGCCGGCGTGTACAAGAGGCCCTATGTGCTGCGTGCCTACGCTGAGACCCAGCTGATAATTGCGGAGTCTAAGGGAAAGATAAGCCATCCATATCTGCAGTTCATAGCTGGCCACAAGGGCGACATCGAGGCGCGCTATAGCACGAATAAAGGAAGACTTCCGCCGGAGATGATTGAGGATATGAGGAAATGCTATCGGCAATGTGAATCGTTTCTAGGTACCGCTTCTCAAACCTTGGAGCAGAGTGACATAGTGAAGGAGGCGAAATTAGAAGCCTTGAAGAGCATGGCAAAGAATCTGTTGGACATAGATCTCCTAGAGGTTAAGATTGCGAGGGAGAGGGATGTTGGAAGGAAGCTAACGCGGGACGAGGAGATACAACTCTTCGAGGACGAGATCAGAAAGATGAGGAGCGGTGAGAAGGATCCGCAAGTCATAGTTGCTGAAGAAGATTTGGAGAAGCATCTGGCTGAAGGATGGCAGTTTGTAACGGTCCTGCCGTCAAAGAGAATACTCGTCAAGAAAGCAAACAGTTGAACAACGAAGCGAAATTTAGATTCCATATGGGTCTTGTTCAATTTCATTGAACGTTTATAAAGTCCATTGAACATTGACTGCCTATGGTTCGCAACATCTTTGAAGTCAAGTCTTCACGAATAGTCCGAGTTCTTTTAATGCGACCAAGTAGGGCTTGGGTGCTGAGAGAGCTTGCTGAAGAGGCTCGAGTATCACTCGGGATGACGTATTATGTAACCTCTTCACTTGCTCAGATGGGATTCATGAGCAGAGACGAATCCAACAAGCTTATCCTCACAGACCCTTATAGGTTGATTAGGCAGTGGGCTGCCTCCTACAACTACCTTTTCTTAAGCAAGTTCTCTGAGTATTATACCTTTGATACAGAATTCGAGGTCTTCCTGTCACGACTCACCAGACTTCCTGATCAAGTCAGAGACAAGTATGCGCTCACTTTGCACGCCGCTGCTTGGATAATTGCGCCACACGTAAGACCCACAGACTTTCACATCTACATCCATCCTGATATTAGGAAAAAGGAGCTTGCGCAATTTACTGAGAGCCTCAATATTTCGCCGACGGAGAAAAGCGGTAATGTGAAGCTCGTTACGCCTTACGATGAAGGAGTCTTCTACGGTTCCAAGCTAGTTGATGGAGTAAAGATTGTTTCGCCTGTGCAACTCTACGTCGACCTTTTCAACCATCCCGGCAGAGGCGAGGAAGCAGCAGGAAAACTGCTTGAAAAGATGGCCAAGGAATGGCAGGCTGAACAAATTGTACGACACTAATAAGACTCAGATCTCCTTAGGCGTCCTGATAGAGATAAATGAGGCTCTAAGACAATATCGTGACAGTTTTGTTCTAGCTGGAGGATGGGCCCCATACTTCATAACGAAGGGACACTTTAGCCACTGCGGCTCAATCGATGTAGATCTAGTTCTCAAGCCTAAGATCCTTAGAAGATATGAAAGCATACGCAACTCCATAACTGGCATAGGCTTCAGACATACCTCAAATCCATTTACATTTGAAAAGGAAGTTACAGAGAATGTTAGCGTAGAGCTTCACTTCCTATCTGAGCCTGAGGCCCTGAAGATTATTCCTCAAGAATATATCAAGGTGCAGGAAGACCTAGGCGCGGTCATAATCCCAGGCTCGAGCATAGTCTTCAAGTTCAGTTTTGAAGCGGAAGCCTCCGGTAGGCTGGTTGATGGCTCAGAACTGTCGACCAACGTGAAGGTTGGGGATATAGTAAGCATGGTAGGCATGAAGGGTCACGCATTAGGAAGACCGCTGAAGCTTGAGAAGGATTGTTACGATGTATATGCGATCTGCGGATTTACAGGAGGCAGCCCAACCAAGTCTGCAGAGGAGTTTACGACGAGGTTCAAAGAGGAGCCTACGACTAAAAGGGACAAGGATTTTCTGGAGCAAGCCCTGAAGAGGATAAGAGCATACTTTCGATCTGGAAATGGTAGGGGACCAATTGCTGTCTCAAGGTTTTATGGGATGGATGAAGGCAGGCGGGTTGACGCCTACCGGAGAGTCAGCGCCTTTCTAGAGAATGTTCAATAGCATTGAACATATAAATAAGGCGTTGAACATGTCCCTGTAGGATACCTTATTTCGTTTCTAAGCGTTCTTATCCCGTCTTTATCCATTCCATCACCTAAGACCTTCCACTATTCTGTTAGCAGTCGCTCGGAGCTTTCAGTTGCCAATGAATCCAAGGTGGACAATAGCATCTGAGTATAGACGAGGAGAACTACTCGCAGGCAATTGCAGAATGGAAACTGATTCAGGAAACGCATGCTTCTGGACATCTCGAGTTTAGAAAGGAATATGCCTGAGGCATAATCTTCGCCTTCAAGGATCTGTATTTGAGTAGCAGACTCAAGTCTACAGTCAGGAAGGGCGGATCAAAAGATCTGGAGAGCTTGTAGCTCCTACAGAGAATCCTAACAGAGGCATCAAGGCTTTCTCCCTTCAAGGAACCAGACCTACGGATGCCACCCACTCAAGTTACCGGAACCCAAAGAACCCCCTCCCCTATATCCCCGTCCCCTAGGAGATGGGTATGGGTGTGTCTCTGTCTCTGTTTCAGGGTTGAAGCGTAAGCTCAGAGGCTTTCGCAGCGGTCTCAAAGTCTTTAAGCGTAACATTTGCTCTTCTCTCCTTCTCAGCCAGATAGCCGGCGGTTAGCAGGATGCTGAAGCCTACGCGTATGTCGCTGGCATTCGATGCGGCCTCAGCAACTTTACGTAGGATCCTTTTGGAGATCACTCTCGGTTGGAAGGCTTTCTCAACTCGTTCAGCTAGGATCTGTTCCGCTTCCTCCTGCGTGTACGGCGTGAACTCGGCTGGCATGGGCTGTAGTGTGCTCTTCGCTCTCGGCGGTAGGTCTGCGAGGTCGCTGAACTTGTTGCTTATCAAGATCAAGGTTGTATTCGGCTGGCGGCTGAGATAGTAGATCAAAGGCTCACGCTGCTTGAAGATGAGAGCTTCCATCTCGTCTATCGCGACTATGATGGGCTTAACCGTAGCGATCTTCTCGAATTCTTGCTTCAAACGTGAGAACTGCCATCCAATATCAGGCGCATCGACGCCTAGCGAGCGGACAACCTCTAGCATAGTGAAGTATGGGCTTCTAGTCATCCCAGCGTTCACGTAGACAACGCCTAGTTCGAATCCATTCTCAGCTGCATAGCTCTTGAGTTGGTCGAGCACGTACCGCACAGAGAGGGTCTTACCTGTACCAGGCTCGCCGTAGATGAAGATGTTCCGGCAGGATCTCAACCTAACTACCTCGGACAGGACGGCTACCAGATATCTGAGAAGCCTCTCCCTAGCGAGAGGCGTCCCGCCGGCAGGCTCAGCTGAAGGCTGGAGCCAACGCGGATCCTTGAAGATCCTGCTCTCCCTAGTGAGGATACTTCTAATCGATTCAGCGTGCTTCCCGGTCTCCACGATCTTCTTCATCGTCTCTCCCCTCTCCTTCTCCCTCTTAAGCTCGGCCAACTTTCTCTCCTGCTCAATCAGCCGCTTTCGGAGCTCCCTAAACTCACTATAGCTCAGGATC
>CAZHMI010000042.1:9170-16256 GCA_964533795.1 uncultured Candidatus Bathyarchaeia archaeon
CTCCTGCTCAATCAGCCGCTTTCGGAGCTCCCTAAACTCACTATAGCTCAGGATCGACAACTCCTTTATCGGGATGCTTGAGACCATACTTGTAAAGTTCACCCTTCAAGCCCATGGCTAAAGCGAACCGCAACCCATCTAAGCTCATCCGATCGATCTGCTTCCCGTCCATCCTAACTCACGGCCTCAAGACGAACTCTTTTGGCAGATGGAACTTGAAAGCAGGCTGGCTAAAGCCTCGACGAGCTTCTCCTTTCTCTCGTAGGCTTGCTTGTTTAGAAGCGCTACGAACGAATTGGTGACTTGCCTGTAGGGCTCGATACATTGGCTTACAGTATAATCCAAGAATTCATGGCGTAAGGTCTTCATAGCGCCGTTGAAGCTTAAGGAATAAATGTATATAGTATCGCCCTTAACCTCTCCATCCAAGCTGGATTCACGCTTCGGCGTCCATACAACGTTTAGATGGTGGCACTGGTTCAACGTCTCTTGGAGCCTTTTCAACTCCCGTCTAAGCTTGGCATGGTCTCTATGCATTTGTTAGGTCCCTTCAGTTTTTTCCAATGCTCGCTTGTAGTAGACCATGAGGTTTCCACGAGAATCGAACTTAGATCGCTTAGGTTCAACTGAGCCTTCTTCTAGAAGCCTCTTTACTACAGGGGATGCTTGCTCTTTGAATCTCTCCCAGAGATCTCGGCCTAAAATCGTCTTGCTCCTCTGCCATTCTACTAGAAGGTTCTCAATCTCCTCTTCAACGGGATCTTTCTTGAAGAGGTTGGCAAGAGCTTGCGGAAGATCGTCCGATAGGAGCTGTTGGAAGCACGTTAGGTCAACAAGGCATAGATGAGCCATATTGAGCCAGTGGCTTTCAAACTTCACTCGAAATGTGATACGGTTTCGATCTCCATCATAAGCGAGGCCGTGATAGTCATCAAGTCGGATCCATTTCGAGCTTACGTTTCCCTTAACGGTCATCTACCTCCTATCTCCTGTACCGATAGAGGGTCCCACTTATGGGGTTCGAAATCCTGTCCTCGAATCTCGCAACCTACAGGCCGCGCGACAGTCAAACACATTAAACCTTTCCGGGGTAGCTTTCCAAGCATTTTTCGCAGAGCCACTTTATGCCTTGATTCGGAACAAGATGCATCTTGGCGTAAGGAGAACAGCAATTTTCGCAGGGTGGCTTGCAATTTGCTTCAAGTGTAGGTTGTGTAGGAAGTGTCCATTGTGAACCCTCTGAGCTGAAATGCCCTCCTTTCTCGAGACCAGTATTTTGCTCTTTTTCGTTTCGTCCCGCAGGGTTCACTTCGTGCATATCCTTCACTTCCTTCACTATGGCAAAGCGTAACGCAAGGCTCTCAACATCCTTCGGTGCGAGTTTGTATTGGACTCCAGTCCCGAGCCTCCTCTTTTCTCGAAAGCCAAGACGCCTGAGAGCACGTCCCAACCATTCGCTCGTCAGCCATTTGACCTCTTCATCAAGCTTGCCAGACATTGCGATCTTCACATCCTTTACTGGGTACCAATCCTCGGATTGGACTATCTCCAAAAGGGCTTGAACCAAGAGTGCCTCTCCGGTTTCCGTCAAGTTCTCGATATGCTTCTGCTTAGTGTCCTCTATCGCCAAAGATACCATTGATTTGAGAAAAGAGCAGCCGGGTTCTCTGTTGTCAAAGAACATAGAAAGCGCAAAGATAGGCTTCCAAAGTTCGAGTTCGCGAGCTGTAAGCAGGTAGAGATCTTTATTGAGATCCGCATAGCTACCTAGGAAGTTGATTAGTTCGTTGGTCTCGCTTAGCTCACATAGTTTACGGTAGTAGTTTTGGACCTCGCGCCAGTGGTCGAGGTATAGTCTGTAGAGTCCGCACCTGAGCTGAGGCCATCGCTTATCGTTTATATCTATTTCTCTGTCAGCAACCGCTCTATTGATGCAACGCCTTAGAAAGCTGACTTTGCATCGATCTTCTAGGACCTCTTCGATTCCACTGATATTCGCTAGAACTTTAGGACTGTATACTTCAAAGGATTCTGGAACGAGCTGCTCTTTTCGATTCTTCTCCACCCTATAAACTCTCTCGCCACGCTTATACCCAGCTAACAAGATTGAGCGAAAGTCCTGCGCCCGATCAGGGTTACTCAGCTTTTCAATCTCATCGATAAGAAGGGTTGACTTTGCGTTTTGGATAAGCCTGTAGATCGATGATGTGGACATATTATTCGAGAAGATGGCGTTGAACGCGAGGCAACTATGGAGAGCGAGATCTTTCGACTTTCCAGTTCTCTTGACGCCGCCGACATACCGGTATGGGTAGGAGTTGAACAAATGGTGGAAATAGCTCCCAATAGTCCACAGCGCCTCATAGAGGTACTCGTCTGGACTTGGTAGCTCCATATATGCTGTCCACTGGTCTAGAATATGCTCTAAGACTCTTACGGGGTCGATAGAATTAGGAAGTTCAGCTAGGTATCGTTTTACGTCGTCCAGTGGCCAACGATCCTCGAAGCGAATGGGCTTATGAGCTATTCGCCAGCCTCTCTCCGAAAGGACTTCATCGTTAACAAGAACCTTATCGTGCTTATCCGTTACCAAGAAGAGGAGGTCTTTCTCTACTACCTTCGAGTTCCCCTGCTTGCCGACGGATTCGATTTGGCACGGGATCCATACACCTACGTAGGCCATATCATCAACGACACCGATTGCTGGGTGAATCGGTTTCAAAGCTCTCTCAAATGAAGGTCTTATCGAAAGGTCCTGAAGTTGTATGGTGTCGCTCACAGATCTTCAACCATCCTTAGAAAGCGTTTCTTGCTGCGGTTCGCTTGCACTCGACGCTCAAGACTGAGTCGGTCCGCTAATGCGTAGAAGCTAGAGCATGCCGCATCTCGACGTTCCTTAACGTCTTCTAGAGTCGACATCGGACAGCCCGGAGACTTGAAGAAAAGGCACGCTCCGCAACGTGCATTGGAAAACCGTTCAGTATTCTTATTCTGAGGCATCATCGACTCAGCTCCAAGTAGTCGGCGCCTCTGGCTCCGGCGGCGCCCAAGCCTCCATAATTGTCACAGGTCAAGTCGACGGTTTGTCCTCCTTTGCGATCTGCGGAAGCTTCTCAACAACGAGCCTTTTGCAATCTTGATCGACGTAAAGCAGAATTTTGTCGCCTTTCTCAAAACCTAAGATATCTCGGATATCTTTTGGCAGGTAGATCAGTGGAACACTGTCGTTACTTGAGACCTTGCAGGTTTTAACGGGAATGAGCGTCACGTTCCTTTTCCTCCTATTTTACACATTTATGCGGAAAGATTTAAGTAGATAGTGAGCTACATATAGCTCTAACGGCTACATATGCCGAGGGCACATGAAACATGATCCACGGGAAATACCTGCAACTCCTGAGATACTTAGCTTTCAATGAACCCGCCAGCAAGTATCAGATGGAGAAGCGCTTACGCCCACAGATAGATCACGCAACATTACATGAGGTTGTCTCCGACCTTAAGAAGACCCACTTCATTAGAGTCGTTCGAACGGAGAAGTTTAGGATCAAGAGCCTGAAGGTTGAGTACTACGATTTGACATTGATGGGGCTTATGGCTGTCATCCAAGAAGAATACGACCACGTGCATAGCAGGCGACCTATTGACTTGGACCTTGATCGAATCGCTGAGAGACAACAAAGTCTTCTGCCACTTATACTGGGTAAATGGAGGCTCTTCATCGAATCTGGCTGGCAGCCCCAAGTTCGCCTCGTTGAGAGCTGCAGTATAACCATGCCAAACATACTGAATATTGTTGATGTGAACATAAGGCCTACTAAGAGTATTGGACCTATAGCGACACTATACTTAGAAACAAAGGATGAATCTCCACCTGGAGCTGAGAAGGGAATAGCTTATCTCGAATCCGACTTGAGAGATAGCATCTACGAGAGGTTCTTCTTCCTCGGATCACCGAGATCACGTTTTCCAGCTCCGCTATGGATGAAAGTTGCAAAAGACACTGTATACGACTTGGATAGAATCTGGGTGAAGGACAAAGAAATATTCAACTGGATAATGGATCGGCTTGAGAAGCACATGGAAGAGTACAAGGAATACCAGGTTTCACTGGAGGAAAGGAAGAAGAATCTGGAAACGCTCCAGAGAATAGAAAAGGTATCTCTTAAGTACGCAGAACTTATGTAGGGCATAGAGGCTTGAGTGAACGCTTCTTGAAGCGGGCTACGAAGATATATTTCAAATCCTTGGACTGTGACATCATGATAGCTAGCATACGTCTCGCAGTACTGAGATCGATGATGAAGCTTTCAAGCCCAAAAAAGTCAAGGTTTTGATAAACGTACTCTTCGAAAATTATGAAGACGAGCAAACCTATGAACTTGATTTAGAACTTGATCGAAAGGTCAGTCGCGCCTAGGACGACAATTTGACCTCATGTCAGAGTTCAATTACATCTCCTGTCTGGATAGGTTTGCAACGATCTTTGAAGGAGTTGAGAATATGGTGGATCGCTTTGGAGCCTGTGCAGTGGCATGGGTATATTGATCGGGGATCGATTCTTACGAGTTCGTTTATGCTTGCTTGAATTGTCTCTTCATCTGCTTTTGCTAGATGTAAGCCTCCGATGATCGCGTGGACATCATTTATCCCGGTTATCTTTTGGGCGTGTTTCACGGTATTTATGATGCCGGAGTGGGCGCACCCAGTTACTACGGCAAGACCTTTGTCCTCGAGATTGATGAATAGGGCTTGATCGTCGATGATCGGATCTTCAATGAAATGTTCATCCTCCAGTGTCCAGAACTCCTCGGTTTTCTCGAAGGCCGTCTCTCTCGTCACTTCACCGCTCGTCATCACTCCATTCGTTATCTTGATTGAGTTGCGAGCGAGTAGTGGTATTCCTCCTGCAGTCCTGACTTGAAATTGATCAAATTCTGGGCCTATGAACTTCAGATTCGGCTTGAGAACAAACTTTAGATTGAAGACTTTCGGATGAGCCATTACCGGGGTTGGTCGACCTATATGCTTTAGAATCTCTAGTAATCCTCCGGCATGGTCATAGTGCCCGTGGCTGATAACTATCGCATCAACTTTTCGCAGATCTTCATCGATCATGTCCGCGTTCTGCAGAGCTAAATTCGGCGGTGGGCCAGCATCCATGAGAATTCTTGAACTAGTACCTGCGGCAGTTGTTTCAATCAGGAAACACAGCCCGTGCTTCGCTATTAGATCAGGCTTATCCATACTTACGGAATCTTCAACAAGAACCGTTAACCTCAGCCTCTCAACCAAAGGCATAGCTTCGTACGATGTTCTTACAGGTCCTATTGACCTCTCCTGACTTGGCATTTTCACAACCTCAAAAAGCAATTGTATTTATGAGCCTACGATCGCTCGATGCGATCATGATTTGGTAGCTTGTGTCTAGCCGCTAACTATTCGCGTTCTAAAGCGGACCATCGTAGAATTTTGTTGCCGGACAGCCTAGACATCGCTTATTCTCGAAACTATCACATTGATTGCATCTTGCACCACAAGGAGCGATTTGCGCTTTCTTCTCCGGGGTTATCCTTATGGGCAGGAATCGGGGGTATATCGGTAAAGACCCCATATGAACCTCTGACCGTCTAATGCCTTTCTGTACTCTTAGTGAACATACTCCGATTACGCTCTCTAGCGTAGACAAGTCTTCGCCCGCGACTATCGTTAACAGGTTGGATGCGCTGAGCCCGGATAGGAATACGGTTCGTGGGCAATCTTTGAATAGTTCCATCAATTCCTTGAGTCGCCGCGAGTTTTCAACTTCAACAATCATTGCTGCGATTTTTGCCTCTAGAGCTTCTACATTCAGATCAGCGGAGACACTGACCAGCCCTTCCCTAACTAGTCTTTCAAGACGTTTTCGGATCGCAACATGCGATATACCCGTCTTCTTGCCGATATGCGAAAGGGCTGTCCGTCCGTTTCTTTGCAGCTCGGATACGAGAACCCTATCGACTTCGTCCAGCAGATGTCTCGACATTCTGTAACCCACCGGGCTATTGAAGTTAAGATTCTTAACTTCTTGACTATAAAGCTATAGTTGACCGTTTCAAAGACCTTGCAGTCAAAGAAGGGGCTAAATGCCTAGGCTCTGGTATTTCTAGGAAGCGTATGGTTCACTGTTTGTAACCGGATCGACCTCCTAAGGTTTCAAGAGTTTACTTTTTTAAACTACAGTTAGTTCATCTTATACGGAAACTTATGCTCGCGGTGTGATCCATGTCAAGCAGAAAAGTCTACCTGAGGCTTCAGGAACTCAAGAGTGAGCTTGCCGAGGTCAAGGGTCTGGAAATCACTATTGGCAAGATTGTGGATGAGACGTGGGCTGAACTGGAGGGACCCACTCCATATCCCTCCATGACCGCTCTTAGAGAATGGGATATGAAGCTACTTGAAAAATACAAGCCTCTATACCTACCATTTTGCGATGTCTGCTGCCTCTGCACGATGGGCAAATGCGACCTGACAAGAGGAAAACGAGGCGCTTGCGGATTAGATATGTCAGCGCAGCAATCCAGAATTGTCTTGTTGGCGTGTTGCATAGGAGCTGCAACACATACAGGGCACGCTAGACACTTGGTTGAACACCTTATCGAAAAGTATGGCGCTGAATGCCCAATCGATGTAGGGAAATCTGTAGGTGTTGAAGTGGAGGCGCCAGTCACACGGTTGGTCTGCGGCATCAGACCAAGAACCCTAGGAGATTTACAAGAAGTTCTGGACTATCTTGAAACTCAGATTACCCATTTGCTCGCAGCCACCCATACAGGGCAAGAAGGTAGCGAACTGGACTTTGAGTCTAAGGTATTCCATGCGGGAATGATCGATCAAGTTGGGATGGAGGTTGCTGATATGGCGCAGATTTCAGCCTTTGGTTTTCCTAAGGCAGATCCCAATGCGCCACTAGTTGAAATAGGTCTAGCAACTGTTGATAAGTCAAAGCCTGTCATCCTAGTGATTGGACATAATGTTCCTCCGGCGATTGAGATTGTCGATTATCTTGATAGAAATAATCTCTATGACAAGATTGAGGTTACAGGC
>CAZHMI010000043.1:0-15777 GCA_964533795.1 uncultured Candidatus Bathyarchaeia archaeon
AAGCACAGGAATGCGTCTGTATCCAAAGGCAAGTGTTGACCATGCTGTTCGGTTGAGCCCACTGGAAGAATGACCACTTGATCATCTTCCACAGCCTTCTTAGCATCTTCCCAAGTCATTTCACTCAATAGTCTATTCGGAGACATAGCGAATCGTTAGGAAGTCTCTTGCTTGCTAATTTAAGTCTTCTCTCGCCCTCAAATTCAACGTTCAAGGGCTTGTTACTCGAAACGCTGATATATTGATGCGAAGTAGTCACAGTTCATACTCCCCATGGAACGAGATATCTTTTGGATTTGAAGAACAGAGTCCTAAAAACGGTTGAGGCTAGAAGCCGAGACATCATAGGTTTTGTGCAGAACCTAGTGAGGATTCCAAGCGTTAATAGGCCTCCGGATGGAGATGAGGCGAAATGCCAAGAGCTAGTTGCCAACAAGTTTAAGGAGTTAGGCCTTATAATAGACAGGTTCAGTCCGGACCAAGTTGAAGGCATAAAAGACCATCCAGCCTTCCTAGCCGGAAGGAATTATGCCAATCGTGAGAATGTTGTAGGAGTTCTCAAAGGAGAAGGCGGCGGCCGTTCGCTGATTCTAACAGGACACGTAGATGTCGTTCCGATCGGACCTTGGACTTGGAGCGTTCCGCCTTGGAGCGGCGAACTTAAGGATGGAAAGATCTACGGCAGAGGCGTTCTGGACATGAAGGCTGGACTAGGAGCGATGATAATGGCTTTGCAATGCGTAATGGAGACAGGTGTCAAATTGAAGGGAGACATAATTCTGGAAAGCGTAGTCGACGAGGAGTTCGGAGGGGTCAACGGCACTTTATCCTGCGTCTTGCGAGGTTATCGCGCTGATGCAGTGGTCTCCCCGGAGCCGACGGCCCTCAATATTTCGCCAGGATGTTTGGGAGGACTCTTATTTAGGATAACCACGACAGGAGGTTCAGGAATACCTGTTGGAAGATCTCGAGTTGCGCGCGAATCGAACTCGGTTACCGCGGGCATGGCTATCATCGAAGCCTTATTCAACTATGAGGCTCATCGTCAAGCAAAGGTTTCGAGACATCCCTTGTGGGAGCGCTATCCATACCCCATTCCGAGTCCTCTAATGATATCCGCGGTAGAGGCCGGTGAAGTTGGAGGCATAATCACACCCCCGGAGAAATGCGTGATCGAGGCTTGGTTTACGTCGCTTCCAGCGCAGTACAAATCGCGAAAGGAATGGCATACTGAATTGAAGGCTTTCCTAGCGAAAGCCGCTAAGGAAGACGTGAGAATGAAAGGTGCGAGATTCCAAGTGGAATCGATCGGAAGGTGGCATCCAGGTTATACAGGCGACAGAAATCATCCGATAGTCAAGATTATGAAGAGAAACTTGAAAGCACTGGGAAAGCCTGCCAAGGTGCTAGGTTTTCCTGCGCCTGGAGATCTTTGGGCTGTAGCCTTATACGGTAAGATGCCGGCTCTTTACGTTGGACCTGCGGGTGAGGGAGTTCATGGTTCAGATGAGTACGTTACGATCGAAAGTCTCATGGCTACAGTGAAAGCCTATGCTCTTACGATCTTGGATTGGTCCATGTAGCGGAGAAGACGCCTGAGGATTTCCTCTCTTATCGGGCGCTGATCATGCGATCATGAAAAGCTATTTATATCCACTTTGTCAATTCGAGTCATGAGAGTTTTGTAGAAGCTCGAAGGAAGGTGTTGGAATATGATTAAAGTTCTATATGCGGGAGATGCTGGAGCCCTAGTCGGTCCGCTCTTTATACCTTCTCCTTTCACTATGGAGATAAAGAATTTCCAGATGCATGTATGGGGGCAGCCTCTAATTGACGGCTTGCAAAGTGACCCTGAGATTAAGGTGACCCACATGACAGCTTGGGATGCTTACAGCAAATTTCCGAAAACTCCTGAGGAGTTAGCTGAGTACGATGTCGTAATGCTCTGCGAAGTTGAAACTGATACTCTTTACTTCTACCCGGAGTTCTATACTCCAAGCATGTGGAAAGGACCTATAACCGGCCCCAACAGGCTGAAGTCTATAAAACAGTACATTGAGAACGGTGGAGGATTCGTTATGACGGGAGGTTGGTTAACATTCCAAGGCAGATTCGGCCACGGTAGATGGCACGGGACTCCAGTTGAGGAGGCTTTCCCAATGGAGTTCATGCCTGATGACGATCGTGTAGAGGCTCCTGAAGGAGCATATGTTAAAGTGCTTAACAATAATCATCCGGTTATGAAAGGTGTTCCATGGGAGAAGTGCCCTCCGTTCCTAGGCTATAATAGAGCAAAACTCAAGCAAGGGGCTACGCTTCTGGCAACCATAGGGGAAAAGAAGGATCCATTGATAGCGCTGTGGGATTATGGGAAAGGCAGAGCCTTGGCTTTCGCTTCTGACGCGACCCCGCACTGGGCCGTGAACTTCATCCGATGGGAACACTACCCAAGGTTCTGGATACAAGTGATCAAGTGGCTCGCGAGGAAACTCTAGAACGAGCAACCCTTGAGAGTAAGAGCTTAGTTTCCCGGCAGAACGAGCTTACGCTCCCATATTCTTCTCTTAGGGAACGAATCTTATGAAGGTAACATATTCCTGAGCTCAACGATTCCGAACGAAAATGCTTATGTGCGAAATGGTTCTACCTGACCGTGCTTGGTGGGATTATGATAGGCGGATACATGGGCAAGATTCTAAGAGTCGATTTGACTAGGAAAGCTATCTCTCAGGAGAAACTGAGTGAAGATCTAGCCCGAAACTTCGTAGGAGGTATTGGGACAGCAGCTCGAATACTGTACGATGAAGTGCCGCCGTGGGTCGCTCCATTGGACCCGGCTAACAGGCTCATTTTTGGCACAGGACCGGTGACAGGAACCATCGCTCCAACAGCCGGGAGACATACTGTCGTTGCAAAGTCGCCTTTGACAGGCTATTTCGGCGACGCCAACGCAGGCGGATTTTGGGGCGCTGAACTCAAGTTCGCCGGATACGATATGATTGTTATCACAGGCAGATCAGATTCGCCTGTGTACCTATGGGTTCACGATGATCAAGCGGAGATCAAAGATGCTAAGTCATATTGGGGGATGAACGCGCGTGAAGCTGACAGAGCGATACGCAGAGACCTAGGCGACATGAAGGTGAGAGTTGCCGACATCGGACAAGCTGGGGAAAGCCTCGTCAGGTACGCTGCTGTCATGAACGATGAGGCTAATAGAGCTGCGGCGAGGTGCGGCTTAGGGGCTGTTATGGGATTCATGAACCTTAAAGCAGTGGCGGTTAGAGGAAACCGAAAAGTTCCCATAGCTGACGAGAACCGCTTTCGAGAAGTTATCTCAAAGGTTAGGCAGCTGATGCAGTCCGATGCAGATATCAAATCATTGGGGAAGGGCGGCACTCCTGACTATTTCTTGACCGGTTGGGAGCTTGGCGATGTACCAGCTTACAACTGGTCGAGGGGGGATTTCGGAGGGCCGGGAGATCCGTATGTCGAGAAGATAGCCTATCCCGGAGGATACGAAGAGATCCTCTCCGGACGAAGGGCATGCTTCAACTGCCCAATAGGATGCCGGAGAGTGGCGACAGTAAAGAATGGACGCTACGCGATCGAGGATGGGGTAGAGGGACCTGAGTACGAGACGCAAGCGGCTCTAGGTTCAAACTGTGGCGTTAGCAACATCAAAGCGATTGCAAAAGCGAACGACCTGTGTAACTTGTATGGGATAGACACGATCTCCGCGGGAGGCGCGATTGCTTTCGCGATGGAGTGCTACGAAAAAGGAATCATCGACAAGGAGTGGACAGGAGGGATAGAGATGAAATTCGGCAATGATCTCGCTATGATAGAGATCATAGATCTGATTGCTTTTAGGAAAGGTTTTGGGAACATATTAGCAGAAGGATCGAGGAGAGCCGCTGTAATAGTCGGGCGAGGATCTGAACGATACGCTATTCAAGTGAAAGGAATGGACATAGCGATGCACGACCCGAGAGCCTTTCAGGCGGGTGGACCACACTACGCATGCAGCCCAACAGGCGGAAGACATACGGAAGCCAACCCAATTTTGTTCTTCGAGGGGACTGGACGCACACGGCCGGACTTGGGGTATCGAAAACGCTTAGACAGATTTTCGACAAAAGGAAAGGGGAGAGTTGCGAAGATCATGGAGGACTGGTGGGCTTTCATCGCTGCTGCTGGTTGGTGCATCTTCGCTGACTTCGCTGCTGCCTATGGAGTGAAGAACTTTCGAGAAGCGTATAGCGCCTTGACAGGTTTCGATAATACAACCGCGGACATAATGAAAGCTGGTGAGAGAATCTATAATCTCAAGAAAGCCTTTAACATGCGTCACGGCTGTTCGAGGGAAGAGGATACATTGCCGGAACGGTTGCTTAAGGAAAAAACCAAAGCTGGTGCTGTGGTAAAGCTCGATAAAACTTTGCCGCAGTATTTCAGGGTTCGAGGTTGGGATCCAAAGACGAGCAAACCGACTAAGAGAAAACTTCTAGAACTTGGTCTTCGGGACGTAGCTGAAGACCTTTGGCCTTAATGTTATCAAACTCTTCGCCTACCGACCTGATGATGATGTTAAAACCATAGTCAACCTACTTAGGCTCGTCGCAGGCTACGCTCTCGATATATCTTGTTTATCAAGAGCCTTGTGTCGAGATCTTCTATTGCTCTCTCCATCGACTCTGACGAAATCCTTTCTCGATCGCGAGAGTAGAATAGACTATAAGTGTGAAGATTCACGGAGTATTCATCCAATGAGGACAGTATAATCAGAAGAGGCCCGGACATTGGGAAACCTCCTAGGCCCACGCGATTGAGCAATTCATCAATGTACTCTAAGACGATCCTTTCCGCTTCGGGCTCAATGCTTTTCTCGAAGATTAGCTCCTTCACTTTGACATGGGTTGTTTTTCCGTACAGGTCTTCGAATGGCAGGCTGTCTTCGAGTCTGACTTTCTTCAGTTCTCCGTCCCAGAAGACTTCGGTTTGATTCGTTCTGACGGCCATCACATTTCTTTCCTTGATTGCTTCAAGAGCATCCCCAAGCCCTTCTTCTAGAAGGCGCGGAATCTTCTCATCGACCTCTTTAACAATGCTTCTAACATCATCCTTTGTAAGAATCAACGGGGGCTTCAGCCGTAAGCTTTCTCTAATCCTTCCCATGTGATGCTCCAGTAGAGGCAATATGACGCTCAAAAGAACGTGACACTTAATCCTGATGTTTTGTCCATCCAACAACTTGCTGGATAGCCACTTTGATATCTGCAAGAGAAACATTCTCTTTGATTCAAAATCAGTGACACTTCTTTCATCAAGGAAGGGAAGAAGAGACTCGTGTTCCAGTATGCTATTGCCTCTAAGCGCTGGAAGGAATTCTGGATCTACTATTTGTATCTCGTCCACAACTTCGCTAACAAATGAATCATCGACCTGTTCACCGCTATTCAGACCAACTCCCTTGCAGCGGATTAGATTAACGTATGGTTGACCGTCAGGTAGAAAACTGAATGTGAGAGGAAAGGCTCTGCAAACTAAGGGCCTTCGCGAATATATTGAGCAAAGATTTCCCTCGAGAAATGGGCACGCGCCTAAGCTCTCCATGTCATAGAGATACGATCTTGAAGAACCCTTTTGGACTCTTACGCCCTTGGCTTCCAGCATGTCCTTTATTCGATTATAGTCGCTTTTGGTGATGGAAAGAGCTTCTTGATAGCAACATTTTGCGCATTTAACGCATTGAAAACGATAGCCTTTCCTGAATGAAAACTCCATAATTCTTCTATGGCTGCGCCTCTTTAAGTCTTCTATGGCTGCGCCTCTTTAAGTTTCTCGGTAGACTTTCGCTATGACTTACCCAGGTTCTACTGAGGCAAACGGTTGTGTTACAGTGTAACGTCGTATTACAAAAGGCTTTTAAGTGGAACTCTTCTGGAGTATTTTTTGGGGAAATGTCATGACTACGGAAAAGGTTTCTAGAAGAAGCTATGTTAAGTATATCGGCGGTATCGTCGTCGTTGCGGTTGTAGCGGTCGCAGGCTACGGTATCTATGAAGCCACAAAACCGGCACCAATTACTCCAACCCCGACGCCTACACCTACGCCCACACCTACACCTACCCCTACACCAACACCTACTCCTGGCAAGGTACATCTTGACTTCACCGTTTGGAACTATTCGGTTGAAACGATCAAAGATAATGCCGAGAAGTTCATGAAGGAATACCCGAACGTTGAAGTAAGCCTGTACGATTTCAACTGGCCAGACTATCGCCCAACAATGGTTAAGAGGTTTACTACCGGCACTCCAACAGACGTGTGTTACGACGGAGAGGATTGGCTGGAAGAATTCGCTAGCGCTGGATGGGTGGTTCCTCTAGAGGACTTTTGGGATCAATATGATGTGGAGAAGAAGATCGCTGAATACAAGAATGATATGGCGCCATATGCTCGGGCTTCAAGCACGTATAAGGGGAAGCTCTACGGACTACCGTACTACGCGGACATGTTCAACTTCATGTATCACATGGATACGCTGAAAGAGGTGGGTTTCGAACGAGAGCCGAAGGACTGGGATGAGGTTCTGCAAGCATGTCTGGACATGAAGAAGAAAGGGTTGGCCAAGTATCCGTTCATCCTCTCATACCAAGCCAATAACCCATTCGACTGGTACGTCCTTCTGACTCAATCGTATGGTCGAGGAGCCAGACTGTTCGACGAAGATCTAAACCCAGTGTTTGCCGCTTCAGACTCTCCGTTTCGCCAGCAACTTCAATGGATTGTTGACGGAATAAACACGCACAAGATCATAAACCCAGACTACATAGCCACACATGAAACTGACGGTCAGAAGAAGATGGGAGCTGGAGAAGGAGCGATTACTGTACTTGCTAAGTACAATCTGGCTGCTATGAACACCCCTGGGCAGTCACCTAGAGCTGGTCAATTTAGAGTGGGGCTGATGCCTGGAAAGACCCATGAATGCTATGGTTTCGCCAAGAGCTACAACATGACAAAGATGTGCTATGATAGAGGGAAGGATGTTATTCAAGCAGCGATCCACTTCATCGAATACTTCGGCGGTGTCTACAAAGGAGAGTATCGCGTGCTAAAGCGATGGGCCGTTGAGAAAGGATTGGGCTTCGGCTTCCTATCACCCTATGGCGACCCAGATATAGTGAAATCTATCAACGAGTTCTACGGTGGAGAGGGCGCAGCTGGATTGATAAAGGATCAAGCCAGCATCGCAATCACTGAGCCACATCCAGTGTGGTACGGGCGATGGATAGAATTCATACTTAGGGAAGGCCTAGCGAAGGCTTTGACTAAAGAGATAACCGTCGACAAATGCGTAACTTTGATGGCGGACAAATGGAATGAATTGAAAGCGGGTTGACAGGTAAAATTCCCTAAACTTTTTTTTTGAGCTACAGATAATAGGACTGTTCAGGTCGATTCGCTATGAAACCACAGGAAAGAACTGGAATACTCATGATTCTCCCCGTTTTCGTGCTAATTGCATTCTTCACGATCTATCCTTTTTCGTACGCAATCTATCTCAGCCTCGTAAAGTACGTGGTTTTTGAGCCTCAAACGATTGGAAAATGGATAGGCATAAGGAACTATGCCGGAGTAATCTCAAGCCACTATTTCTCAGAGGCCGTTACGAACACTCTTGTTTTCACTGTTCTTTCAGTCGTCACAATCGTAATACTCGCAATAGGCGTCAGTTTGGCCTTAAATGAACAGTTCAAAGGCGTCGGCATAGTAAGGTTTCTTATCTTGATACCTTGGGCCATACCCTCCGCATCGGCAGGTTTGATGTGGCGATGGATATTTCACAGCTACGGCTGGATCAACAAGATATTGGTTCCTCTAGGCATCATACCGGAATCCATCTACTTCCTAGGGCGGGGCAGGCTCGTCGAGGTAATTCTGATAATGATCGCTCAAGTTTGGCAGCAGCTGCCGTTCTGCGTTGTAATTCTCATGGCTACCCTTCAACTAGTGCCCAAAGAGCTTATTGACTCTGCTCAAGTGGATGGGGCGAGCGCATGGCAACGGTTCAGACATGTAGTATTTCCATTCATAAGGATAGCGGTTGTGATCTTAGCAGCGTTTCAAGCGATGTTAGCAATAACTGTCTACGATGTTGTCTACGTCTTTTCCGGAGGCCTATGGGGGATGATCTCATACTACGCCTTCTCAGAGTCCTTCCTCCTAGGCGACTTCGGACGCGGCGCAGCCTTGGCTATAACGATTGCAATCACAATTTTGATTGTCATTATGGTGATTCTGAGAGTCCTTCCAGGCCATAAGATCTACAGGTACAGTTTCGTGGAGGCATGAGCTTGAAAGCCAGAAAGAAAGCTCTACTCTACATAATCTCCTTGATACTGGTGTTCTTTGCTCTCTTCCCGATAGTTACAACTTTCATCGGTAGCATCCTCACAGAGACCGAGCTGAGAACCCTTCCGGAGGAGACGAAGTGGTTTTCACATGGGATCACGTTCTACTACTATTACTATACGTTCTTCGACGGTGAATTCACATCAGATCCGGAAATAAGATATACGCTACGATCACTGGTCATTCTCAACATACTCTATTTGCCTAGGATCATGTTGAACAGTTTTGTAGTTGCGCTGGCGGTCTCCCTCATAAACATCAGCATAGGCACTGTGGCCGCGTACTCCTTCGCCAGAACGACATTTCGGGGCAGTACACCAGTCTTTGTTTTCGTGCTTTTGAGCAGACTGATTCCACCAGTTGCTCTCGCTGTTCCGTACTACGTGATCTGTTTCAAACTAGGAATATCGAACACACTGCTCTCAGTGATTCTCATCCATAGTGTTCTGACTCTTCCGTTCAGTATCTGGTATTTGACGCTTTACTTCCGAACTATCCCTGTCGACCTGGAGGAGTCAGCCATGGTGGATGGGTGCTCTATGTTTCAAGCGATGCGGAGGATTTCACTTCCGGTCGCGCTATCGGGTTTGGTAGCGGTTTCACTGTTCTCATTTGTGCTATCCTACAACGAGTTCATGTTCGCCCAGTTCGTCTTAGAGAAGATAGAGGTTCAAACGATACCCGTCTTCCTCGCAAGTCTTTCGACATCTACTGATGTATATTGGGCGACTCAGTATACTGTTTTGACTCTTTCCATTATTCCAGCTGTAATATTCATCGGGATCATCTGGAGGTATATCAAGATCTCAGAGCTAGCGGGTGCGCTGAAGTACTAGTCTCTAATGCGGCACACCATTTCGAACCTAAAGCAATTTTTCAAATTCTCAAGGATCAAGCGACCGTCAAAGATATCATATAGTTCCCTCTCTTCTCTCTAAGGAGAGATCGCTATGAAGCTTGAGCTAAAGGTTCAGCAGGTTATAGGGCTTCCAAACGGGATGGTTCGACTGATACTCTTAAGGCGCGGGCTTAAAGCGAGGATAGAGCCTATACCCCAAACAGAGGAGCAGAGGATCGCGCAGAACGTAATCAGTCAGATACAACAGGCGCTAGGCACAACATTTCCAGGAGCCGTCATCGTCGGAGGGCACGGCACTACAGCAAGCCAATGGGACGCAAGGATCGATATGGAGATCACTCAAGAAGAGTATGAGGAACTCGGAAAACCCAGCATAAATGACATAATTCTAATAGACATCTCCAAATCAAGTATCGCACGTCCACCATAATACGCAAGACTCAGAAAACTGCTCGTTGCATTAGTTCGTGCATGACGTAGCTTTGTTCACATGTAGGATATCTCGAAATCATTAATCCTTATCCACTATTTGATTTGATCGCACTATGCAAGAAAGCAGCATCAACATGGAACATCTTTTAGACTCGCCTTAACAATTCTTCATGGAACCCAGAGGCTAGATTGGATGGGCGACCGGATAAAGATTGGATTCGTCTCAACAGCTTCACCGTTACTCAACATAGAACTGGCCAAGAAGAACATTTCAATAATGTTGAAAACGCTTCAGTCGATGAAGGCGAAAATAGTTGCGATTCAAGATTTGGTTACGAGCTCGAAGGAAGCTAGGCTAGCGGCAGAGAAACTTGGAAGAGCGGATCTAGACCTTCTTGTGATATTTCTAAGCACTTTCACCGAGGACCCGATAATATCCAACCTAACGGAGAGAAGCATACCCACCGTTCTGTGGGCTATACCTGAGCCAAATTTGGAAGAGAGACTTGGAGGAGAGCCGGAGAGCGGATCTCTAGTAGGACTTATGATGAACGCTAGCGCGCTCGCGAAAGCCGACAGACGCTTTAAAGTAGTCTTTGGCAAGCCGGATGATGGGAAAGCCCTAGAAGAGATTGAAAAAATTTCAAGAGCTATCTATGCGAAGAAACAGCTTAGAAAGGCGAAAATAGGTCTCGTGGGATATCGTGCACCTGGATTCTACGATGCAACATTCGATGAACTGTTGCTTAAGAGCAGGATAGGACCTGAAGTCATCCATATAGACCTTTCAGAACTGCTTGCTTATATGAACAAGGCATCGGATCGGGAAGCTAAGAAAGTTCTGAAGGAAGCAACGAGAAGCTGTGCAGAAACACTCATGGTGGATGAAGAGACGGCGATGAAAGAGGTTAAACTTTATCTCGCCCTACGTGCGCTCGTCGAAAACTATGAGCTTGATGCGGTCGCTGTAAAATGTTGGCCAGAGTTGAAGTTTTCATCTTGCTTCGCGCTCTCAACACTTTCAAATGAAGGTTTTCCAGCTGGATGCGAAGCAGATGTCAATGGAACGGTTACGATGCTTCTACTCCAATGCTTAACTGGAAATCCAGCTTACTTTGCCGATATCTTTCATATAGACGAGAAAGAGAACGTAATCTTCACGTATCATTGCGGAGCAGCAGCGACAGCTCTGGCAGCAGATGCATCTAGAGTGAAGTTGATGAAGCATCCCATGGGAGAGGGGATGACAGTTGAGTTCCCTCTCAAACCTGGGAGAGTAACTCTAGCCAGACTCGGAAGCCTAAAAGGCCGATACAGAATGTTCGTAGCGGGTGGAGAAGCTTTGAAGACCGAGCAGATAATCCGAGGAAACCCGTTAAGGATTAGACTGGACACAGATGTGAGCGAGTTCCTAGGGAAGGTGACGTCTCAAGGAATAGAGCACCACTATCTGCTAGCATACGGAGATCTGAGAAAAGAACTCGCGGAGTTCTGCGATCAACTTGGAATAGAACTAATAACAGCCTAGCGAATAATATGCCCGTAGCTTTAGGCTGGGATTTCTGTAGCGCCTGCTATTAGACTGCATTTGCTGAATCCTAGGAGAACCTCTTTGCCCTTCACGTTGAGATAGGAGAAACGCTCTGTTCCGTGAACATCTATCTTCAAAACTATTCCTTTCACAGCTACATTGACTCGCGTAAGCAATCCAGCGAACACGGAGTCGTCAATCCTTCCATGAATGACATTCCTGTACTTGCTCTTCTCCCCTTCTTCTATAACCGATATGTCCTCTGGTCTTATGCAGACAAGGACCTGATCATTCACGTGCAGTCCGTTTGTGTAGGGAGCCACTATCTCTATGCCGTCACTCGCAACTCTCGCCACCTTCGTTGACGCGTCCAAACTTAGGATTCTCCCTCTTAGGAAGTTGTTGGAGCCTATGAAACTGGCTACAAATGGGGTGACCGGATTCACGTATAACTCAACTGGTGTTCCAATCTGTTCGACCGAACCGTTGTTCATCACGTATATCTTGTCTGAAATTGCAAATGCCTCTGCTTGATCGTGCGTCACATAGATCATGGTCTTACCTGTCTCACGTTGAATCCTGCGGATCTCGTACTTCAATTCATCTCGAAGTTTCGCGTCTATGTTGCTCAAAGGCTCATCGAACAACAAGATATCCGGGTCAGTGGCCAGCACCCTTGCTATCTCTATACGTTGCGCTTGACCGCCGCTCAGTTGCGAGGGCATTCTCTTCTCGAATCCTTCCATATGAACGACGTTCAAGACCTCCTTGATTTTTCGCGCCATCTCCTCTTTCGTGCGATGTCTCATTTTAAGCCCGAACGCTATGTTCTTCTCCACATTCATATGAGGAAAAAGTGCTATACGCTGAAAGACGAATCCTATGTTGCGTTTGTCAGGCGGCAGCTCAGTAACGTTCCTATCATCGAAATAGATCTCGCCTTCGTCTGGATAGATCAAACCTGCGATGATCTTCAGCGTAGTCGACTTTCCGCATCCACTAGGTCCGAGTAGAGTGACAAATTTACCGTCTTCCGCCTCTAAATTCACCCGGTTCACGGCAGCAACGGTCTCATACCGCTTCGTTATATTTTGAGCCTTCACATGCGTCATGTTTTCTCGCCTCAGATCAGAATTACCCCTCTCAAATATCTTGTTCCGACGAACTTCAAGTAGAGAACAACAACTATCAATGAGATCAATTGCAGAACCGTGGCCTCCGCAGCCACCGTCTCTCTAACGCCGTACATTCTTATGTCGGAATATACTCGAAGAGGAGCGGTCATCAGCCGTGTAGGGCCAGCAAGAAGTAGAGCTGTTATGAACTCATTGAATGACAGAACGAATGTAAGAAGTATTCCAGCTGTCACCCCCGGCCCTATCAAAGGCAGAGTAACGCGAATGAAACTTCGAAGTCTTCCAGCCCCCAAACATCGAGCAGCCTCCTCATACCGAGGATCAAAATGTCTGAATGCAACCATACATGTTAAGAGCATCAGAAAGAGGAACCCACATGAGTATGCGGCTACATAACCCCAGAACCCTAAGAAAAACTTATACACGAAGTAGTAAGCGAGGACCAATGCCATAGCATAACAAACTCCCGGAACATACCAAACGCCATTTAGAAATGAGAACAAAGCTTTCTTCCCTCGAAAGTCGTGTCGTACGAGAGCGTAAGCAGCCGGAATCCCAATCAACGTATCTATCGCAACGGTGAGCAACGATATTGAAAGGCTCAGGTTTATCTTGGGCCAGAATGATTCCACAATCTCATTGTAAGATGAAAGAGAGAATACCACTGAACCGCCCGGTTGAGCAACGCTGACAGATCTTACTAACGTTACCATGAACGGCAGGAGAAGGATCGCACAGCATACTATCAGATACAGGTAACAGGCAGAAGTCGTGACCAACATACTGGTTTTCCGGTTCACTTACACCAGAACCCCTCTAGTCACTTTGAGCGAAATATAGAAAATAATCATAGAGATGACTACGAGAACTACTCCAAGCGCTGCAGAAAGCCCGAAATTCATGGTTACAAGTCCTGTAGAGTAAACCTTAACGGATATTATCCTCTGACCTGTTACCACGCCGCCCATGATCTGAGGAATAGCGTAAGCACCCAAGTTCCACCCGAAACTCATCAACCAGCCGCTCAGCATTCCTGGAAAACTCAGAGGAAAAGTAATCCTGAAGAACGTTCTAACAGGCCCAGCTCCAAGACATCGAGCTGCCTCTTCAAACGAAGGCTCTATCTCCTGAAGTGAGATTCCTACATTGTAAACAACGAACGGAAATGTGTAGATTGCAAGTCCGAAGATGGCGGATGGAGCGGAATACAAGGCCTTGGAAATCGGAATATTCAAGAAATCGAATATGAAGGAGAGAGGGCCTCCAGGAAGAAATACGAACCATAATCCGTACGCGATGTAAAGTTCCCCGAAAAGCGGTATCAGCATTATCGACCTGAAGAGATCGGCAAAACGTCGAATCTTTCTTATCATCACATAAGCGAATGGGTATCCAAAGATCAGGTCGACGAAAGCGGCTGCACTTACTAGTGTTATAGTATTTTGAAAGTCGAATCCATAGAAATTGAATATATCCACATAGTTGATCCAAGTGTAGACCGGCGTAAAAAAGAAGGATGCCTTCTCGGTGAAGCTGATAATAATCAACATCAATAGAGGTATGAAGAACAAACCGACTTCGAGCGAGAGTGCAGGCGAGAGCATCGCAAGAGTCTTGATGCGTCGGCCGAATTTCAAAGTATAACGCCAAAAAAAGAGGGAATATGGGTTTGCTCTACTTTATTAACTCCTCATACATTCGAACCCATTCTTCTTGGTGTGCCATTACATACAGCCAGTCGAGGTTCTTCACTTTGGTCTTTGCCTCTTCAACGGTGGGGTAGACCTCGTAGAGGCCCTCGGGACCCAATTCTTTCGCCCAGTCTGGGAAGAACTGCTCATAGTAAGGACTTAACGGTCCCTCCTCAGTCATCAACCATTTCTCTTTGTCCAATCCCGTCCCAGGCCAATCCTCGATCCTCGGGAACTGCTGCTCAGGACTTATCTCCCAATCGGCAGCTATTTGAGCCAGCACCGGATGTTCGGATGCCTTCGGTATCCAGAAGACCCCCGGCAGATTCGCCATCCAAGGATCAAGCAAAGGAGCCTTCAAGTGGGGTTTCGTAATCGCGTAGCCTTCAGCTAAGCAGCACCAGTACCCAGCTACCCAAGTCACCTCACTTTCAAGGTTTCCCATCAGGTCGGCTTCGTCACTCGTATACTTCAGCACATTGGGGTGTATGTTCTTCGCAGCCCACTCGATACCTTTCTTCATATCATTCGGATTCAAGTAGCTTCCGCCGAGATCCTCGCAAACCTCGCAGAGAAACGCCCAGAACCCATTATCTGTGAAGACCCATAAAGTAATCTTTCCCTTCAACCTCGGATCCGCTAAGTCCGTCCATCGCTTCAGGAAGTCCACGTACTTCGTATTGACAGTAAGATTGCATGTCGCGTGATTTTGGAACTGGACGCCGTAGGGGAAACGTTGGAAGTACGAATCTACGAGGTTAGCATTCGGAACGAGCGCTGAAGGAAGGAATGGCTCTGCGATCCCTTTCTCGATTGCCTCAGGTATGAAGTTCGACTCAATATGCATAAGATCATATGGGGCTGGAAGCCCAGCAGCTTGCGCAGCGTAAAGTTGATACATGAATCCTCCTTTCGCCGCCTGCGTCCCTAAGATCTCCACTTCTATATCGACGCCGAACCTGTCCTTGACATATTTCTTCAGAGAAGGCACGAAAAATGTATCCACCAAGCCCCAGTAGGTCCAGTTCGCGATAGTGACCTTGCCCTCCCTCTTAATCTCATCAACGATCTCGTCGAAAGTCATAAATCTGTTCAGAATTGGCACCCATATCTTTCCTTGAGGTATCCAGAGCTTCGCTCCCTTAACCTCAGGTCCAGCCTCGGTCTTCGTCACCGTTGTAGTAGAAGTCACCACTCCTCCGGGTGGTGGAGCTGGAGGCTTAGACGCTTCGTAGGCACCCCAAGCAGCTGAAGCCACAACTGCACCTGCGATAAATCCTCCGACTGTCTTGACGTAATCTCGTCTGGTTGCTTTCTTCTCCTCAGCCATTTTCAGATTTCCTCCAAACCACACAATTGCCAGAGACCGTTTATTAGCCTTTTGGAGAGAAAAAATATCTCGTTTCCATAGATAATTTCTTGATTAAGAAAATGCTGCTTCTTATAGCAGGATTTGAACAATAGTTCTTGAGGAGACTCCCGTGGCATCAACCTCCAGAGAGAGATGCATCGCGGCCCTTAATTTGGAGGAACCTGATAGAGTGCCGTTGTTTGAATTGGGGGTGAACCTGTCCACTATTGAGAGGATTCTGGGTAGACGAACAGTTTCAGCTCCATTAGGTCGAATGACCAGCCAAGAGTTATCCGATCTGGCTCGCGATATCGTGCTGTCTTATGAGAAAGCTGGATTGGATATGGTTCCAGCCT
>CAZHMI010000044.1:0-15168 GCA_964533795.1 uncultured Candidatus Bathyarchaeia archaeon
CACCTTACGAAGCGTTTCGACCAATTCATCAATCTTCGGATGATCTAAACCTTCAGATGACGCCCGCTCGATCAGATCAAGTGCTTTTTTGATGCTGCTGTCTTGGAGCAGTAGCTTAACGGAGGCCGGAGGTCTCGTCTTAAGCCTCTCCAATATATGATCGAAATATGATTTCAATGCGGCGAAGCCCTGTGTCTCAAGCAGCTCAATGCCCCGTATAGCATGTATACAAGCGTATAAGCCGACCGATGTTCTTCGTAATCTCTCCATGGGAGTATTGGGGTCCGCCATCATCTTCCTGATTTTCTCCAAAGCTTGAAGGATTTCTTTCAGCTTAACTTTCTCTATACTGGCGCTCTCGATAACGCCGATCTCTTTAGCGCTCTTCAACTCCTCTCTAAGGAACTGCCCAAAGAGCATCCTAACTTCAGAGAAGACTTTTGGGAGAGCCACTTTCCTCCATTCGACGTGTATTCCTCCAATGAAAGGCTTAACATCTAAACTGGATACACTTCTAACTTCAATGTTCTTAACGAACAGGTTCCTGCAGATCGCTTCTATGCTCTCTTTACTCGATCCGGGTGAAGCCGTCAGGGCGAGTATCAAACCATTCGGCTCTTCTGAATATCTTTCAGCAATGAATGTGTAAGCGTGGTCCCCGGTCGCCCTATGAGCTTCATCGAAAACTATCAGAGAGACCTCGTTTACTCTCACTCGACCGGCTATCAAGTTATTCATGAAGACTTGCGGAGTTGAAAAGATGATCTTTCTGCTCCAATGATCAGCTCTTCGACTTGGAGGTGTCTGCCCAGTAACTGCAATGAACTCACGTGGGTCCAACCGAATAACGTTTTGGAAAGTCTTGTAGTGTTGAAGAACCAATGGTCTCGTAGGCGCCAAGACCACGACTTTTTTATCTGGATAAAGTCTCAATCTTTCAGCTGCAACTAAAGTAGCAATTATGGATTTCCCTAAGCCTGTCGGCAGACAGACTAGTGTATTTTCTCTACAGCACGCACGGGAGATCGTCTCTTGGTAAGGTCTCCTCTCGATCGCCTTTTCTCTTACCAAAGGATGGTCAACGAATTGTTCGCGCATGTCGTTCATTAGGCTCTCCAAGTTTGGACATCAAATCTACTGATACTAGTCTTCGTCGCTGCCTTAATTCTCTTTCATATAAAATTTGGAATTTGGTTGTTGCGAAAGCCAATAAAGGGTGAAATAGTCTTAGTGTGAAAGATTTCGCGGCAAGAATAAACAATCTAAAAATCAAAAATCTATATGTGGTGAGGCTGCTCTACAGGTATGCAAGGCAATTTACTGGGCATTTCACAGACTAGGCTTACATAGTGAAGAAAGATGACTGAACTTAAGAGAGAGCTAGGCGTACGAGAAGCCGTCGCTCTAGTCGTCACATCCATAATCGGATCAACAATATTCATCATGCCCGGAATAGTGGCTGCTAAGGCCGGACCGCTATCGATACTCGCTTGGGTCGTTTCAGGAGCCTTAACCGTTCCGATGGCTCTATGCTTTGCAGAACTTGCAGGATTGTACGAGAAGGCTGGGGGTCCATATGTGTACGTAGGAGATGCGTTTGGAAGACTGCTCGGCTTAATAGTGGGTTGGTCGCTAACAGCGGTTTCGTGGGCAGTTATCTCCTTGCTCGCTGTAGGCTTTGGGCTCTATTCAAGCTACATGTTTCCTAGTAGCCAACAGTTCGAAATACTCATCGCTGTCTTCGCAGTCTTGCTCTTCACTCTTCTAAACTACTTGGGAGTCAAATTGAGTGCGACAGCACTGAACCTATTAGCTTTAGGAACTATAGCGGTTCTTCTCGTGTTCATCTTGGGCAGTCTTCAATTCATAAGACCCGGTAACTTCATGCCATTCGCACCCTACGGCTGGTTAGCCCTAGGGCCTGTTCTAATTCTAACATTCGTCCCCTACATGGGTCTTGAGGTTGTTGCTCTGTCTGCTGAAGAGTTCAAAAACCCTAGAAGAGACATTCCAGTCGGCATACTTGTTGGAACAGTAATCGTCATCGCAGTCTATGTTCTCGTATCCGTTGCCTCAATTGGGACTATTGGATGGCAACGTCTTGGTACTTCATCAGCTCCAATAGCAGAGGCTGCTGAACTTGCCTTCGGGAGATTCGGCGGCTTTCTAATAGATATCGGCGCCCTGATAACGATTCTCGGATGCCTAAACTGCAGCATTTTCACATTCTCAAGATTATCATACGCGATGGGTCGAGATCAAGCGATCCCAACTCTCTTTGCCAAACTTGACACCAAATACTCAACGCCGAGCATAGCGCTACTTTTCCAAGCGGTATTCTCAACTGTTCTCGTGATATCAGGAACATTCGAGAAACTAGCTTATCTCACTGCCTACATTACGCTCCTTATCTACGTGATAATATTTCTTGCCTACCTCAAATTAAGAAATAGAGCGTCGACATTTAGAGTCTTCAAAGCGCCGTTCGGTAGTTTACTGGCGATCGTTTCTATAATCTTCTGCATAATCCTTCTTCTGTATAGTGATCTTTGGGCGGCCGTATTGGGAAGCTTGCTGATGCTTTTGAGTGTCCCGATCTACTATGTTCAGTCTTTCGTGAAAGCGAACAAGAAATCATGAGTGTTCGATATGCTGTTGTTGAGTCTTCTTGCCTTCGCCAAAGCGTGTCAAGTCTAAACCAGAAAGTGAATGCGTAAGCTTTCTGTCATAAGAGGTTAAGTTTCTTCAGTCTGGATCTGAGATCATCAATCTCTTGTTCAGTCATCGGTCTGAGCGGTCGTCTAACGAATCCTGCTGGGATACCCCTCATCTTCATAGCTTCTTTTACGGGCTGGATGAATGGTTGGGCGTGTAATCTCAGAATTCTACGAGTGATATTTATCTTGAATTGAACTTCACGCGCCTTGTCGTAATCACCTTTCTTGAAGAGATCATATAATGAAACGTATAACTCAGGGAAGGCGTTAGAGTAAGCTGACATAGCTCCAGCCGCACCCATAATCAACGCGGGAAGAATATACGCATCAGCACCGTTCAGGATTATGAAGTCCCTTGGAAGCTTCTCTACATACTCGAGAACTTGCATGAAGTCTCTGCTACTATCCTTGATACCTTGAACTCGAGGTGCCGTTTCAACTATTTTCAAAGCGATATCTGGAGTAATGTTGACGGTTGTTCGATAAGGAATATTGTAGATGAAAATCGGTATTGCAACTTTCTCTGAAACCTGTCTATAGTATTCGACGAGTGCTCTTTCGTCAGGGTTATAGTAGTACGGGGTGACAACTGCAATAGCATCAGCGCCCACATGCTCGGCATGTCTTGCAAGCTCTATAGTCGTCGACGCATCCGCTGCGCCGACTTGAACGACGACAGGAACATGATGTCGGCTTTTCTCGATGACGATTTCAGCAACTCTTTTGCGTTGATCCAATGTCATCGTTGGGCCTTCCCCAAAGGTTGCGCAAGGATATAGCCCGTGAACTCTTTTCGCTATCTGAAACTCGACAATTCTCTCCAACGCGTTCTCATCAAGTTCCCCTTCAAGATTGAAAGGGGTCACTAGCGCTGTAACAATACCTTCGATCCGCTTTGTCAATGCAACTTCTCCTCGATCCATACGAGCATAACAATACCTAAACAGATTTTGGCTAAGACTTAAAAAGATGATTTCTGGAGATACATAACCCGAAAACGGCGTGCAAAGAGACGTGAGAACTGGTGAGATGAATGTTGATGAAACCTACTAGATTTGAAGAGAAAGAGTATCCGGAATACTGGTCCGAAAGCGAGAAGCAACTGCGAAATATGTTCAAGGAAATGAAAGAGAAGCATGGAATGATCGCATTGAAACTTGGAACGGAAGTTGAGGACTGCAGCTTCGAATACATAGACTATCTCAACAAGCTAACGCGAGGCATAATGCCTGTAGTGGTTAAGATCGGCGGACCCGACGCTAGGAACGACATGAGAAAAATGCTCGAGATTGGAGTTAGCGGAATAATAGCACCGATGGTTGAATCGTATTACGGGCTCAAGGATTACATAGAAGCCTTGAAAGAAATAGCTACAGAAGGCCAATTCAAATTCTTACTCAAAGCCATAAACATTGAGACTGTATACGGATACCAGCGTCTGGATCAGATTTTAGCTTCTCCTGAAGCTAAAGAGCTTCAACAGATAACTGTAGGCCGCGGTGACCTATCAAAATCGGTCGGCAAGACTGTAGACGACGCCGAAGTCATGAGAATGACCAAGGAGATAACTAAGAAAGCGCAGGCAGCTGGCTTAGTAGTATCAGTCGGCGGCGGTATCACTCCGCAAAATGCCCGAAGAATTTCTGAAGAGATCAAACCTGACAAGATAAACACAAGGCACATAGTTATCAGCCTAGATCACTGTCCCGACCCAGGAGAAGCAATAAGAAAAGGGCTTGAACTGGAAGCCGCGTTAATGCGAAATCAGCAGGAGAGACTGAATTCTCAAGTAGCAGTTCTTGAGAAGCGGATCAAAGAACTGGAGAAGAGGACCAGTAAGTACTGAAACGATTCAAACCCACCTTTTTTCCATTTAGTGATGTAGATCTTGAAGGCGATACCTGAAGCGATCTGTGGGCCTTGCACACTAGAGGCTGTCTATAGAACCATAAGGCTGGCGACGAGAGATGCCATTCTGCAGAAGAAGATAATGAAGAAAGCCATACCGATTTTGGCTAGAGGAATGGCAAACGAACTAGCACCGTCGAGGATAGCAACCGACATCTACCGAACCATCTACAAGATGTCAAACAATCCCGACCCATACAAAGAAGCAAAGAAGAGAAGCAATAAGATCGCTTTGAAACTGGTTCATTCGATCGCAGATGGATTAAGGAAGCTACCTGATAAGGAAAGGCTCTACCGCTCAATCTTAGCGTCAATAGCTGGAAATATCATTGATTTTACATTGGGGAACCACGAGGTCAATCTGGAGGCTCTCCCTCAAGTGTATCGCCAAGTTCTAAAACAAGGGCTGAATAAGAAGGATTTCGAAGCGTTTCGGAAGTTGATTTCAAAGAGTAAGAGAATATTATTCATAGGCGATAACGCGGGAGAGATAGCTCTTGACAGATTTCTCCTTGAATACTTATCCTCTAAGGGAGCTAAGATTACATTTGTCGTAAAAGATTCCCCTGTGAGTAATGATGCTACGCTTGAAGACGCTTATCAAGTTGGAATCGACCGTTACGTGGAAAAGATAGTTACAACTGGCTCGAATGCTTTCGGAATAAACTTCGATGAAGCCTCTTCCGAGTTCCTGTCAGAACTTGAGGAAGCGGATCTGATTATAAGCAAGGGGCAGAGCAATTTCGAGTCGATTTGTGGCCAGAAGCTCGGCAAACCTATCGTCATTATGATGAGGACTAAATGTGAACCAGTGGCGCGAATACTGAAGATAGCGACTGGTAGGAACGTTCTTAAAATTCTGCGATAGGCTTGACCGAACCGAGGATTAACCCTTATAACAATGGGCTATTAACGGTTGTTGAGTGAGCTGCGATGCTAGACGCGGTTACGATGGGTGAAATGCTGATTCAACTCAACCCTGTTACAACGGGGCCTATAAGACATGTCGAGTACTTCGAGAAGCATGCAGCTGGAGCTGAGGGAAATTTCGCGATCGGTTTAGCGCGAATGGGGTTGACATCAGGCTTTATCACTAGAGTTGGAAATGACGAGTTCGGCAAATACATACTGAGAGTTCTTCGAAGTGAAGGAGTAGACGTTTCTAAAGTTATTACCGATAGAGAAGCACCCACAGGGCTATACGTCATACAGAGAAGCTACCCAATTCCAGAGAAGAGTAGTGTTCTGTACTACAGGAAAGGATCGGCAGCAAGTAGACTAGGTCCCGATGACGTCGATCCGAAATACATAACGGAAGCAAAACTCTTCCACGTAACGGGAATCACCCCTGCTTTGAGTGAAAGTTGCCGTGAAGCAACCCTGAACGCTCTTCGAATCGCTGAAGCGAACAATGTGAAGATTTCCATTGACACGAACATAAGATTGAAGCTCTGGAGCGCGGACAAGGCTCGAGAAACACTTTTGCCGATGATTCGGAAAGCGGATATAATTCTAACAGATCCTGAAGATTCAGAGATACTTATTCAAGAAAGAAACCCCGGAAAGATCGCTAGAAGTCTTCTCGCATTGGGCGCAAGCATAGTGGTCGTCAAACTGGGAGAAGAAGGCGCGCTTGCCGCTACGAAAGATAAGACGGTGAAAAAATCAGCTTTCAAAGTTCCTGTGGAGGATGTAATCGGCGCAGGAGATGCTTTTGCAGCAGGATTCATAGCGAGCATACTGAAAGAAGAGGAAATTGGCAAGGCGCTGGAAGTCGCAAACGTTGCAGGAGCGCTAGTGGTTATGGTCAGGGGAGACGTGGAGAATATGCCCTCTCGCGACGAAGTAGAGAGATTCCTCGCAGCGAGGGGAAAGGAGAAAGTAGTCTACCGATGATAAACAATCTTATGTAAGACACGCGAATACGATGATAAGTGAGAACGAGGTTCGAGTAACGCCTTTCTTAATTGGTTTCCTTCATTTTGATGAGGATTTATGTTAACTAAATCGAAGGTTCTCCTAGGTTCTTTCTTGACAGGTTCATTATCCCATCATGGGTATGTTTGTAGTCAGGAGACCCGGGGAAGGCTGCGCTACTGCTTCGTTGGCACCGTCTTAACTGTACTTTCGACTAGTCTGTCCCCCTTTCACGTCGAGTTCGAATACGCGAAAGTAGCCTAAATGTGAATAGGAATCACTAATCTTTAGGGTTCTTAGCCTCGGGTGCCGCCGTCGCCTTCAAACGTATAGAAGCATTTCTAAGAACGCTTCGGGGCATGTCGATCAACTGAGATCTAGGATGAAACAAGATTTTTAAACGCACTCAGAGGATTAACACAGTTGGAAGTGTCTTCAAACGATTCTTCTCAGCCAGAACCCTAGGAGAAGTGTCAAGCCTATGCCGGAGAAGGCTACCATCGCCTCGATGGTCGCACGGGACATTCCTCAATCAAGATTCGAGGTCGTGGTTGACGCCGCGAAGTGCACTGGATGCGGTAGCTGTGAATTGATCTGCTCTCTGTACCATGATGGAGTGAACGGTCCCTCTTTGTCAAGAATACATGTGGTGAGAGATGCTCTTTCAGGCGTGAACTCCATAGAGGTTTGTAGACAGTGTCAAGGGCCGGAGTGTATGCAGGTATGTCCGGTGGAGGCAGCTATGGTTGTTGACGAGAAAACCGGTGCAAGAGTGATAGTCGAGGAGGAATGTATAGGATGTGGGAACTGTTTTCGAGCCTGCCCATTCAATGTTGTAGGTTCTATCATAAAGCACAGACCAAAGGAGAACGTCTACGTGAAGTGTGACCTCTGCTACAGAAGAGAAGGGGGGCCAGCATGCGTAGAGATTTGTCCGCAAAACGCGTTAAGCTACATCGACCACAGGTGATGTCGAAATGACGTATGGATGGATAGGAAAGATTCTTAGAGTTGATCTGAGCTCAGGCAAGACAGAGGTCGAAGACACAAACAGGTACGCCGAGAAATTCATCGGTGGAAGAGGCATAGCCGCCGCAATAGCTTGGAATGAACTCCATCCAGTGATGGACCCGTTCATGCCAGAAAACCGCCTGATATTCATGACAGGGCCACTGACCGGGACTTCAGCTCCGGCCTCCGGGAGAACCGTGGTCTGCGGGGTCGCGCCTCAAACATACCCTACCCCGTGGTTTACACGTTCCAACATGGGTGGGCAGTGGGGATCAGAGCTAAAGTACGCGGGCTTTGATGGCGTAATCATTCAAGGAAAAGCACAGAACCCGGTCTATATCTACATCAATAACGGCGAAGTAGAAGTGAACGACGCTAAGGACCTGTGGGGGCTGGACACCTATTCGACGCAGAGAATGGTCTGGAACAAACACGGCAGAGATGTCAAGGTAGCGTGCATTGGACCGGCTGGAGAGAGGCTAGCCCGCATTGCTGTGATCCTAACGGAGACAGAAAGCGCTGCAGGTCAGGGAGGCTTCGGAGCGGTCATGGGGTCTAAGAACCTCAAGGCGATAGCTGTGCATGGAACCGGCGTAGTAAAGATAGCGAGACCTGATGAGTTGATGGAGTTGTGTTTAAAGATGAAGGGGGAGATGCTCACAGCGGAACACATACCCATAAAACCTTCGCTCAACCCCGAATATGTGGCCCTCTACGGGCAACGCCTTCAAAACTGTAGCCACGCCTGCTTTGTCCAATGCCCCCTTAACCACTACTACGAATCTGTTCCAGGAGTGGTTTCGCCAACCATTCTAAGCGGCCAGTTTCACTGCATTGCACCCGTCTTTCCCGGTGCACCGAGAACGTTCTATGACTGGAATCCAGGGTTCAGGGCAGGTTTTGAGGCAGCTGTCCTATCGAACAAGTACGGAATTAACCAGTGGGAATTGATAATTGGCACGGTTCCTTGGCTCAGAGCAATGAAGCAGATAGGCGTCCTAGCAAACTTGGACGGAGCGGAGATTGATCCAGACAACCCTGACTTCTGGTTTACTTTGATCAAGAAGATCGCTTACAGGGATGGTAGGTTGGGAAACGCGCTTGCTGAGGGGGGTCTCAGGGCAGCCGATATCCTTGAGATCGGGAAGAAGGAAGCCTCTGAGTTCTGGGCTCCATATGGCTACACCGGACATTGGGATGGAAGAGGAGACCGTATAAACCCGATATTCTTCCCTGTTTGGATAGTGGCCGCGATACAGATGGCGACAGACACGAGGGACCCCTTCAGCTCCTCTCATGGATACGTAGCAGGGGTGAGCCTCTGGTCCAATGTGTTGAAGTGGGATGACATCTACCGAATAGCTGAGAAGGTCTATGGGTCTGACAAGGCTGTCAATCTACAAACACCTTACGAATACAAGGCTCAGCCAGCTATATGGCACCAACACCGAAGTGTTCTGAAGGATTCCCTGCCTCTCTGCGACTGGGCTTTTCCGAGAATATACAGCCTCTCCAACGATGACCACTACGTCAAGATAACCACGTCCAAAGGAACGATCTACGGGCCGTCCTTTGAACATCGTCTGTTCACAGCCATTACCGGGATGGATCTGACTCAAAGCGATCTGGATAGAATAGCCGAGCGAATATTCAATCTGGAGAGAGCTATCCAAGTCAGAAGTCACGGGCGCTCAAGAAAGGAGGATGAATCCGTTATTCCCTATTTCGAAATGACTGAACACTTTGTCGGTCCAACCGGCAAACGCGAAAACCTAGACAGGGGAAAATTCATGAAGCTGATGGACGAGTACTACGTGTTGAGGGGTTGGAACAGCGCTACAGGGCGCCCAACGAAAGAAAAACTTGCGGAACTCGATCTAGACGACGTATCGAGAGAGTTGGAGAAGCTGGACCTAATCTGAGGCGCTCAAGGCGTTATCGATTGATCTCTAGTACGCGGAGGCGGAGACAAGATCGCAAATCGATAAACTCTAATCCAACGATTGCCGAGACGCTGACACGGGTGGCAGCACAATTTGTTGGTACGCTTTCGCGGGTGGTTAATTGAGTACCTTGGCGAGGAGGAGACCACCATCGACGCCTCAAACCTAACCGTGAGAGGCATCTTGGCGATGTTGGACAAGGGCGATGGAGAGATTCTGAGAGCAGTTGACGAGAAGCGCCTATTCATATCGGTGAACAGCAGGGTCGTCTACGATCTCGCCATCCGAGTATCGAACAACGACCTCGTCACATTGTTTCCGATAGGCTCCGGCGGATAGACTTTGGCCAAACGAGTCAGCTGATGCCTATTCTTTTTGCATATTCCGTTGTAATTCTTTTAGATGTGACGGGATTCCTCAGCACTCCCACACCCTCCACCTCCGCTTCTATAATGTCTCCGGGCTCGATAGGTCCCGCTGGAGGGCTTGCAGTAGTGACTACGGTTCCGGGCTCCAAAGTCCAGAACGTGCTCGCGAAGGATATTATGTCGTCAAAGTGAAACCTCATATTCTTAGTACTGGATTCACACTCCACTCTCCCATTCTTTCGGCGGAGAATCTTCAGATTATAGAGATTCCTCGGCATTTCTTCGGGGGTCACGATCCAAGGGCCCATCGGTGCGAAAGTGTCGAATGATTTAGCCCATTGCTGATATTCCCTAGTAATGAGTTCTATGTCGTGAGCTGTGATATCGTTCAGTATGGTGTAGCCGAAGATAGAGTCGTGGGCTTCTTCCTTCGGTACATCTTTACACCTCCTCCCTATTACGCAAGAGAACTCGTACTCGTGGAAGACTGAGCCATATCCTTCAGGGATAACTATCGGCTGTAAGTGACCGGTAATACTAGATGGAGCCTTCAAGAAGATTTGAGGAACAGGCAAGTACTCAAGCCCTAGTATCACTCGGTAATCTTCGTAGTTGAGACCGGTGCACACTATCTTCGGCGGGTCTGGGATAGGTGCCTTGAACTTCACGTCCTTCAAATTGAAGACCGCGCCTTCCACAGAATACTTTTCTCTTCTAAGAAAGTCCAAGGCTTTTCTCGCGGCTTCTAAAGCGATTTTCCCAAGCTCTATAAAGCCTCTCATCCTTGCAGGAAGCTGCGCGTCAGCCTCTACCCTTGCCCCTGATACACCTTCAGATTCTAGATAAGCGGAGTAAGCAGCGTTCAGGTCGAGTATTCTTTCACCTTCAACTGCGCCGAGCCTATCGCGCTCATCATGAACGAAAGTTGTAAGCCTCATTTGGATCGTCACCTTCAAGTTGTAATATAGTGAATTTAAGAGCAACGCTCGAAGGATTGGAGTGCACAGACCAATTAAGCGTTCAAGAAACAGTATTCTGACTCAGAGCTTACGCTCGCTATTCGGCATGCCCTAGATACATATAGCGGCTAGAGCTTAATGTTGAAGACTTTAGAAGCCGTTTTGTTAAAATACCACTCCAATTGTTCAGAAGTGGCGCCTGCCTCCTTAATCTTGACAAGCTCTGTCTGAATATTGTTCGGAAGATCGGTTCCAAACATAACTTTCTCAGGCCCGAGTTCATTCATAGCCCAAACGATGTCTCCGCCCATACACCAAGAGCATTCTAAGTAAATGTTCTTGAAGACTGAAGCCACTGTCACAGCTTCTCCTGTGGCTATGTTGAAGCCCGCGTGAGCTAGAATTATCTTCAAATCTGGGAACTTCTTTGCAGCTGGGATTACCATACCTGGAAGAGCGGGAGGTATCCCGAGTCCTGTATGAACCATAACTGGAACATTCAGATTGTTTGCCGTTTCAAAGATCATCATTCCGTCCGCTGAGTTTGGAAGGATCGCGTGCCCTATTGTATGAAGTTTGATGCCGACAAATTTCAGATCTTTTATGCATCTGTTCACTTCTTTCTTCCAAACATCCTTACCTATATGCGGGTTCACATTAGCCATGCCGAAGAATCTACCTGGATGCTTCTTCGCTAAGGTCGCTATCCGATCATGCACATCCACTGGAGGTTGAGGATCAGCTCCTGGGAAAGGCAGGACAACAGCTGCGTCTACTCCCTTCGCATCCATATTCTTGATCAATTCTTCCTCGGTAACGGTTAGGTCGAAGACTCTACACTTGCCTAAATGCGAATGCGCGTCCAAGATCTTCATACTTCAATTCCCCAAGTTGAAGTCTAAAATTCATCGGTTAATAAGACTTTACATTACTGCGATGCCGGTCTTCTTGCGGAAGAGGTGCGCTTTCTCTTCATTGAATTTGAGATACACTTTCTGGCCGTAAGTGAAGACGCGTTCTTTTCCAATTAAGCTGTTGAGCGAGGTCTTCCCAACTCTAGTAGTTACCACTCTTTCATCTCCGAAGTTCTGTATCAATTCAACTTTCGCTTCGAAGCATCTACCGTTGTCGGGGGAGTTGAGGAGAATAACATCCTCCGGCCTTATGCCTAGCAGCAATTCCGATGTCATCGCTTCACGCTCTATTTCACGCGCGCGAGCTGGCGCATCCAAATTGAAGTCTGAAGCGTCGAGAACCCAACGGCCGCCCATCTGCTTCAAGGCGCATTCAGTGAGGTTCATCGCTGGGCTCCCTATGAAGCGGGCTGCGAAAACTGTTTTAGGGGAATTGTATAGTTCTTGAGGCGTACCGGTCTGCTCGATAACACCTTCATTGATGACAGCTATTCTATCCCCGACGGCCGTGGCTTCAAGCTGGTCATGAGTTGAGAAGATCATTGTTACGCCGAACTCTCTTTGAAGCCTCTTAAGCTCGACTCGCGTCCTCTCTCTGATCTTCGCGTCCAAGTTCTTTAGAGGTTCGTCCAAGAGAAGTATCCGAGGTTTTCTTACCAGTACTCGAGCTAAAGCGACTCTTTGGAGTTCCCCTCCGCTGTAGGTGGTAGGCTTCCTATCCAAGAGGTGAGTTATCTGAAGGAGCTCTGCAACCTCTTCAACCCGTCCTCTTATAGTGTCGGGGTTGACCTTCTGTATCTCCAAGGGAAAAGCGATGTTCTGGAAACCCGTTCTATTCGGGTAGAGAGGCGGGACTTCGAATACCATTCCGACATCACGTTCACCCGCGGGAACCGTATTCACCATGCGATCGCCTATGTAGACCTCACCTTCATCCGGGGCGATCAACCCAGCAATTATCTTCAGTAGAGTCGTCTTCCCAGCGCTTGGGGGCCCTGTGACGACGAAGAACTCTCTATCAGAAACCTCTAGGCTCACGCTCTTCAGTATCCGCTTCTTCCCAGCCGCTTTCGAGATATTTACGAGTCGAAGTCCCACCATGCGTCTGGAACACCTCAATCAGATAATGTCTTCCTCAGTCTTTTTGTCGAAGAGGTGGAGCTTATCTCTGATGAAAGTAGCCCAAATCCTGTTGCCAATATTGACTCCAGGCATCGCGTAGCCTTTGGCTAGAACGGTCACTCCAGCTATCTTGATGTGATATATGGTTTTTGCTCCAACAGGTTCCACGAGCTGGACCTCAGCTTCCATCGCCTCCGGATTTGTCTTCTCCACGTTAAGAGAGATGTTCTCAGGCCTAATCCCCAAGACGAGCCGCTTTCCCCTAGGTTTCTCTCCGATTCTTTTGGCGAGTTCTGTGATGTCGAAGGTGAAATCTCCGGATTTCAAGACTGCGCGTTCTTGGCTGTAGATGAGTTCGCATTCGATCAGGTTCATAGAGGGGCTTCCTATGAAGTTGGCTACGAACAATGTTCTAGCGTTATCGTAGATCTCGCTCGTCGTACCGATTTGCTCTATTAAACCGCTCCTCATCACCGCGATCCTATCAGCCAACGTCATAGCTTCAAGTTGGTCATGAGTTACATATACGGTTGCTACGCCTATCTCTTTCTGCAATTTCCCCAACTCAGCCCTCATCCTCTCTCGAGCTTTAGCATCTATATTGCTCAAAGGTTCATCGAGCAGCAGGAGCTTCGGATCGAGCGCTATGCTTCTTCCTATGGCTACCCTCTGCATTTCACTCAAACCGAGCTTCTTACTAGGAACATCGAGAATGCTCTGTACGTCGACGAGCGCGGCGGTCTCATGAACCTTCGCTTTTATCTGAGCATCAGGCATCTTTCTCACTCTAAGGCCGTATGCGATGTTCTCGAAGACGGATAAATGTGGGAATATAGCGTAGTCTTGAAAGACCAGTCCTATCTGCCTCTTCTGAGGCGGCACATCGTTGACGAGCACCCCGTCTACAAGTATCTCGCCTGACGTCGGAACCTCAAGCCCAGCGATCATCCTCAACGTAGTTGTCTTTCCGCAGCCTGAAGGACCTAAAAGGCATAAGGTTTCTTTCTCTTCCACTTGAAAACTGACATCTTTAACTGCTTCAAATGTTCCGAAAAGTTTTCGAAGTTTCTTAACTACCAGCTTAGCCATCACGAAATCTCATCCGAAATCCTTGTTCAATCAACTACTTTCATCTAATCCTGCCGAATGTAAATCCTGTTACAAGATGTTTCTGGATTAAGTACCCTAACGTAACGGATGGTATCGTCGCGAGAATTCCCAAGGAGGCTTGAGTACCATACATTCTACCTACAGCGCTTACATACTTACTGATCTGCACCGGTAAAGTGCCGACTTGAGTTACAGAGATGACTAAAGCGAATAGGAATTCACTCCAATTCAATATGAATATGAACAAGGCGGAAGCTGCTAATCCTCCTTTTGTAAGAGGAATCGTCACCTTTCTCAGAACGGTCCATGGGCTTGCTCCTTCTAGGAGCGCAGCTTCCTCCCATTCAGGAGGAATCTCATCGATAAACCCTTTCATCAACCAAATCGCGTACGTTAAAGTGACAGCCGTGTACAGCAAGATGAGTCCTATGTATGTATCGATGAGGCGGATGCTAGAGTAGAAGACCATAAGCGGAGCTACGAAAGTCGCTCCTGGAAGCATCCTAGTCAAAAGTGTAAAGAAGATCGTGAATGTTCCTCCAGCTTTGTAACGCGAAACTCCGTAGGCTGCGAGGAATCCGACCAAGACCGCGAATAATGTGCCGAGGCCTGCAGCTATCAAGCTGTTTATCAGAGGTTTCGTCACCGGCTCTGTGATCGATGTGAAGAAGTAGCTGCCGCCGATAGGGTTTGTCGGTATGAAGAGATTGATATAATTGTCAATAATCGGCTGCATCGGAAGGATATTCGGCGCATACCATTCAGTTGGACCTTTAAGCGAGAGGGAGACCATCCAAACTACCGGAGCTAAAGTCCACGCACATACAACTATCAAGAGCAGGTAACGGGCAAACCTTCCAGCCGCTCCTTTCCTTCTCGCCATGTTTAACACCTATTACTCTACTTTCACTTCAAGAGGCCTTATTGCGAATCTAGTTATAAGCGCGATCGCGACCATTATGATGAGTGAGACAGCGCATGCATATGAAGTGTTGTTGTACACTATCGCTAGTTTGTATATGTATAACGATATGACTTCAGTCAAGTTTCCTCCCGGTCCCCCTCCAGTCATTATGTAAACGATGTCGAAAACCTTGAAAGCTTCCAGCCCTCTAATGATCAACGCTATGACTACGAGAGGTTTAATCAGCGGGAGCCGAACTGTTCTTAAGATCCTAGTGGGAGATGCCCCTAGAACC
>CAZHMI010000045.1:0-8718 GCA_964533795.1 uncultured Candidatus Bathyarchaeia archaeon
CTCGATTCGGGTCGTTGTAGGCGAAGTCCGGGTCTATCTGCCACGTAACCATATGCTTCCCCTCAGTTGCTTTCCAGACCGCAGTTATGGTCAGGATGTCGAGCGGCTTCGAAAGTGTTACCGAAGCAAACTTAACCAGCATCTCATCCACGACGCATGCTACATCAACTGTTTGAGGGAGAGGGTCGATCAAGGTTAGGATCCCGACCTTCACATAGAAGTTTACGGTTTCGCCTGCCTTAGGCTTCGAAGGCGAATAAGACGTCTCCGCGATAAACCAGTCCGTGTGGAAGCCCGTCGCTCCAGTTGTGACCCAAATTGGTCCAGAGATGAAGAATGCTAAGATCAGAATTGGAAGAATTTTCTTCAAGATGCATGCTCCAATAACGATTCTGGGATCTGCGAGTAATTAAGACTAACCAAGGCTCCGGCGGATCGCGAGATCTGGTCGATAGTTACCTGAAACAGATTCTTTATCGGCTTCTGCTCGACCTTTGATCTACATCCACTGTTGTATCAGAGTAATAACTTCACTGCAACCTAATTTTGTGCGCGTGGACAGAGGACTGTCTTTCACGCTTTAGAGCCCTTGCTACTCGCGAAGAGCGCTTATCATCGATGCTGGATGCATCGAAGCTTAGGACGGAGTGGCTGCACCATTTTGCGTGTAACCTATTAAGTAGCCTCCGAAGCCGATCGCCCATAGCAGTATCGGATATGCGATCATTCTCTCCATTCCGCCCTTGCCTAAGCCAAAAAAGATGCCGCTCGCGAATAGAACGAGCGCTATGAGCGAGATCACGCCCATCACTACAGAGAAATAGTTGAGAGGAGGCCGCTCAATTCTATAAGCTGCAATCGCTGACAATCCGCCAAAAAGGAAAGTCACAAAGGAGAATGCGAAGTGTATTAAAGGGACGTTTTCAGGGAATATCCCTACTCCCATGGCGCCGACACCAGCCAGGGTGAAAAGAGCCGTGACCATACGATTCCCGAATGCGCGACCAATGAAATAGGCGCTCGCGATAACCATTAGGCCGAGCAGAAAGATTGAAGAGTTGAAGATTAAGGCTGCAGGTCCAACCCCTAGGTCGCTTATGAAGTTCTGCGAGACGCTGTAGCTGGGATAAACCGCCTCAGCCACAATCATACCTATGACAAGCTGTGAGCTGCCAATGAATATGAGGGCTCCAGCCACTTTATGATGAGCATAGCTCATGCCGATCCCCACTACAAATAAGATTCAAGGAAAACGGTCTTATCTTTTACCCTGCGTCACACTCGGTGCGCAGACGCTGTCGCTAGGTTGATATGCACTGGCCGAAAGCACTACGTTTCTTCGGCGGATATACTTGGCGGAGAAAACCCTCGCTTTGACCACACAGATATCGTTAGCTATTTCTGTCAATGATGACCTTTTTCTCTTCAGTCTATCGCCCTTAACCTCTCCTGCCAACCTTGCCGTCGGGTTTATGCAGCGAGAGCTAGCTTTCTTTTTTGGCGAACCAGGTTTTTAGGTCCCATGCTGTCAGGACAGCGATAGCAGTTATGAGAAGTATTAATAGGGGGTAGAGGTTGCCAAGATCGGTTTGAAGTGTTGGAAGCATAAAGTGTGATAGATTACCCATAGTATGGAAGAGCATAGCCGCTAGGATGCTATCTCTGTCATCCAACGCCTTTTAGCTCCACTAACGAAGTCTTGAATCTTTCCATGTTTTCCAATTGGAATGGGGTGATCGATCGAAAGAGCTTTAATGAAGAGGGTTCTAAGGTTACGGCTTGCGTTGCCTTAGCTCCTTTGGCTTTCCGAAGGAGATCTTACGCAACCTATTACAGAGATGATTCGATGAAGGAGAACCGTGTTAAGCAGCTACTCCACTCGGGTAAGCTTACGCTTGGAAGTTGGATTCAGATAGGTCACCCGGACATCGCTGAGATAATGGCGAACATGGGATTCGACTGGCTTGTCTTGGATAATGAGCATGGACCATATAGCACTGAGACTACTCAGGTGCTCATTCAAGCTATGAGTTCGACGGAGACGGTTCCGTTGGTTAGGGTGCCTTGGAACGACATGGTTGAGATCAAGCGCGCTTTGGACGTAGGTGCCTACGGCGTCGTGATTCCATGGGTGAACAGCAAGGAGGAAGCGTTGTATGCTGTAAGAGCATGCAGGTATCCGCCGGTCGGTGTGAGAGGCGTAGGGCCGAGAAGGGCTTCGAGGTATGGACTGGAGATGAGGGAATACCTCGAACGGGCGAACGAAGAGATCCTTATCGTTGCTCAAATCGAAACGCAGCAAGCGGTGGATCGCATCGAGGAGATACTGTCGATCGAAGGTGTAGACGCGTTCTTTGTGGGCCCATTGGATCTATCGACTTCTCTCGGATACCGTGGTCAAATAGACCACCCGAAAGTTCGGGAAACACTGGACAAGCTTCTGGATGCAGCTAAGGGAGCGGGAGTTGCCAGTGGAATATATGCGTACAACTTGGAGTTGGCCAGAAGCTATGTCGAGAAAGGTTTTCAATTCGTCTCCTTGGCCGACGATACCAGTCTGCTCATCAAAGGATGTCAAGAGTTTCTAGATGGATTAAGGATGTTTAGGAGTTAGATTGAAAGAAGAGATGCCGCTGAACCCGCACAATTTCTTTTAAGCTGCTCAGTATGAACCCCAGCAAATAATCCGGCTCTCTTCTTTTTCTGTCTTTGAAATAGCGATCGCGATGATGGAGCTAATGGTTCTGTGGGATCGGAAGCCGATGAATATGTTAACGGTAAATTACAGAACATATACAAGGAGGGTGAGTCGACCTTCTATCCAGTCATATCGGCATGTTCTTCTCTAAGGTAATTATTTTGCTGTTTCCAACTTTGCTCGTCCTAAGTAGTCTTCTCGTGGTGGGCTGAAGGCCTCGATGAGGACCGCTGGTTTGTCTCCTGTGGCGTTGAAGTTGTGGCTCTCGTAAGGAGGGATCAGGAAAGAAGTTCCAGCCTCGATCTCTACCGATTCGCCGCCCGAGAACAGCACACCCTTGCCTTCCAAGAGATAGCCCATCTGTTCATGAAGATGGCTGTGAGGTGGGGTCGAGATACCTGGCTCAACGATGAGCATCATCAGCATAGCCCTCTCTCCTGCCTGAAGAATCAACCCGCGCCTGCCCTTTACCGTCTCAAGCGATGGAGCATCTTCTCGTCTAACTAACTTCATCCCGATCACCTGAGAACTCGCTTGTATATGCTATAGGTATTTGTAACCATTTCCCTTCACGATGACTAGTCATAGGAACGGACTGCCATTGCTTTAAGGAGCTTACCCTAGGACCTATCGAGTTAGGTAGCGGGTTGGTGATTCTTCATAGCGACTGAACAGTCGTCACCCAACGCTCAGTGTAAGAAGTCTTCTGGAACTGAATCGATAACTGCCGAAACGGAGAAGACATGCAAGATCTATAATGAGCTCTCCAAGTCGAGAAGAACCGTCGCAACCCTCCATCTAACCTGCTAACTGGAACTCGCAGCCATATTCGAGACTCGATAATTAAACAAGTAGTAAGTTGTTAGATTGATTCAAGACTTATTCGGGTTGCGCTTCGGACGGCTTTTCCTCCGCCGGTCTAGCCACCATCGACTCCAATTCTTTTACTCTAGCTCTCGCTGCAGTCAGCTCAGAATCGGTTTCGGCCAGCTTCGATTCGAGATCTCTGATCTTTTGTTGCATCTCTTCAGCTTGCCTCTTCGGCACAGACTCGGCGAGCTTAGCCTCTAGCTCATGAACCTTAGCATCAAGACTCGTTTTCAACTCTCGAATCTTAGCTTCAGCCTCTTTGATCTTCGATTCAGATTCAACTTTCGGCACTGATTCGCTGAGCCTCGCCTCCAGTTCCTGTATTTTGCTCTTCAGGTTGTCAGCTTCAATCTTAGGTATAGACTCAGCCAGCTTTTCCTCGAGCTTCTTCACTTTGCCTTGCAAATCTGTTTGAGTTTTTTCAAGTTGATGGATTTTTGCTTCAGCCTCAACTTTCGGAATTGATTCATCAAGCTTTGACTGTAGCTCTGCGATCCTTGTTCGAGAGGCCTCGGTCTCGCTCTCAAGTCCTTTGATTTTGGTTCCAGCGTCCTGAAGCTTCATTTTGGCTTCGGCTAATTCTTCCTCCAAGTCGCTAACTTTAGCTCTGAGAGACTCAGCCTCACCCTTCGATCGACCGAGCTCTTCACTAAGATTATCTATATTGGATTGGAGCTCACGAATTTTGGTTTCAGCCGCCTCTTTGGGCATCGACAGCTCCAGTTTCTCTTCAAGCTTCTTGATCTCAGTCTGCAATTTCGACCTAGTCGTCTCTAATCTAGCCTCAGCCTCGCTCTTCGGCATGGAGAGGGCTAGTTTGGCTTCAAGTTCAGTGGCCTTTGCTTCGAGATTCCCTTTAATGGTCTCAAACTCAGCTTTGGGCACAGAGTTGGCAAGTTTCGCTCTAAGGTTCCTGAGCCTCGTTTTCAGTCTCTTGACTTGGAGCGTCTCCGTCTTGAATCTCGCTTTCGTCTTGACTTTTCTAGCCAAAATTGCTTTTCCCCCATGGAATAACTCTTCTGGAAAGATATAAGATTGGAGGCTCAATCATGCCGGTAAGTTATTCAGCCAGTTGAGATGAAAGGCTAGAGTGCCTTGGTTATTAGCGAAGAAAGGATGAGCAGGAATATTTCTACTGTCTAACCCGACTTGTGTTTCCATCGAATTGATTCTACTTGAAGAGCGCCTCCCTAATCATCTTGTCTCTACTCTGAATGTATCGGGTAAAGGCTGGATCCTTATGTAGGGCGCTCTTCACGTTAGCTAGGTCATTGAGACGGATCAATTGATCTTTGTATGAACCTTCTTCCAGCATAGCTCCCCTCGGCCTCTCTTCAACCGTGACAATTCCATCCAATGTAAGTGAGGTGAGCGCTTCGTCTAGGATCCGAGATTTCACGATGTTTGGTTGGCCTAGGAACTCCAAGAGTTTCGTTAAATCCTCGAATAGCTCAGTCTTCCAAGATACTCCTTTGTAGACTGCTAGAACTCTAACGACGTTCATCTTCATCCGATTCAGTTCAGTCTTTTCACCGTCGCTTAGCATCTTCTCAATCTTTTCAATTTCTGACATATTTCAACAATCCAGTTATTATGCTACGGTGATATTAAGTCGAATCCTCTCGTAAGAGGGCCGCCCACGAATTGGCGACAGCTGTGGTTCAAGCATTGAAGGAAAGACATGAATACACGGTGGCTTACATGGCTGAAGTGAGAGCTGTGAGTAGCGATGCAGCGGCGTTTTGATATAGCGATCTCGAACGGAAGAATACTTGATGGAACAGGGAATCCTTGGTTTAAGGGAGACATAGGTATCATAGGTGACAGGATCGTCAAGATTGGAAGGATAGATCCGCGAAGCGCCAAGAGGGTTATTGACGCGTCCGAAAGGTCGGTCTGCCCGGGCTTCATTGATGCACATAGCCATTCAGATATGAGTGTAGTATTCGACTCTCGCTTTGAGAGTGCGATTCGACAGGGCGTAACGAGCTTGGTTGTTGGGCAATGCGGCATGAGTCTCGCCCCGATAAATCCCAAATTTGAAGGGTTGCTAAAACGCGACTTGGCGCCCTTTCTTCCAAGAAGTAAGGTTCAATTTCCATGGAGGACCTTCAAGCAGTATCTTGCCAGAATGGCGTGTCTTAGGTTGACTTGCAATACTGCCCACTTGGTTGGGCATGGGACCGTTAGGATAGCAGCTATGGGTTTCGAGAAGAGAGAGCCAACTCCCCGAGAGTTTGACGCTATGAGGGCGATGGTAGCTGAGGCTATGAAGGCTGGAGCGTTTGGGATGTCCTCGGGGCTAATCTATCCTCCTGGAGTCTTCTCTGAAACAATAGAACTGATCAAACTTGCAAGGGTCGTCGCTAAGTATGGTGGCGTCTACTTCTCCCATATTCGAGGAGAAGGAAGCACACTAATCAAGGCTGTTAAAGAAGCCATTCAGATCGGCGAGAGCGCTGGGACTCCAGTGCACATCAGCCACCATAAGGCTGCTGGAAGGCGAGCTTGGGGTAAGACTAAGGAAACGCTCGGGCTGATGGAGTTGGCTAGAAGCCGAGGCGTAGACGTGACCTATGACCAATATCCTTACACTGCTGGCATGACTTCGCTTGCTACTCTTCTGCCACCTTGGGTACATGAAGGAGGAATGGATAGGCTACTAGAAAGACTGCGGGACGATGAGACATGGATGAAGATTCGTCGTGAGCTGAAAACTGGAACACCAAGCCGCGAGAGCATTCTGGAAGAAGCGGGCTGGGAGAGAATTATCATCTCCTCGGTGAAATCGAAATCCCTCAAGAGGCTTGAAGGGAAGAGTCTAACCGTAGTAGCGAAACTGTTGGGGAAACAGGACGAGTTTACTGCGCTACGTGACCTGCTGCTTGAGGAGCGCGGAGAGGTAACTATGATAGTGTTTCATATGGATGAGTCAGATGTGGAGTACGCTATGAGAGGTCGCTATCAGATGTTTGGTACAGATTCTTGGTCGGTCTCTCCGAAAGGGTTGCTATCAAAAGGGAAGCCTCATCCAAGATTTTACGGGACTTACCCGCGAATCCTCGGCCGGTATGTGAGAGAAAAGCGTATTCTGCAGCTGGAAGACGCTGTGAGGCGAATGACCTCACTTCCAGCTCAAAGAGTAGGATTGAAAGATCGAGGAATAATTAGAGAAGGGTTCTACGCAGATATAGTGATATTCGATCCTGAAACCATCGATGACAAAGCAACTTATGATCAACCTTCGCAATTCCCGGATGGCATAGATAATGTGCTTGTGAATGGGCAGGTTGTAGTGGATTCAGATGGGCTTACTCGAGCTAGGCCCGGCAGGATTCTGATGAAAGAAATCCATTCCTAGTTAGAAACGAGCTCGTCTCATAATCTTCCTTAGAGATAAATCCAGGTTCACCTGATTGAGTCCATATACTTAGCTACTTGAGATCCTCTAAGCTTATCAATGGTGCAAGTGATAGCGTCAATTACAGTTGACAAAGCAAGGTGAGTGGAATCCAATGAAGTTGGTAACTGATATGAGGCGATCTGAGAAAGCGATCACCGATAAACGTGAAATTGAAAGAATCTTGAAGAAGGCTTTGATAGGATACATGGGTTTGTCAAAAGATGATTTACCCTATGTGATTCCGGTCAATTTTCTCTACTCGAACGAGAGGATCTATGTTCACTGCGCCGTTGAAGGGAAGAAGCTTCAATATATCGAGGAGAATCCAAACGTATGCTTCCTTGTCAATAAGCCAGTAAAGAGGCAAGGAACTGGCTGTGGTGCAGCTGTGAATTATCACAGCGTAATGGCTTTTGGAAAGGCCAAATTCTTCAAGAATCCAGATATCAACAAGCTAAGGAAACTCGGAGCAAAATACCGTGAATGCTGAGTATGGCCATGATAAATTCAAAGGAGTAGGCATTATTGAGATTCGAATCGAAGAAGTATCGGCGAAAAGAGGCTATTCAAACACCGTAAATTGAAGCGATTCATTCAAGAGAGTACTCGATCTTTCATTGGCGAATAGAGTTGAGACAAGAGGTCGTTCTGGCCGAAACGACGAAAAAAGCATAGACTAGAAATCGTGTAGAAGTGTCCAGTCTAGGAAAACAAGCGTTTAATGAATCTTTGACGCTTGGACAATTATGTTACAGGTGAAGAGGATGTCAGAGAAGAGCGTTGGAAAGGACAGGTCTTTGAGAGACTTGATATTTTCCCGTTGTCTACAATGTTGTCGGTCTTATCATTGTAGGCATGCTGTTTGTACTCTCACCTGAACATTTTGTAGCACCGGAGATATTGAATGCTGCGCTTTACTCAGGCGTGGTAATAACTCATTGGTCGCTTTTCTACGTTATAGCAAGGAGATTAAGAAAAGAAGGGATAAAGAAGATAATTATCCCCAAAAGGAAGTTTAGATGGCTGCCTTCAATACTTGCTTTCGTCTCGCTTAATGTTCTCTTCACGACATACATGATCTTGGCACTATCATATGCTCGCATACCGCCATGGGGACAGCTGAATCTGCCTCAACTTGTCTTCTACCTTGCGTTGAACCCGATCACTGCAGGATTCGTGGAAGAACTGATCTGGAGAGGTTACTTCATAGAGAAGCTCCTAGCGATGGCAAGACGAAATGGAAAGCGATCATCTACTCATCGGTTCCCTTCGCCTTCATTCACGGCATCATTATACCTGACAAAGTGGCGGTGACTTTTCATTGTAAAGGTGTTGAAGATAGCAAGCTAGATTTCGATCCAACCGATACCATGCTTATCGACCCCACTGGAGAGCAGATGCCTTACGAGGCATTTGGTGGAAGTGTGACACAATACGTCCCGCGACCCGTCGGCGGCGTTCTTACTCCTGTGAACCAACTCGGCGTACTGACTCCCTACGTGGCTTTAGTCGGGCTGGTTGCAGTCGCAACCGTAGCGGTCGCAGCGCGAAGAAGGCGCAAAGCCTAGACAAATCCATCTCTTTCTTAAGCTCTGGCCCTCCTTTCACTTTGCCAGCGTTAGCAAGCCGTGGGCAAAAGGAACTTCGAAGTGAACCATCAGGTATCCAGCTAGAGAAAACACCACGTAGATTCCTGCCACCAAAAACAGGAGCCTCTTCATCTTCCTGGCAGTATCCAAGGATTGAT
>CAZHMI010000045.1:8818-14953 GCA_964533795.1 uncultured Candidatus Bathyarchaeia archaeon
TTGATGAACACGAAGCTTGCGGTGTTCTCAGTATTGGGAGGAGTATTAGTAACCTTGTCAACCGGTCTTTTGTCAAATACAGTGCTACTCGGCGGAGAGCACTACGGCTACCCGGTAGCTTGGCTCGTGCGACTTGTATTGGCACCAGAGTATTTTCCATGGCGGGTCAATGTGCTGAATTTGATCGTGGACCTCGTCATCTGGATAATAATTGTAGGTATAGTAGTCAATGTCTTGACAAGGACGAGAAAAGCAAAGTAGGACTATTCTCTTTCCACTTCCAGACCATGCTGCCATAACGGCAGACACTTGGAACGTTAGGTTTGATGAATATGATTCTGTGTGCGCACCAAGGGATACATACAATTTAATCATGGCCCACTGCCAGGGGAAGAAGGGAAATATTTGCTTTATCAAGCTATCCTTACTCCAAGATCGAGTCCGATCTACCGACTGGTTAATGAGACTGATAGCGACAGTTGTATTTGTCTACCTCTCTAAACATTGTGGATCGGTTGCCCATGCTGAGTTCTTCGAAGAGAAGACTGGCCTTTCTATTAGTTGTACTGCTTGTTGTCCCATCGGTCCTTCAGGTTCAGAGTTCAAAGGCTGGGACAGTGACGGAGCTTCTGACGAACGGCAAATTCGACTATGGGATGGACGGTTGGGTTCCTTACCAAATCGATTCCGGCGGCGAATACGATGTTGATTCTGGTTATCTTGACATGTGGGTTCCTCAGTCCAACCCTGTCTCAGGAATAAAGGAACACGGTATCGGTGTTCGCCAAGTTGTGGATCGGAGGGATTTAACATTCGATCTTACATATGGCTTGTCGATTCGTCCAGAGGTCAGCCATAGACAATCATCGCCAAGCTCTCTAATGCCAACTCTAATCCGCTCAAGGATCAAACTGTACACAGCAACTGGCGACGCGGGAAGCATTACGCTCCAGTTGATCTACCACTTTCTCTGGGAACCCTCAGAGCTTAGAGAAGAAGAACCCTATACCGCTCATTTTCTTAAGCCCACTGGAACATACGCTTGGAAACAGTTTGTCATAGATTTGAAGAAAGACTTTGAGAAGGAGTTCGGTCCATCTTCCAGTTACAAACTTGAGAGAATTGAGATCTGTCTAGAACTCGCCCAAATTAGCGTACCTTTCTCAGTCCCACACGCACTCTGGGATAACATAAGCTTGGTCTGCGAAGTCGCTGCTCAGGTGACTCCAACCCCTACCCAAACCTTCCAATCTACAACCACCATAACCACTGCAACTCAAGGACCTACGACAACCATAACGGCCGCTCCAACATTCTCTCCCGAAGTCATACTTGGGATTGCGGCGCTAACAGCGGTCGCGGTAATCTCGACGATGGCACTAGTTTACGTTTCCGGAAGGAAACGAAGAGCATACCCGTCGAGACCAGCCATTCTCCCCCCACTAGCTCAAAGGCCCTCAGTCACCAAGGAGGATTTGAAAACTGTCCCTACTTCGGCGACGACGATATCCCCGCGGGTTAGAGTTCAACCGATCGAGGGGTTGATGAGTCTTGATGACAAGGTCTACGTATACATTTCTGATCGTGGAGGAGAGATCTCCTGGAGCCAAGCGTGCAGAGACCTAGACATCTCAATATACGAGTTGAAAGCTTCTATCGAAAGATTGAAGAAAACGGGCAGAATCGAATAGACACGTTGGACCAACTCATTAGAACATGGAAATCCTATAAGCCTATTGAAGAAAAAGCGTTCTAGATGATCGTTCGTTGAAAGATGATGAGATATTAGAAGAATTACGGCGAATCAGAGTGCTATTGGAACCCAAGCCTACTCCGTCTCCTCCATCGCCCAAGGGTTTGTGGGCTAAGTTCATGGACTTCGTTTCAAAGTATAAGGCAACGGGCATGGCTGTTGCTTTCATTCTCGGCTTATACCTAGGCGGACTAGTTCAAGCCTTAGTAAACGATTTGATAATGCCTATAGTCCAATTTGCCACGCCAGGAATAGCTTGAAAAAATAGAGCTGGGACCCTTCCGCATAGGCCACTTCACAGGAGCACTAATCACATTCTTGATAGTTGCATTCCTAATCTTTCTACTGGTAAAACTGACAAGAAAGTGGCGTGTAGAATAGATCCGGATTTCCCGGCTAAAGATACATCTTTATGACGTTTCCCCTGACGAGGACGTACATGACGATGACACTGAATATGAGTTCAACCACTAGATACGAACCGTTGTAGATCGCAGAGTACACCGCAGGATGCATTCCAGCAGGCGCATACATTGCGAAGAATATGACTCCAGAGATGAAATGAGAGATGAATCTGCCAGCAATACCGACAATTACCCCCAGAATCGGTCGACTCTTAAAGAAACCCGCGAGACCTAAAGCACCGAACGCAAGAGGATAGTCAAGTAAGAACTGAACTGGGTGCACAATGAAAGGTTGCGGAAACATGTCCACAATGCCGAAGACCGACCCTCCAAAGACGCCGATCTTAAGCCCCCTTCTCAGAGCCAACCATAATAGTGGAACCATACTTACGGCTGTTACTGAACCGCCTTGAGGCATCCTGAATATCACGATTAAATTCAAAACATAGGCAAGAGCTACAGCAACAACTACCTCAGCTATAATCTTCGTCTGAATTCTCATTCAATCCACGCCACGGGGCGAGTTGAACCAGCTAAGAAATACCCTTCCCCACTCCCTTCGCCAGCATTACCTGGATCAGGTTCAAAGGGTCGATGGCCCTTAGCCATCCTCTCAGCCAGATCTACTAGCTCCCCAACCCCATAAGATCAAAGATGATGCTAATAGCTTTTCTTACGTGAGCCAAGCTATCGAGATGAATGATGATCTTCTATAGATAGCATACAGCTTTCTATTTGATAGGAAGCTCGTAGTGATGTCGATTAAATGATGATAATGTTCTGGCGGCATAAGGGAACGGAATGCCTTCTCAACCACCTCGCTTAAAGCAGGATGGATATGCATCCCATCGATTATCGGCTCTGCGCTCTGACCGACGGTGTACATTAAATTTACGATCTCCTGTATGAGAACGGAGGCGTACGGTCCAATGATATGCGCTCCCAGAATCTTCATCGTACCTCTTTCAACGATCACCTTTACGAAGTAATCTTTTACCGCCATAGCCTCTCCTTTGGCAGTGTCTTGATACCTATGAATCCCGATTAGCACCTTATCTTTACCATACCGCGCTATTGCTTCTTCCTCTCCGAGCCCTACGCTTGCAATCTCAGGGTAAGCGAAAACTGCATGCGGAACGGCGTGATAATCCATCTTCACATTCCTTTTAAGTACAGCATTATAGTACACAACGAGAGACTCGTAATTCGCTTTATGCTTGAAGAGGAACTTGCCGATAGCGTCGCCGAAAGCCCAAACATTCGGCTGCGAAGTCTCTAGATACTCATTAACCATAATCCATCCGCGATCATCCATCTCTATCCCACCTCTCTCTGGATGAAGTATATCCGTGTTGGGCCCTCTTCCTGAAGCGATCAATATCTCCTTCGCCGCAACCACTGTCTTCTTTCCATTTTCCCTGTTGACAGCGATCAGCTTCTTCTCACTCGCTGATGTTCTCTCCACCTCGCGCACCTCATGGTTAGTGATAATCGTCATGCACTTTCCCAACTCCCGCTTAGCCAGAGCTGAGACCTCAAGCTCTTCCTCAGGAAGGAACTGCGGATTTCTTCCAATCACGGTGACTTTCGAGCCCATAGCAGAGAAAAAGTGGCCATACTCAGCGGCGACAAATCCTCCTCCAATGATAGCGATGCTCTCAGGAAGATGTCTTAACTTGAGGATCGTATCACTGGTATGATAACCGACTTCCTCCAACCCCTTTATTGCGGGTATTGCCGGCTTCGATCCAGTGCAAAGAAAAATCACCTCCGACCTTATAGTATCGTTGCCAACCTTCAATGTGTATGGAGCAACAAATTCAGCGACAGCTGGGTAGTAATCTATGTTCTTGGAATGGGATAGGCCATCTCGTATCACATTTATTTCGCTATAGATAAGGGTCCTCATCCTCTCCATGACCCTCCCAAAACTCACACTCCTGATGTCAACGTCTATACAGAATTCCGAAGCCCTCTCTATTGTTCTCACAAGCTCAGCTGGATACATCAGTATCTTTGAAGGTATGCAACCCCTCGTCAAACAAATCCCACCCGGCTCATCCTTATCAATGACCGCGACCTTGATCTCAGGATTCTCCTGAATCATTGCATCCACGATAGTCATTGCGGAACCTGTGCCTATCGATATCAAGTCGTACTCTTTCAAATTGGAAGCCTCCAGTTAAGCCAATACAAGAAGTGGGAGGATCGCTCTTTAAGCGTTTAACAGATAAAGCATGGGTCCATTTGTTGAACATACAGTCGCCTATAGATTCATTCCTATAGACAAACGGAGCGATCAGAGCATACGTGTAGACGCCATAAGAAGCTCTAGATTGTACCTGAATTCACCAATTCAGCAAACTTCTCAAAAGACCTATCAAACGACCTCTCCACATCTTTTGGAAAACAACATGCAGGCAACTGCCTCATTCCCAAATGATACTTTAAACATTCGCAGCAGATACCTTTTCTAGAACAGGGATCATAACTGCAATTACATTCCCGTAAGTTTCCTTGTTTTCTGCACTCCACTCCAAACACCTATTTGAAGTATCTTGGATCGATTAACAAGCTAAAATAGGATGCGGAATTTCTCGGTAAGTTCCTATCCGAAACTACCTAGAACTGTAGATTTCTATCCTCAGCTCAGCAAAGAATTCTCTTTTAGCTTTACATATGGGGCAGATATAGGGAGGCTCCTCTCGAAAGACAACGTACCCGCACTGTTTACAATACCAAAGTTTCGGTCCAATTTTCTCAAGCTCCGCTTTCGATACGGAAATAGCAAGAGGCTTCGTTGGAGGGACTCCCGCTGATACGACATGAGCCTTCATTTGCTTCTCCAATGGTCTCCTCTCTGGAATCGGCTTCAAATCCATTTTTCCTTCAGAGACGTCTCTACTCACATAGAGCCCGCAGTAACATGTTCCAAACTCTTCAACATCCGGGTCTCGGTAGTCGCAAGGACAGATAATGTCTCTATCCAACTCAAACTTTCCAGAAGCAAGCCTGCACGGACAAGAGGGATAGCCGTACCTCTCCTCATTCACCTTAAGGCCTTCAAGCAAATCCTTTAGAAAGTTTTCATCCGGGTTTAGGTAGCATCCGCGGCTTCGAGCGTCCGACTCCGCCCGCTTCCGCACATATTCCAACGTTATCGAATCCCAAGCGCCTCCTTTATCTCGTCTACCTTGAACCCTTTGATTAATCGTCCACCATCCACCAACAATGCAGGATAGACATAGCAGTCCCTACTGGCAAGATCTCCTTCAATCTTCTTCCGTTCCTCCGCACTCTCCAAGTCAACATCAACATACTCATGATCTATATCGTTATCCTTCAAGAATTGTTTTATACGCTTACACCAAACGCACGTGCTAAGCGCATACATGAAAACCTTATGATTCTTGTTCCCACCATTTACCTTAATGACGTTCACAAATTCCGCCTCCAACCAGAGTATTTGATTCGTCGTCTTTTATGATTCTACGTTAGAAGAAATGAATTGCGGTGGCATTTGCTAAGAGATAACGAATAGGGTTTTGAGACAATAGTCCAACCATCGTCCTAGCGTCGCACTAGTTCACTTAGCTTTAATTCTCTCCTGTAAGCTAGTCTATCGACAAGTACCTTACCCGCATGTGAGAAGACGCGCATGAAAATATCCAAGGTCGGAGAAGAGATTCCGCCCTTTATCGTAATGGACGTCCTAGAACGGGCGAATGAACTTGAGCGCCAAGGTGAGAACATTGTTCACCTCGAGATCGGCGACCCAGACTTTGAAACCCCAAAATGCATTCGCAAAAAAAGCAGTCGACGCCTTAAGAAAAGAAATAACGCATTACACCCATTAACTTGGAACTTACAGTCTACGATGCGAAATCGCAAAATACTATAGTAGAAAATACAAGCTGGATGCTAAAGTAGATGTCCCCCAGGCAGAGCCTGGGGGCTCTTTGGCGCGTTAAGGTTCTT
>CAZHMI010000046.1:0-14560 GCA_964533795.1 uncultured Candidatus Bathyarchaeia archaeon
AGACCTAGGCCAAGATCTCCTAGAAAGGCACCAACCGAATTCGCATGAAAACCTTCAAATCATAAATCATAAATAACGAGGGATGAAGAAAATAACTACTATTTCCATGCCTTGCAAGGTAGAATGAAATGATTTTCGTGGAGAGAGACGGAAACGGCTACAAGGCGACGTTAAGAGAGCAAGTAGACTCGTAAGTGCTATTGATCTGCCTCTATTCTTGGTCGTGCTGGTCTTGATGGTGCCAGCAGTCAATGCCAACCCAGATGTCGTGTACTGCGATTCAGAAGACGGATATGTTTACAATACTGGCGGCGCTTACAGCAATGCTATATATGCAGGCGATGAGAACATTAACTATTTCCGAGGATTCGTGAAGTTTAGTCTATCGGGTATTTCTGGAACCCTATCCTCAGCGACCATGAAGCTCTATCTATATTGGAGCTGTGTCGATGGAACTACCTATGATACGAGTCCATTGCCGAATCTCGGGCTAGATGACTGCACAGTGGTTCACATAGGTGACTACGGCACTCTTGATTCATCCGACTTCAACGCACCATCGATCGGTAACGATCCGGGCGTACTTCTCAGTAGCACCGCAACCCCTGATGTGGGATATCTCTCGATAGATGTCAAAGCCGCTATGCAGGACGACATAGACAATGGCAGATCTTGGAGTGCGTTCATGATCAAGATGGATACAGGCTCCGATGGCGATGAACAGGAGGATTGGTGGAGGTTCGCCGAAACCGAAACAAGTGTTGGGGACCCTTACATTGAGTACACTTTTGCTACCCGAGCTGTCGGCGGCGTCTTGACGCCTGTTAACAAGCTTGCTATGCTAGCGCCTTACATTGCTTTACTCGGGCTGGTCGGAACCGTGGCTGTGATAGCAGTCGCCTTGAGAAAGTGCAGCACCTAAACAAATCCTCCTCTTTTTTGTTCTGAGTTCGATCATCTTGGACTAGCCTTAAGCACTAGTCTCATCTTCAGCACATACAATTCGAATATGTAGACGCAATCATTCACATGCAGGAAGAATTTCCCGACAGTCTAATGTATTCCTTCAATGTCGCCATGTAATTTGAATCGCAAGGTTGATACTCCCACTTGGTCGAGTTGTGGCTCGTCCCTTCTCAACTGCTGTCAGAACCTGTTCAGCCATCTTGTATATAGTCTGATAGAAAGCTGCAGTGCTTTGACTCTAGTTTCCCTTCAACCTCTTCTAAGCGTTTTAGAACTTCTTGACCCGCTATTTTGAAGAATACGCATAGCGTCCCTTATGTATAGCAAAGTAGATGCCCCTAGGCTCTGCCAGCAACGATGAGGATAATGGGAAACAACTCGAAAGGTTTGAACTTTTGACCTTCTCGTGACACAAATCTTAAATGCCTGAAAAAGGAAACGAGGAGGCAATATGATAGGCGGGGTCGGGTTGGGGAAGTTTAGGCTGGTTTTGCTTGGCAATCCTACCGGTGTTGAGGTGAGAATCGTGGAGAGACTTGATTTCGAAGAATTAGAGAAAACCTTACTGGACGAGAAGATCCTGGGAGTAGTAATCTCTAAAGAATAGTGATCGTCACTCTCAACAATTTCGAGTTAAATCAACAGCCGTCGAATGTGGCTAATGTCGGGTAAGATCAAGTCGGGTTTTTGTCTCGGGTCGTCAATTTTCTCAGCTGCCTCTCTCTTCGTTGAACCTGAGAGAACGAGGATAGTGAATCCCCCGACCTCTTTTCCAGCTTGAACGTCTGTGTCCAACCTGTCGCCGACAAACACGGTTTCGCTTGCAGCGGTTCCTAATCTGTCAAGACCGATCTTGACAATATGCGTGAAAGGCTTACCTATGATTTCAGGCTTGGCTCCGGTAGCTGCAGATATGGCTGCGACTATCGCGCCAGCTCCAGGTTTGAATCCTTGCTCAACTGGGACAGTTGGATCGATATTCGTGGCAACGAATCTAGCGCCAGAAAAGATCGCTTGGCAAGCGAGATCCAGTTTCTCATAAGTGAAGGTAAGATCGAGACAGGCTACAACAAAGTCTGCTTTCCTTATCTCATGTGCACCGACTACTTTATGTCCGATCTTCTCCAGCTCCTGAATGAGCCCTTGACCGCCAACCGGATAAACAGTCACGTAGCCATATTTCTTGCTTAAGAAAACTGCTGTCGCCGTCGCCGACGTCAGAACATCATTCACACTCGCGTCAACTTTCATTTCTTTCAGTTTCTCAACATATTGCTCTGGCGTCCGTGTCGCGTTATTCGTAAGAAAAAGAATCTTCTTGCCGGATCTTCTGAGGTGAGCAATATTATCGGCGGCGCTTGGTATCGGAATATTTCCCCGGTACATGCAACCGTCCAGATCGAATATGAAAGCCCTGAACTCTTTCAGCATTATCCCACCAATCTGCCACTTCGAAAGGATACAACAAGCGTCGCGATTTTAGGCTTTAGGTCAAGAAGTATCGTACTCCACGTAGCGGGGGGTGGATTCGAACCACCGTTCGAGCCCTTGACTTAAAGCCAAAGGTATCTCAGGGTTTCGCCGAGCATGGCTCATATGAGCCCTGCGGGTTAAACCTGGCTACCCCACCCCGCTTTACAGAGGAAACTATCCCAAGTCGTTTCCTCGTATAGCTAGAAAAGAGCACCCTTAAATCTTTTTATTCATTCTCTTCGTCGATTAATCTTTGTTTAAGTGATCGCGGTGAAAGATGTCTTCCGGATGCTGTATAGCCCTCCTTCGAATTCATCAACCTTCATTGTTGGTCTGCCAGGCCTAGGAGATTCTGGGAGGATAGCTGCCAGATTGCTTATCGATTTCGTTAATGCAAAGCTTTTCGCGGAGTATTACAGCACTCACTTTCCCGATAACGTAGTGATAGAGGAGAACGGGATCTGCAGACTGCCTCGTTACGAGTTTTATGAAAGCCATTCTTGCCAACCCAGTATTGTCGTCCTCAACGGCGATGCGACTATTGCGGAAGAGGAACCTGAGGCACATTATGAGGTATTTAATCAAGTGGTAGATTTCGCTTTGAAACTCAAGTCAAGATGCATCGTCGTGTTGGATGGTATAAGGCCTGCGGCTGAAGAGAAGGACGTGGTATACGCGGTCGCCACTAAGCGAGGCCTCGCTCACAGACTTGAGATTGGTGGGGCGAAACTCCTTAAGAAGAATCAACTGCCAGGATATTCTGGGATGATTCTGGGTTTATCGAATCTGCATCGCATTGACGGGATTGGAATATTCGCTGTTACAGCCTCATTGATGCCCGATAGAAACTCTGCATTGAATATCTTCAAGTTTCTAGTTAAGACTCTAGACGTAAAGCAGGTTAAAGCGTAAGACTTGACTTAAGGGCTATGCCATTTCTCGATCATCGACTCCGGTGCGTTCGTCTTTTCTCTACCGTATCTCGATAGAGGCTTCGTCAGATGCCTATGAGCTCTAGCCGGTGGAATATACAGTGTTTTCTTAATCGTCCTTTCTGCCGCCACACGGATCTTCTTGGCTTCTCGCATCTGCAATTTGCATCTTCTACATCTGAAACCTTGCTCTCTGCCAGCCGACTCCATCCGTCTTTCACATTTCGGGCATCTCGGATTCTCCATGGCCACCTGCTCAGCCAGCTTCAAGATCTTAATCTTTTCAAGGTTAACAGTTCTAGGGTATGAGACCGAGCCTTTCCTGACACCACCGTAAACCTCGACGAGATCTTCTTCAACCAAGTCTTTGACTATCTTCCTAAAGCTTCCTGTAGGCTCGTATGCAGCAACATCTATGCTTCCAGTATCATCGCTTATACTGAAGATCACATGCCTCCCAATTATCGTCCTCGGCTTTGCGGCTACCCTACCTTGAACAACGACTGGTCTGAAGGGTCTAGCTTGACCTACAGAGCCGATTCTATGAAGATGAGAATCTGTTCCATGATTAGTTCGGAATATCGTCCACCGCTCCACTTCTTCATCTACCATGAGCAGGCTTTGAGCGTGTAAGAGAACTTCTGGGCTCTCTCCGCGAATCCCATAGAGAATTGGGTCAAGCCCATGCGGCGTTATCAGTACCCGTTTGCTCTCATAGTCATAATTGTTAAAGGTTAGAGGCGCGGTTTTCAAATCCATCTCCATCACTGAGTTTTCATCAACTCTACGCCAGGTGCCTCTGTTTTCCAAGGTTCTATATGCGATAATCTCGTAAGTATGATCGCCTTGTAAGGATTCGCCGATCGCTGCCAAAGCGCCTATTAAGCCTCTTTCACCGCGAATCAAATCGTACTTAACATTGAGTTTCATTGCCAAACGTTTCGCTTCAGTTGCTGAAGCGATATCCTGAATGACTTTCTTCGAGAAGTTTGAAAGCTCAATGGGCACGTCTCCCATCAAAAAAGCTACAGCTGGATCTGTCTTATCGTAGGTCAGGTCGGAGTTATCTCTGACCGCACTCAAAACCGTTTCCTTAACAGCGTCTACTCTATTTTCTTGGCAAAGAAAACGTAGGCATACAGCGGCGTTTCCTCGAGTCTTCCAAGGTATGTTCGGATTCAACCTCACAATATTTGGGTAGTCAGTAAACCTGCAGCCCAAATCCTCAAGTCTTTTGACGAGAAGAGCCGCTACGTACGTGGTACAGCCCTTTCTTGGAGAGTCTGTATCATCTATGCCGACGTGAATCGTAACATACATCCCTTACACCTAGAGATTATCCCTAGCCTCTTGGCTATTTTCGGAAGACCCTCTACCGAGGTGCCTATTGCCGAATTTCTTCTTGGCTGGTTTCAAGATAAGTTGTCGGCAACTGTCAGAAATGAGTTTGGAAGGCTAAGCAGGTATGGGAACAGTAGAGGATCCGTTCGGGAGTATCAGCACGTCTGTAAGCAGCTCGGGGTTCAAACTCTTAAGAGCATCATCGAGTTCCTCGTAAAAAGTGACTCCGACCTTACTCCAGAACAATTTCAAGTCTGAAGAAGCTTCAGGTGATACAACCAGATAATCCCTAAGCGGCTGATCAATTGCAAGTCTATTTATCTTCTCAAGCGTTTCGTTGAAGTCGCCTGCCATTGCTCTTTCCTTCAGTTTCTTCAGCACATCCTGCGGGTCCATGTTCGAGTAGGTCTTCATCTCCTTCTCAAACGTCTTGCTTCCAATCCCATTCTCCATCGATGCTACAAGAATAGTCACTGGTTTAGGATGATTGTCACGCTTGATGATATTTGTAGCGTGCGAGCATGCCTTAAGAGCTTGATAAAAGTTCTGGCCAAGCGGCATCTCAGCGACAGCTATAACCAACTGAGCGGGCTCCGCTTTCACGGCATAGATGCTCTGGCTGTAGTCTGCGAGCATTTGATGGGCCGCCTTAGGTTCCCCATAGCCGACCAACACTGGGATGTCTTCCTTATTCGGGACAAAATCTATGATTCTATGTTCTATGCCTCTCTCTTTCTTGAGCAGTGAGGGCACCTCATTCATATCTTCCCTGACAGGATTCCCTTTGATAATCAGTTCCTTGCCATTCGGATTTCCAACTGAAAGTGAATGGTTCTGGGATACCGTTTTGAGGCTTGCGCATCCTGGAAGAAGAGCTTTCGCTCCCCCTTCCCATCCAGCAAAGTAGTGGGGTCGAACGCATAATGAAGAGAGGATGAAGTCGCATTCTAGAATTTCTTTGTTAAGTTCAATTTCTGTTCCCCTCGAGGTGGTCCCAATGAACTCGTATTTGCTCAACGGGTTCTGCGTTGAAGAATTCCTTATCTTATACCAGAACTTGGTCAGAAGTTCTCGGCCAGCAACCTTTTCAACAAAGTCTATTTCCGGGACAACGTGTGTTCCAGAAGCGATGATTATCTTGATGTTGTTGGTCTTTGTCTCCATCTTCTTAACTAGCAATGGTAGATAGGGCGTATGGACCCTAGTGTTATCTGAGACGATTATCGCGGCGCTCCCGATCTTCTCGTCATCCAGCTTCCTTGAGTTGATCGGGCTATTGAAAGCCTGTTCCACCAACGCTTCGACAGGCTTGTTAGCAGGAACCTCTCTAGGATAAACCCAACGGATATTCCTAGGTGATAAGAGCTTAGAGTGAACGAATTTACCTTTGTCGTATGGTATTGATACAGCTTCTTTCCCCATCCGGATAAACCCGCATGATGCGATATTCTCAGTTTTATTTAAAGATACTCATTAGATTTAGTGACTACATTTCTGAGAAATCCAGCCAATGGGCTTCTCATTTCTTTCAAAAAGAAAGTAGGAAGGTTACGCTCCCTCTACTACGATCATTGTAAGTGTCGACCTGACCTTATCGAGCCTACGTATCTTCCAAGTTACAATTTCCTTGAGTTTGTCCATGGTCTCCGCTTCAACCTTCGCAACGATATCGTATACCCCGTAGACGACGTAGGATTCCTTCACATTCGGTAGCTTCTTAAGCTCCTTTAGAACTTCATCCTCAGATCCTATCTCTGCGTTTATCAACACGAATGACAGAGGCATCTTCGAGCGACCTCCAGATGAGCAAGTTTGGTCTCAAGAATGTTAAAAAGGTTATCCCGATGGCTCTGCGTATCTCTTAGAAAGCCTCTTTGACAATGCTCTAGCCGAAACAACCGTGATCCCTAAGAGGAAGAAGGAAACTAGTTGCATCGACGAGAATTCTGGGATAGGTGTTAGAGAAATGGTTACTGAACCAAACGTCTCGCCACAGCCGGGCACCAAAGCCCTAACCCCAATCGAGTAGGTCGATCTCTCCGCAGAGTTCTCGCCAGTCCATTCAACAGCCTTTCCGCCTGTTGAGTTAAGAAATCCACCGTCGCATGTCCATGCATACTCTACCAAGTCACTTAGGACTCCGTTGACGTATGTCTCCGCGATAATAATGTATGAGGGCCGGACAGTTTCGCCTATTCGTTGAAGCGCCAGTCTTAACTGGACAAGGGAGAAGGGGATTCCAGCTTGACTTAAGATGATGTTGACTTCTGTCTCCGATGATCCTGTAACTATGAGCGTGTAGGACTGGCTCACATATCCTGGAGCTGAGTAGGTGAATGTGTATGTTCCCTCAGGGACATGAATCGCGTATTCTCCATCTTGAGTGAACGCCCAAATGGAAGCGGAGTTTATTGTAACCCATGAGAGCGGAACGGGCGATCCTGTGGCATTCAATCCTCTGACTATCCCAAGAATCTTGCCGAGCCTATTGACGTCGAAATTGACTGAAACAATAAACTCGATTCCAGGAAAGTCGACTGAAACCTCTATTGGCTGCCTGTATCTGTAAGTGTAACCGAAATCCAAGACTTGGATGAAGTATGCTCCTTGTTCTAGTCCGTAGTCATTGAAGCGTGTTCCATCCGGCGCAACGTAATAGAAATGGTCAGGCCCACCGAGGAAGCCGTAGACCCGGAAAATGAAACCTATGTTGCCGGCGGGTATTCTCAATGTTTGTGCGCCTGATAGGAGCCAAGGTGGGCTTCGAGCCTCAATCCTAACGAAGACATCTTCTGTCAACGACGTTAAGTACAAGCCGTCCTTCTTTATGGAAACGGTCCCATTTACTCCGGCGCCTAACTGAAGGATCACGCTCGCTCGCGCTCCCATTCCAGATTGTACCCATACAGTAGACTCTTTTCTCTGAACGTAGCCGTATGTGAACGCTTTCACTAGATAGTCGCCTTCCGGAACTGAGCTCGGTATGCTTCCTAGATAGATAATCCAGTCGAGAGGCCAGTTGTTTCCTGTGTAGGTAACGTTTGCTCTAAACTCGTTCACATCGGGTCCGGGTGAGAGCGCCTTATCAGCATAGCCTATCAGCGATTGCGTAGCTGACTCATAATAGTATATTCGTAGCCAGTACCCTTGTAACCCGAATCGCCAAGCAACTATCGATTGAGGGTTTCCAGTCGGTGGATGAGTATTCATCGAGACTACAGTTGTCCTTACGGCGCCGGTTCTAGTAACCCAGATGTCAACTGTTGAGTTACCGCCCTTTGCGAGGGTCACGTAAGCGATGCTCGGTTGAATGTAGCCTCTTAACCAGATGTAGATCGTATATGGAGATTCTTCGAGGCCGTAGTCCTTCTGTTTCCAGACGCCTGAGAATGTCTTATTGTAGAATTCGCTGAAGCCAAGTATGTAGAACCTAATATTGCTGGAATTGGCGTATAGAGTCTTTCCATCCCTTCCTGTACCGTTTATCAAGGTTAGACCTTTAAGGAAACCCGTTGGATCGAAAGCCTCTATAATCACATGTCCACCATAGTATGTATCGGTTGTAGTTGAGAGGGTCGCGATCTCGGATTCTCTAGGCGTCTCAGGTAGCTGAATCTTTCCTGAAATGACCCCGCCGTGAACCAGCGTTATGTTGGCGGAGACCTTGCTCGCAGGCATAACAAGCGTCGGCACAGTTGTCGCGCCTTGCGTATAAGCGAAAACCCAAGCTTTTAGATTGTAAACTCCGGGACCGAAGCCTATGTATTCCAACCCTGTAATAGTAAAGTTATCTGATGTCTTGTTTGCTGAGAGTCCTGAATATCCGCCCACGAATTTTCCGTTCAAATCGTATGCTTCAACCGTATAATTGAGCACATTGAAGCCTAGATTCTTCAACCATGGGTTATTGAGTGAGTTTATGCTTTCGCCACTAGGATTTGTATAGAATACAGTTCCTTCGATCTTGCATCCTCTGTTCAAAGTGATATTGATCTGATAGAGGTTTTCGGTCTTCTTCAACGTGACGAGTTGAGGCATCTCGGTCAAGAGATATGCGAAATCAGTTTGAGGGCAGTAGCCTGCTGAAGCCTCGAGCCTGTATGTTCCTGGCGCCCACAATCCTGTCAGATTGAAGTATCCCGTGCGAGGATTGACGTAAGCTCTCGCTCTCGCGCCGGTATCTATCTCGGTCGCATAAACTATTCCTTTCGCCCTTATGGGGATTCCCTGCGTGTAGTAGTATGAGGGAGGATCGAGTATGTATCCTGAGATGCTTGAAGGATCCTCTCTCATACTGACCGGAACTGAGAGGTTCTCTGTCGGCCTTGGAGGAAAAATTGGTTTTCCGTAGGGCGATAGGTTCACGGCGATATATATTGTGAAATTGTATATTCCAGCGACGCTTGGAGCGTGAAGGTTCTTCATAAAGATGTACTGAGGGAAATTGAAGGGTACATATCGAGGGCTGTGTATCTCAACTCTGAATGGAGCATCCTCCTTGTACGGATAGTGTAGTGAATCATCTGTCACCAGATGATAGAAGTAGTCGTCTGTTATTGTAGAGGAAAGGAAAGACGTATCATTCTCGGCATGAGGCGCAATGAATTCCCTAGGTATTCCAATCTTAACAGCTATCCCTTGTTGTTTAACTGTTATCGTTACATCCCCTACCGTTCCAAAGAAAACTCCCCAGTGACTTGAGGGAGTGATAGAAGCTGCTTGAGCGTGAACAGCCACGGGTCCTAAAGACTTGAGAAGAGCCGCGAAAACTAGGACCGCCACTAGGATTGCTTTGGATCGATTGATCATCTTGAGTTATCTTCTCAATCTTGCAGGATGTAACTTTGTCCGCCAGTTAACATGTTAAGAGTTGAATACAGGAAGAAATCAAGTGGAAATTTAGCTGTGAATATGTCCTTACACGAAGCAGTCAATCGCTCTTCCACGGTCCCCGTCTGCTAAACAAAGAAATTGAAGACGATAAAACTTATAACACTAAGCACTAGAACGTGTTTGAATCCATGTTTAATTGAGCCCGAGCTCATCTTCCCGCCTGCGAGTCCGCCGAATATAGCTTCTACAGTAGCCATGTAGAGGAATATCTGCGAATAGGTCTCGACTGGAACTGGTTTTGCTCCTAGAAAGCCGAGGCCGCCAATCGAGCTTACCGTAGCGAAGAACTGTGTCAAGATTATGAAGACCGTCACTAGGAAGACGAAGAAGGAGATGTAGATCAAAGCGATATAAGGGCGCATCTGGGTCTTCCTCTTCCTCTCTATGCCTTGAAGCTCTTCGATATGCCTGTTAACGGAATCGATGCTTTCCTGTATGTCACCTCCAGCTTTGCTTGCCTCCAGAACTAAAAGGGCTGTCCTACTCGCCAGAGCGGTGCCGCACCTGTCGCTGAACGACTGGAGCGCGGTTTCCAGAGGGACCTTCCACGTCAATTGAGCAATGGTTTTCCGAAGCTCCTCAGTTAAGGGCCCATAGTCTCTTTCAGCATTGACCTCAATGGCACGAGTCAAAGTCATGCCAGTCCTTCCGGCTTCTGCTATGTCTCGTAGGAGATTCGGGAGATTATTGTCGATCGAGTCTTTCCTCCTATTGTCAAAGTAGTATGCTACGGAAGGAAGAACAAGAGCTGAGAGGATTCCGATAATCAGGAAATCATCCCAGGAGATCGAGACTATTCGTCGATAAGCTAAGATACGACCTACGTAAACTCCAATTTCCCCTTCTGAAATTGAGGCGGGATAGTCATTTACATACAGCCACAAAGTTGTGACCGTGCTGTTTGTGTATTCGCTCAGGTTTATCTTCTCGGTTGTCTTGGCGACTTGAACTGGAGCTGAAAAGACTTGCCTTATAGCTCCTTTCGATGTCTGAATAGACACACGAAGAACAGCGCTCTGAGTCGTTGAAAATTCTATTGCTAGGTAAGGATGTTTGCTAGTGTCTATCGAGACCTCACGTTTGTACCCAACCGATTCCAAATCTGTGCTGTTGCATCTTAACCATATGTATCCCATCGCGATTCCGTATTGACCTTTCTTGACTCCTTCTGCCGAGCCAAAAGACCACAATGTTGTATTTTGAAAATTGTCTATTACAATGGGGTTCGACCAATCAATGATCACTATCGGATTATACGGGAAGGTGTAGATGAAGCCAACCGCGAAGATAGATGCCCCTATAAGTACTGATACTGCCCAAATGATTCTCAATGCTCTCTTTGTTACTTTGATCGGTCTTCACCTATCCTTTCGGTTGAATCATCTCTATAAGAACTAGGAACATGACGCCACAGAGCGGAATCAGCCCGAATGTTAGGAAGTACATTAGGTAGAAGACATCGACTCCCCAGATCGTACTTCCGACTGAAGCCATTACTGCCAACATGATGACGAGAAGCAGCGGGAAAGCTATCAGCATTATCACATAGATCTCAGCTACGATCCCTAATGAGTCGAGAAACTGTTGAAGCCTCATGCTTCGTCTTTGCATAAGCTGCCTCGTGGTGTTCAAGAAATATTCCTTGATATTCCCTCCGGTCCTTATTGTTGCTGCGAAGCCTCTGAGCATGTTTGAGTATAGAGGAGAGGGAGATCTCTCGATTTCAGAGTCAAGAGCTGACAATGTGTCGTACCCCAGCAGGTCTATCTTCCCAACTATAGACTTTATCTCGTTGGAGAGGAGGAACTTCGGGTCTTTCATAGCTGTTGAACGGAGAAGCCTCTCAGGCGGCACTCCTGCGCAAGCTAGAACAGTCATGTAGCTAGATGTGTAGACCAAATTCTCTTCAAGCCTCTCCTTGCGAGTCATCGTCTTGTATGTCGGGAAGGAGTACACGATGAAGAAAGTTAAACCTCCTACTCCTAGTGAGAGTATCAAACTGAACAATATGAAATATGGAAATCTTAGAAAGTTCTGGACTATAGGTATAATTCCCATTAACCAAGGAAATAAAATGAATAGGATAACCAAGACAGCAAAGGAAAGTAGTGTCGATAGGATAAATGAGAACCAGATGAGGCTAACGTATGCTTTGAAGGTAGCTCTTAGCCCTGACTGATACAGTTTAGGCTTGAGACCCTTAAAGAGAGGTAAGGTCCTCTCCAAACGTTTTCCTAGAAGATTGTACGTGAAGTGATAGAGTGTAGAATGACTTTCATCCTCTTTAGGTTCAGGTGCCTTCGGCTTTCGCGCATCTTTCGACGCATTGAACAACCTCTTTCAGTTCTCCTTCCCGATTTTCTCGAGAGTGCCGGCTGGGTCTAGATAGTAGGACCTGATGAATTCGACTACGTCCTTGTAGTCGCGCACTTGATTCTTGCCCATCCATTGAATCAACCGCTTCCTATTCTCCAGCTCCTTCATAGCAGCATCAAAAGTAACTCCATGCCTTTTCACAAGCTTCTCGAGGACATAGCTCCTGCCTGAGTACACGAAGGAGTCTGCCCTAGGATCCCATTTGAACACCTCATTTGTCAAGATGTCCTTCGTTAAAGGGTCTATCCCAACTATCTCGCTTACACTAATAATCCGCCTCACAGACTTATCGCCTAATCGAACACGCGATTGAACAGCGACTACATCTATAGTTGTTAAGAGTGGACGAGGAATGTTCATAGGTTCACTTTCGAGCCGATGAATAGCAGCTTCAACCGAGTCTGCGTGAAGAGTTGCTAAGCCTCCGTGGCCAGTAGCGATCGCTTGGACCAGAGTGTAGGCTTCTGCGCCTCTAACCTCGCCGACTATTATGTATTCAGGTCTCTGCCTCATCGCGTTCTTGAGCAAGTCGAACAACGATATCTCTGAGACCTTCCCGCTTACACCGAACCCTGTCCTTACGACAGAAGGGAGCCAATTCTCATGCGGTAACTGAAGCTCCGCTGTATCTTCTATCGAGACTATCTTAGCTGTTGGTTTTATGAACATGGACAGCATGTTAATGGTAACTGTCTTTCCTGAAGCTGTTCCTCCGACGACTATGACTGAGGCTTGCCTTTCAATTGTGTACCAGAAGTAGGCTGCCATCTCAGGCGACAGCGTGTTGAAGATTATCAAGTCGGTTATTGTGAAAGGTCTCTCTCTAAACTTTCTAATGGTGAAAGATGATCCTTTACGAGTGACCTCCTTCTCGTAAGTCAATTGTATACGCGATTGATCTGGCAGGCTTGCGTCAACAACCGGTTGAGCTATCGAAATAGCTCGACCAGTCATGTACGTCAATTTCACTATAAATTTGTCCAGTTCTTCAGCCGTTTGAAAGACAACATTTGTGGGAATCGACTCATACTGTTGATGCCAAACATATATTGGAAGCCCGCAACCATTGCATGAAATGTCTTCTATCCTAGGATCCTTCATTAGCGGGTCTATCTTGTCGAAGTGAACGTAGTCCCTAACGATGTAATATGCAATCTTGTCGAACGATGTGGAATCGACCTTTAGCTTGTAGTTCTTGATTATGCCTTGGATCTGCTTCTTGAGATAACTGATTGTCTTCTCGCTTGATCCTAACTTCTTGAAGTCGACATTCAGCTCATCTGTAAGAAGCTCTTTTATCTGGTTGAGCTGCTTCTTCTCTACTTCTGATAGAGAAACCTCTGAGACTAGATACTTGATTTGTCCGGTACTCTCTTTGACTATGATTGCCTCTGCAAAAGGCTTGTTGAGATCGTATCGGTCGAGGACGGTCATTTGAATCGTGCCGGACGCGGATAGATAGCGACTCCTTTGAGTGTTGATGATGCTATTGTAGAGTTGTGGGATGCCGATCTTCGGGTTTCCTCTCGAAAAGATATTGCTTAGAAAGCCTTTTTTTGCAACGTTGGGCGTGGATAAAGCCTCAATATCGTATCGAAGTCTCTTCTTGCCTTCTTTACCATATTTCCTCTGATAGTAAATCTCCAGCTCTCTCCGTATGAGCTTCATCTCTTCCTTATCATAACTCGTTTTCTGGTTGACCACTTCATTTAGCGGTACTTCTTGACTCATTATCCATCAAACTCTATGCAACCCGTTTGAAAGTCTCAGCCATTATCCCTCTCTCTGTTATCGTGAAAGGCAGGAAAAGGGGTTCTGAACGCGCTCTTCTCAGCTTCCAGAAGCGTATCTTCCCCTCGAAGTAGGTCTCGCCTATGGCAAGGTCTATAACAGAGTCTGCGAGATGAGATAGAGTAGCTATAGTCTTCTCATCATGCATAGAATGTACTAAGGGGAGAAAGGCTAATCCTCCACATCTTCGAACTTGAGCCGAGAGTATCTCGAGAAGCTCAACAACAGAGTGAAGCTCCTGCTCAAGGAGTACGTCGGAAAGCGAGTCGACCACGACCACGTCTTCATTACCGAGCTTCGACAATATTTCAGTTCGAATTGACACCGACAAGTCGAATCTTGAATCCATCACGTCATTCGACGTCTTTAAGAGGAGCGCATCTATTCTCGGGGTGTAGCCGTCAATGAAAGCCCATCTCTTCTTTTCTTCGAAGCTGGAGGTTGTCCACCCGTAGAGATCCATTTCCTCCTTGATGTATTGAGGTTCCTTCAGGATCGTCAGGTAGAAGACCTTATGTCCAGCACATGCAAGGTTGTAGGGAACTTGTTGACAGAACATCCGGAGTGCGGTTTCTGAGTTGCTTAGAACGAGAACGAGACTCCCGCTAGGTAGTCCTCCTCCAAGTCTTTCGTCGAGTCCCCCGACACCTGTTCTCAACCTCTTCTCTTTCATTCCTTGTCACTCTGGATTCACTCGATTGGGCGGGTCTTGAATACTGCTTTTCGCACTCTTCTCGTTACTTCAGGATGGCTCTCTACGACGACGCCGTCTTGAGTTATCGCAAACT
>CAZHMI010000047.1:0-14508 GCA_964533795.1 uncultured Candidatus Bathyarchaeia archaeon
GGTGAAATCTATGCTTAAAGAAATGGTGTCTAAGCTCAGACGGAAATCTCCGTGGGTTATGCATGTTCCCTGCGGCGGCTGCAATGGATGCGATATCGAGGTAGTCGCAGCTTTGACACCATTATACGATCTTGAACGATTCGGCACGTTGCAGAAGGGTTCCCCTCGACATGCTGATATTCTCGCCGTGACAGGTCCTGTCACGGTTCAGGTGAAGGAAAGATTGAAGAGAGTGTATGCGCTTGTCCCAAACCCTAAGATCGTGATGGCAATAGGTTCCTGCGCGATCTCAGGTGAAGTTTTCGCTGATGGGTATGCTTTCGCAGGTCCTCTAGATCAAGTGATCCCAGTTGACATATACGTACCGGGATGCCCGCCAAGGCCTGAAGCAATTATTCACGGTGTTGCGCAAGCGCTGACCAAGCTTTAGGGCTCAACCACGTTTATTTCCGGTTCCTGGAAATGCACATACCAAGGCCTACATATACCGCATAGAAGCGGGACCCCCGACGCCTTCTCGCATATGCAATATATGTCGCGAAGACCCCAATGTTCGAAGCGAGTCGACGTAAGGGAAGTTTTACATAGGTCAGCGATTTATCTACAGCAACTATTTCAGTTTTGAAGTGAAAGTGGATGATCATAACAGTCCAGAAACGTTTCGATAAAATACTTGAAATGTCGAGAGGCTACGACAAGCTCTTTCTCATCGGCTGCGGAATCTGCTCCACCGAATGCCAGACAGGTGGCGAAACAGAAGTGAAAGCTATGATCGAAAAACTCAAACAGGCCGGAAAAACAGTTACCGGATACACCGTTATCGAATCTGTTTGCGATGAAAGACGAACAAAGCTTGATTTGAAGAAGAATGAGGAAGCCGTAAGGAAAGCAGATGCATTGCTTATAATGTCTTGCGGAACCGCTGTCCAAGTCGCGACTGACTTGTCGAAGAAGATGTGTATACCGGGATGCGACACCGAATTCATCGGAATGATTGAGAGGATCGGAAGGTTCTATGAGAGATGTAGAGCCTGCGGCGACTGCATACTATTCGAGACAGGTGGGATATGTCCGATCGCTAGATGTGGGAAGGGAATGTTGAACGGGCCATGTGGAGGTCAGTCCAAAGGGAAGTGTGAGGTTGGCGGTTGGAAGAAGGATTGTGCTTGGGTTCTAATCTACAATAGGTTGAAGGGGTTGAATAAGCTCGACGAGTTTCGACGCTATCGCCCACCGAAAGACTACTCTTCGATCACCTCAGCGAGGGAGGTTGTATATAGGTGACAACCGAGCCATACAGCGAGTTAATGAAAGAGATCAAAGAAGGGAGATTTGTCTTCACTGGCGAGATAGAGCCTGTCAAGACCACCAATCTGCATGAAGTTCTAGAAACAGCTAAGATCCTGAAAGGGCACGTCGTAGCCGCGAACATCACCGATAACCCAACAGCATTCGCTTATATGAATGCTTTAGTGCCATCATACATGATTCAAAGAGAAGTCGGGCTGGAAGCAGTATATCAGATGACCGTTAGAGATCGAAATAGGCTAGCATTAACATCGGACCTCTTGGCTGCAGCTGCCTTGGGAATAAAGAATGTTCTTGCACTCTCCGGCGATCACACCACTGTCGGTGACGACCCTCGAGCGAAGCCTGTTTACGACTTAGACTCGGCACAGTTGGTGGAGCTCGTAAAGAAGATGGGTGAGCAGGGCGTCGATCTCAAAGGGAACAAGATAATCGACCCGCCGAAGTTTCACGTCGGTATCGCTGCCAGTCCTAACGCGGATCCTCTTGAACCCGAGATACTCAAGATTGAAAGAAAAGTGAACCTAGGCGCAGACTTCATTCAGACTCAGGCGGTCTACGATGTGGAGTTGGCGAGACGATTCATGGATGCTGTGGCATATCTGGGCAAACCGGTCTTGATAGGGATCGCCCCGTTCAAGTCGATGGCGATGATGGAGTGGATGGTCAAGTTCGTACCTGGGATACTCGTTCCAGACGAGATTCAAACCCGACTTAGGAAAGCCAGGGAGAGAGGCGGGAAGGAAGAGGTCTACAAAGAGAACATCGATATCTTCGGGGAACTCATACGTGAGATAAAGAAGATAAACAAGGTACAAGGCATACACATAATGACGATTGGGTTCGAATGGATAGTTCCGAAGATTATTGAGAGATCAGGCGTGACTTAAGGCCGTCCCTTTTCAAGGCGTTCCGGAGCTGCACTATCTTCGAAAAGAGCCATGTACAAAAGTCTACTTCGTTCCTATAGGTGTTGACGATCACCCGATACTCGCGAACTAGATCCCTATTTCTTCTCAATAATCGATTTCAAGTATTCGCTGTAGTTTCTTGCATCTAGAAGGCTCTTGATTTCCGGGTCTAGGTTTGAGGGTTTTATTATCGCTATCCAGCCGTCGCCGTATGGGCTTTGGTTTACAAGCTCAGGTCTGTCTGGCAAGTTTTGGTTTGCCTCAACGATCTCACCTGAGACCGGGGAAAAGACGTCCGTTACGGCCTTGACCGATTCGACTGTTCCAATTGATTGAGATTGGGAAACATTCATACCGATCTTCGGCAAGTCTACGAAGACTACCTCATGCAAAGATTTTTGTGCGTAGTCCGTTATACCGACTCTACATTTGTCACCTTCTATCTTCACCCATTCATGTTCCTTCGAATAGTATAGACCATCTGGAACTTCGTACTCACCCACTTTCATTTTGAGTCCTCCTCAAAACCCTAAATCTAAACGCGGATTTCTATAAACCGGATTGAAAGTATATAGCTTTTTGTAAGATAGACAGGACAACTCCCTTTTTCGGAGCGACTACCGATAAATATTGGAGCAATCTACATTGTCAGTTGGCAACTGGGGATTGACGGTTTGAAACAATTGACGATAACGCTTGACGATGACCTCTACAGATACCTGTGTTTCCTTGAGAAGCGCCGAATGATCCGGAGCAAAGATCAGGCGGTTATCTCATCCCTTGAGTTCTACAAGATGTTAGCTATGCATGACTGGCTGCCGTACATCTATCGATTCGGAGGAGGAAGAGCAATCCTAGTTGACGCAAGCGCTCTGAAAGATGTCTTTCAAGCTATGACAGATGAAGAGACGTACAATGCTGCGAAGATGGCAGCCTTCAAGAGGAAGCTTACAAATCCAATACTTCAAAATGTGGACTTATCAAACCCTGACAACTGGCCCTTGATCCTAAGAGAGATGGAGCTCATGGGATGGGGAAAATTCACGAAAATCAGGAATGAGATAAAAGTGGAACTGTGCGCTCTTCCATTGCCTTATATTCTCGGATATCTGGAAACATTGTTTGCAACTAGCTTCAGGCACCACCGGACCAGGATTACAGATGTGAATGTACTCGTTGCTGAAGGGAAGAAGAAGCCGGAGCTTTACTAAAGGCCAGTCCATGGACAGCGCTTGTAAGGTCCGATGACTATCGTAACGATCGTGCCCAATATGCCTTCAAGTTTCAGTTCGGACTCCAAGAATGCGTTCAGATCTTCCATAGTCTCGAATATGACCTCCAATATGACGTCGGTATCTCCGCTTGTTCTGTAGAGAACTTGTATGTCGGGATGTTTGGAAAGATGGTCAACAATCTCTCTCAACCTACCAGGCTGAACCCGTAAACCTATAAACGCCTTTATTACTCTTCCGAGCTTGTGATAGTCGAGAACAACTGTGAACCGTTCGATTATTCCGTTCTTCATCAGCTTTTCAATCCTCTTTCGAACAGTAGTCTCATTTGCGCTCACTTCCTTTGATATTCTCGACACTGGTTTCCGCCCGTCTTCCTGAAGAGAACGGATGATTTTCATATCCAGTGTATCTAAGGACATTTCTACCACTCCAAATTAATGAAAACCGGAACAGCGAAGGACAATAGTTATCCTACTCACTAAGGAATCAGGCGGTTTATTAAGGTTTTCGATACCTCGAAAACACCATTTCCGGATCGATTCGATCCCCTATTCCGTATTTTTTCGTGTCGTAGCGTCTCTTTTCTGCGCTTCTCCGTCCTTCGTTTTCCGATTCCATGGATGAGAATGCTTATCTTTGAGGAGAGACATTACTGTAGATCGGGAGAAAGAGCGGGGTGTTCCGGATTGGCAATGGAGAGAATAGTGAGAAAGATTCCAACTTCTCTGTGGAGCGTTGCTTCAGATAAGTTGGTAGACCTCGTCTTGAACTCAGCGAACGGAGAAAAAATGCCGAGCGATCTTGCAAAGACCATCCTATTCTATTGGCAAAGGGATCAACTAGCGACGGAGATAGGTCTTCAAAGGGTTATGGAAGCTGCCATGATTCTTGAACCTGAGAAGACTATCGGGGTAATGGATGAGCTTGGCCTGCGTGAGCTTGTCGTATTGTTAAGAGAAACCGTAAAGGTCTAAAATACCTTCCTTTTTTATTTCTGTTATCTGCAATATTCTCTTAACAGTTCAATTTCTAGGTGGTGAGTCACATGGTTGATGCTTTCGTGCTAATCAGAGTGAAGCCAAATCATGATCGAGAAGTTCTTGAAAAGATCAAGAAGCTTGAAGCTGTCAAGGACGCTACAACTGTTTATGGAGAGTACGACTTGGTAGCCAAGATCAACGTTGAAAGCCTCGATGACCTAGATATTTTCATCTTTGATGTTCTGCGACCTATTTCGGGAGTTGTAGGTACAACGACATTGATCGCCACCAGCGTCAGGAAGTAAGTCTAGATATTAGAGAGTTGATTCGCAATGCTTACAAAAGGAAGTGTAGGACAAAGTTCGTTCAAGGTAGCGCCTTCGGTCGTCGGGGGATTATGAAGAGTCCGGTGATTACGATCGACTCTGAAAGCCCCGTGACTGAGGTTGCTAAGGTTATGGCTAAGCACCGAATAGGAGGAATTGTAGTCACTATCGAAGGTAAACCGAGAGCGATGGTGACGGAGAGGGATATTCTCGAGAAAGTCGTTGCGACAGGATCCGACGCGTCTAAGACGCCTGTGAGAAGGATAATGAGCAAACCATTGATCACAGCGAGCGAAGATCTTTCGATAATCGAGGCGATAATGCTTATGCGAAGAAAGAAGGTTCGAAGGCTTCCGATTCTGGAAGAAGGACGGTTGATCGGCATAGTCACTGAGAGAGATCTGCTGAAGGCGATAGCTCTTCACGTGTTCCTCTCATTCAGGCCTCTAGTGTAGGGATAGGTGATGGTTTCAGCTTACTGTCTTCTTAGAGTGAAGCGAGATAAGATCGAGCATGTACTGAATCGGATTAGACGAGCAGGCCTCGCTAAAGAGGTATTCCCCATCTATGGGGAGTACGATATATGGGCAACAGTTGAAGCTGAATCTTTGAGAGAACTGGATGATTTCGTTTATGGTTTCTTGCGGTTAATCCCTGAAGTGGAAGCAACCACGACTATGATTCATGCAAGATTGTCCAAAAGAAAAGATTAAAAGAGCAGGTCGTTCGAACCAGAATCGGAAAACGACCCATGCATCCGCTCTCAAGAGGCTTCGTAGAGGTGGAAGAATGCGGACTTTGGAAAGGAGTCTTGTTGACTGGATCGCAAGCGGAAAGAGGGTCGCTGTAGTCGCTGTCGGGAATGAGATGAGAAGAGATGACGGGGTCGGAGTTCATTTAGCTAGAAAACTTAGAGGAAAACTCTCACGACGATTTCGTTTGATTGAAGCAGGGACTATCCCTGAGAGCTATATTGACAAAGTGAGAGAGTTCCGACCTACGCATGTTCTCATCATTGATGCTGCGCAACTTGGAACGAACCCGGGCGATTCGAGACTTCTTTCTCCCGAAAAAGTGAAAGGTCTCTCTATATCAACTCATACTCTGCCTCTGAATGTCTTCGCTCAATTCGTAGAGAATGAAACAGGCTCCAAGGTTAAGATACTGGCTATTCAGCCGAAAGATCTGGAGTTTGGCGAGGGCTTGACCGCTGAACTAGCGAAAGCCGCCGAAGGATTGACTTCAGCTCTGGTCGGAGTCGATGAGAGCTTAGGGAGAAAACGAGGAACACAACTAATGAAAAGTCATAAACGGCAAGATAGAGTCTTTATTTGAATACGGAGGCATGCGTTTGGTCAAATTCGGAATAGAGTTTGTTCCTAGGGATTTGTACTGGAAGACAACGTACTATTCAATTCAAGCTGAGAAACAGGGGTTTGACTACCTTTGGATGACTGACCACTTCAACAATAGAAATGTCTACGTTTCTCTCGCAATCGTTTCAGCCTATACGGATAGAATCAAGTTCGGTCCAGGGGTTACAAATCCGTACCTATGCCACCCAGCCGAGACCGCGCAAGCGGTGGCGTCTCTGAATGAGGTCGCGCCGGGTCGTGTCGTCTGCGGATTGGGTGTTGGCGATAGGACGACCTTGAACATGGTCAACGTTCCTCAACTGAAGCCCTTAGCTGCCATACGAGAGTCCGTCCAAATAATCCGTGAACTTACATCAGGCAGAACAGCCAGTCTAAAGGGAGAGCTCTTCAACGTATCTGGGGCGAGATTCAACTTCAGGGTAGCAAGCTCAATTCCAATATTTATCGGGGCGCAGGGTCCTAAGATGCTAATGTTAGCTGCTGAACTAGGGGACGGTGTTCTAATCAACGCTTCCCACCCCAAGGACATAGAGCATGCGTTGAATTCTATTCGTGAAGGCGCTGCAAAATCCGGAAGAAGGGTTGAGGAGCTGGATGTGGCGGCTTACACTTCTTTCTCTGTCTCGGAAGAAATGAAGAGAGCCATAAAGGCCGTGGTACCAGTTGTCGCCTACATAGTCGCGGGATCTCCGGATAGTGTGCTGCAGTCCCACGGAGTTTCGTCAGAAGCAGCCGGAAAGATCAGAGACGCGATAGTTCGAGGCATTTGGAAGGATGCCTTCTCTCAAGTAACGCCAGAGATGATAGATGCCTTTTCTATTTGCGGAACCCCCGACATTTGCATCGAGAAAATAGACAAACTCATCAAGCTTGGCGTAACTCAATTTGTAACGGGATCGCCACTCGGACCGGACATGCGGAAAGCAATAACTCTCATCGGAACTCAGATCCTCCCTCATTTTGCTTAGGACATCTCTTCCATCCAGAACTTCCGATCCTGATTACACGATACGTTAATTAGATTCGTTTCTGCTAGGAAGCGTGAAATTTGAAATAACCCGTGATCGGAGTTGTGTGAGTTTAAGGTCTATTCAGGGCTACGAGGAAGACAGAGGCTCATTGCAGAAGAAATCATCAAAGCAAAGCTGGATAAAGATTCGCTCGTTCTGACTGACATCCTCGGGAAAACTACATGGGTTAAAGGTGCGCTTGTAGCTGAGGTCGACGTGAGGAACGAGGCTTTGCGATTGTACGACGCCCCGCTCATTTCTGAAATCTTGAGCCTACTTTCCTTTGAGCGGCTAGATCGAGGCTCGCTTAATCAATTGAAATCAGCTTGGGAAGCTCTTAAGGTGAGAGGAGATCAGCTTATCGACTCATTGAAATCGACTGAGGAGGAAGCACGAGATTGACTTTTTCGATAGCCGTATCCGGCAAAGGCGGGACCGGGAAGACAACGATCGCAGCCCTGTTGATATATGCGATCTGGAAGAAGAAAGGCGGCCCAGTGCTGGCTATCGACGCCGATCCAAATTCGAACCTTAATGAGCTTCTCGGAGTGGAAGCTACGAAGACTGTGGGCGATGTTAGAGAGCAACTCTTGAAGGAAAAGGATAAACTGCCTCTAGAGCAGACAAAGGAGGACTATTTGAACTACATGGTCCAGACGTCGCTCGTCGAGAGCGAAGGATTCGACCTCCTAGTCATGGGCAGACCAGAAGGTCCCGGATGCTATTGCTACGTCAATACCTTGTTAAGGAAAATAATCGACTCGCTCTCGAAGAACTATCCGTACTGCGTCATGGACGCCGAAGCTGGATTGGAGCACTTTAGTCGGAGGACGACCCGAGACGTTGACGTACTCTTAATCACAACGGATCCTAGTTCACGAGGAATTCTGACCGCGAAGCGGATAGTCGAGTTGGTTAAGGAGTTAAACACGAAATTCGGAAAGATATTCGTAGTAGCTAACAGAGTGACACCCCAAGTGGCAGAAAACGTCAAGAAACAAATCGCATCTCTAGATCTTGAATATCTAGGAACCGTCCCTGAGGACCCTCTAATACAAAAGTTTGACATAGATGCAAAACCGATTACCGAATTGCCCGAGTCATCTCCTGCCAGACGCTCGGTTGAGGCGATCGTTGAACTGTTGCAAATCAAATGAACATAGGAAGCGAAATAGAACTGTATTGGCCTGCGGGTCATCCTTCGCCTCTACATTCTCTCCGATAGATCCATCCCCAATACAGCCATCCCATTTCTAAGAACAATCTGAATCGCTCTCACTAGCGCTCCTCTTGCGTACCCGAGAGCCTTGTCCTCAACATGTATCACATCGACCTTCTCATAGTACTCATGAAACTTCTCAGCGAGCATGTTGCAGTAGTTGGCGATGTCATCAGGCCTCAGGTTGTCAGCGGCTTGACAGAAGACTTGTGGAAACCTTGAGATTTCGAAGACCAGTCTTCGTCCGAGTCCATCGTTTATTAATTGATAGTTTAGGCTTGGAGGCAGCTCGCCGAGCTTTCTTAGGATTCCAACCGCTCTTGTATATGCGTAGTTTATGAAGGGGGCGCTGTTTGTCTCGAAGTTGAGGACTTTGTCCCAAACGAATACAACATTCCTAGTTGGCTCAACCGATAGCAACGCGTATTTTACGGCGCTTATGGCAATCGTACTTGCAATTTGCTCACGTTGATCTTCTGGCAGGTCGGGTGTTCGCTTACGCACCTCAGCCTCAGCTCTTCGAACAGCTTCATCGATCACCTCATCTAACGTGATGAATCTTCCTCGCCTACTGGACATCTTGTATCCTGGGAGTTCAACCAGCCCATAGGAGAAATGCCGTTGGTTGAAGGCGAACTCCTTGTAACCTAGGGCGCAGAGAGCTATCTTCAAGTGGAGTTGGGCTAGAGTCTGCTCAGCTCCAATGACGTTCACGACTCTCTCGACCCTTTCGAACTTCCATAGACTGTATGCAATATCCCGGGTTGTATACAGCGTAGTACCATCAGATCGTGTGAGTGTCAATGATGGGATATGGTATTCATCGCTCACCTCAAGTAGCGGCCTCAGATCAAAATCCTCGACTATTCTCTCAGCGTCAAGTTCAAAAGTACCGTTTATCCTTCTAACGTAAGGAGTTCTCGAGAGCTTGTCGACCACGCTTGCGACTCTTCCGCTCCAGATGAGATCGCTCTCCCAATCCCAAGAGTCGAATTCAATGCCTATTCGCGACAATGTTTGTTCGAAACCTTTCAAGCACAGTTCGCTGACATTTCTTATCAGCTGTTTGTCTTTCTCTTCTCCTTTCTCGTACTGTTGTAAGAGCCTGTTAACAGCGGTTTCTGGGTCTGCGTCGCCTGAAATCTCTTTCATCAGTTTTCCGGATACCTCTGGGTACTTGCTTTCGAGTTCCGCTGCGATTGAGACCCATTCATCAAGTTCCGCCTTCAGCTTCCGAAGATCGTCGTTCTCTGCGCTGACTTCTTCTATGGTCTTTATTCTCTTCTTCAAGTTCTGAATCTGAACAAGACATGCAGTGACGCTGTAGATCTGCCCGATAAAATGGTCCGGTTTCCCTCTGACATCGGGCATTCCCAACTTGCTGAATCCGTAAGCGATTATCGCTGTTTGCCGTCCAGTGTCATCAATATAGTAGTGCCTGACCACGATGTGTCCTCGAGCTTTCAACATCCGAGCGAGAGCATCACCAAGAGCAGGATTCCTCGCCTGCCCGATATGTATGGCATGAATAGGATTTACACTTGTGTGCTCGACCATTACCTTTCTAGGCGCTTCCACTTTCACGAAACCATATCGATCACCAAGCTTGCTAACAGATTCCAGAATCTCCTTGGTGCCCGTCGAATAATTGAAATGAAAGTTTAAGTACCCTGCCCCGCCGACCTCAACTCTCTTCACCAACTTTGCTTCAGACAGATCGACTGACTGAACGAAGTCTTTAGCTAACTCTAGCGGAGACTTCCTCAATTTTTTCGAGAGCTCAAAACAGATTGAGGATGCAAGCTCGCCAAACTCAGGTGTAGGAGGGATCTCAAGCTCGGGCAGAACGCTCACATAATCGGGACCCTTACTGACCAAAGCTTTCCTTACTAGAACTTCACATTCTCTTGCGAATTCACCGAAAGGGTTCTCGATCAATTGTTGTTTCTCCAACCTTTTGGCGGGCTCGGTGGGATTCGAACCCACGATCTCCGGCTCCGGAGGCCAGTGTCTTTGTCCTGACTAGACTACGAGCCCCAATCTCTCCGCATATTTTAGAATATTTCAACTATTAAGCTAGTTCGTTGCCTCAACCACCTTCAAAGCCAAGACCTTACTTGCAAGCGAGAAATTCCTCTGGTATGTAGTCGGCAGATACGACGTAATGCTACGACTACGAACGGCTGGAGTTATTCTACGTAAGAGCGCGAATTATCCTAAGGTCGAGCGCATCGATTTCATAGAAAAAGCATCCATTTATCCCGAATGCAGGTGAATTGGGTGAATTGCGCTGCTTGTGAGATTGGCCATGGCCCTACTGCCAAGGCATGTTTGCGGTAGGATCGTAAGAAGTGGGAGTCTGCTGATATACAAAGCCCTATCTCCTTTTTTCTCATCCATCTCTATGTCAATATGAGCTCAACTTGCCTCACTGATTTCGCTCTAACCTATTTTTTGTTCGCTGGGTGAGAGTTTATAACGCCCATAGCCAAAAATATTTTGACGGAAAGAGAGCTGGTCAAGATATTCGGAGGTTGATTTCGGTTCGTGCGTAGACCGTTGGAAACCGTTCTTCTCTGGCCGAGGGTGAGGCTGACTCAGAAGGTTCCTTTAGTTGAGGCTGAGGAATTGGTGACTAGGTATGCTAATGAACCTAGGTATCAACCTATCCTTGTGAAGAGTGCTACAAGAGTCACTCGTCACTCATACTTCTACTTCAGCGAAGATGAGGTGCACCTATGGAATCTGCTGCAGGCCATCCTCTCCGATGTGTACTCTGTATCTTTGAGGACAAAGTTGAGTTTGCGGAGACTGCTTAACGACGTATATGGCGACAGTTTGATCTTCAAAGAATTTGATAGGAAGATCGAATTTTTATTCGAGATTTCGAGAGACTTGAAGGATCTGGCGTTGAAGGTGGAGAAGATAGCTGAGTCCACGAAGAATTACTCAGTTGAGATTGGAGACGCACTCGGGATAAAACTGCCGGGTACCTCCGTAGATCTTCAGAGCAGGGCGTAGCAAGCATTACTGTGTAAGGCAATTGACAGCCATACCTCCACTTGAGGGGAGCAGCAACAGAAGAGAATAGGGCCATGACGGTAACAATGATCAAATCTTGGTGAACTGAACCTCTTCTACTCTCGAGTCACCTTAACATCGAATTGATTCCTAGTCTCTATCGTTAGAACTCATCTCTATCCTCTTAAAGAAGGTCCTGTACACTCGAGATTGCTCAGGATGACTATACAATCTGAGAATAGCGGTTCCTTGCGGTCGAGCAGATCTTGTTGATTCTGCGATGTCTTGCGCCAGTGTGAGTGGCGTGCATGTTGAGTGTTCCTGAAGCGTTTTCCTGCCAAATGCCATCTCCACGAATTCTGGCAGAACCTTATTCAGAAGATAACTTGACGGTCTACCAAAAGTGATCGTGAGGCATCTTGGGTCAACATATATGTATGTTCTTCCATAGACGGTATTCCAACGAGCCTCTTGAGATCTACCGTAGATAGGATTCCTCGAGACCGTGAATGGCCACATTCTGCAAACATAGGGCTTTTCAGCTTGTAGGCCGCATAGCCATCTACCGCCCAGTCTGAACTGGAATATACATCTCTCGTCGGCTCGTTTCCTAAGATATGCTTTACCCAAACCCAATGCAAAAGCTTGGCGACCGTAGATCTGGTTGATCTTAGCGTACTCATGCAGAGTGAGAGGGATATTGAACCATCTGCAGCATTCACCGCAAGCATTGCAACTCCATGATCTCACCCTTGACCAGGGAATAAATCTAGGTTGACTCAACTCTTTGGAGCTCCGACCGAAGAGTTTCGCCTCGTTCCAGTAGAAAACCTCTTCCGATCGATGACTATTGCTCGTAAAGAGCTTCTAGGCACTCTGCCTGTGAGGTATATTCATGGCCTCGTCGATTTCTCTCGAGACCTTTCTCAGGTTCTCGAATACTCTCATAATATCCCTTTGAACTTCAACGATGGTGCTCTCAACACCTTGCATTCTCAGTTGGTAGCTCCCATAGCGTCGTACAACGAGACCTGAACTCATCATGCGGTTTAGATGGTGGACCACAGCCGCTCTTGTAACTCCGACCTTCTCAGCAAGTTCGTCGCTTGATATGCCGCCCTTCTCCTTGACGGCTTTCACGAGGGCGGCCAAGATTTTCGCGCCGGTTCTCTTCTTGTCTCTAGGCTCCATGAAGCCAAAGCATTTGCAAATCCACTCTATGTCTGAATCCTTGTCGGTTGTGAGAGGCGTTGGAATGTCACGTACGGAGTAGCGAGCTTCGATTCGCTGCGACATTTCCCGACCCGCGTTAACCATATGTTAACTAGTAAACCTTATATATCTTTAGCAAATCTAAGTTTTGGCTCGGAGGCACAATATTTGTCATATCTAACCGGTCAACCGGTCTTGATCTTGAAGGAAGGCGCTACAAGAACTAGGGGAAGAGAAGCGCAAAGATCGAATATGACGGCCGCGCAGATCGTGGCTGAGGTTGTAAAAAGCACTCTCGGACCACGCGGCATGGATAAGATGCTTGTCGACTCCCTCGGCGACGTAACCGTTACCAACGACGGAGCCACAGTCTTGGATGAGATCGATGTCCAAAACCCTGCTGCGAAGATGATGGTTGAAGTTGCTAAGACGCAGGACGACGAGGTTGGAGACGGAACCACAACGGCTGTGATCGTCGCGGGAGACCTACTGAAGAGAGCTGAAGACCTTCTAGATGAGAATGTTCACGCAACCACTATTGTATCTGGCTACAAGAAAGCGGCTGAGAAAGCTATCGAAACTTTGAATGAGCTGTCGACAACTGTAAACCTCGACGATCGAGACACATTGAAGAAAATAGCCGTAACAGCTATGCGCGGGAAGGGACTTGGTGACGCTAGGGAACACTTCGCAGAGGTCGCGATAGACGCTGTCAAGCAGATCACCGAGAAGAGAGGGGAATCCTACTTCGCTGACGTAGATAATGTCCAGCTTGTAAAGAAGCAGGGAAAGGGTCTTATGGACACGCAGCTTGTGAGAGGCATAATCGTAGACAAGGAAGTTGTACACCCTGGTATGCCGAAATCCGTGAAGAACCCTAAGATAGCTTTACTCAACTGCGCCTTGGAGATTGAGAAGCCTGAGTTTAGCGCGGAGATACGTATCAATGACCCAGTACAGATGAAAGCCTTCCTCGATGAAGAGACGAGGATGATGAAGAGCATGGTCAGTAAGATCAAAGCCTCCGGAGCTGATGTCGTCCTTTGCCAGAAGGGAATAGATGACACTGCGCAGCATTACCTTGCAAAGGAGGGCATAATGGCAGCTAGAAGGCTGAAGCAGTCGGACATGGAGAAACTGGCTAGAGCAACTGGAGCTAGGATCGTGACCAATCTTGATGACCTGAAGCCGGAGGACCTTGGAACTGCTGGATTGGCTGAAGAGCGCCGCCTCGGTGAGGACAAGAACATCTTCATCGAAGGCTGCAAGGATCCGAAGTCGGTCGCAGTCCTAATCAGAGCTGGATTGGAGAGGCTTGTCGATGAAGCTGAGAGATCTTTGAAAGATGCGCTTTACGTGATAGCTGACATGGTCAACAAGAACAAGATAGTTCCAGGCGGAGGAGCGATAGAGGTTGAACTCGCGAAGAGGCTTAGAGATTACGCGGCGAAAGTTGGAGGAAGAGAGCAACTCGCTGTCGAAGCGTTTGCAAGCTCTCTAGAGATAGTCCCCAGAGCGTTGGCTGAGAACGCAGGCTTGGATCCGATCGATATAATGGTAAGCCTACGAGCGGCACATGAAAAGAAAGAGGGAGTAAACATGGGTGTAGACGTATTCAAGGGAGAACCTCAGGACATGATGAAGAACGGCGTGTTAGAACCGGTGAGGGTGAAGGAGCAAGCTGTCAAATCCGCTGTGGAAGCCGCCTCCATGATCTTGAGAATAGACGACGTGATCGCCGCAGCCAAGCCGCCGCCAACACCGAAGCCAGGCGAGAAAGGAGGAGGACCTGAAGGAGGCATGCCTCCCGAATACTAAGAGGTGATAAGTCATGGCGCAAGCCATTCCCGCAACCATAAGTGGACAGCCAGTCTTGATCTTGAAGGAAGGAACTTCTAGGGCGAAGGGTA
>CAZHMI010000048.1:0-14189 GCA_964533795.1 uncultured Candidatus Bathyarchaeia archaeon
CCAGCTTCGATTACTAGGTCTAGGATCGGGTTGATGTTTCCGTCGCTGTCCATCAGTATTCTATCGATACTGTTCTTCTTTAGGAAGCTTGTGACTCTCTTGTAATGCGGTAGCAGGAATTCTTTGTAGAGTTTGGGTGAGATACATGGTCCATGTTTATCAGCCATGTCTTCCCACCAGAAGACCATGTCTACTCGATCTCCAAGAGTCTCGACAGCGTCTCGGATTGTCTCTATCGTAAAGTATTCCCAGTGTTCAGCCATCTCATGTATGAGTTCAGGGTCCTTGTAGAACATCATGTTGAATGTTGGGATGCCCATCATCTCGGCGCCGAACCCGTAGAAGCCGCTGAAGACGAGTAAAGTGTTTCCAGCTTGATAATCCTCGAAGACCTTCATGTACGCATCCTTATCCCAATCCTTCGGGTATCGTCTAGCGTCTTCAGGATTCAACCTTTCCTTGTATTCTTCCCAGCTCCCGCGATCCTTAACTGGGAACTCGGTGAACATGGGCATGCTATACCATTTATACTCGGCCTTCTTGAATCGCCTCGCTACAGCCCCAGTTTCCGTTATGAACTCCTCGTACTCGCCTGTTTCTCTTACGAGTCTCTGTTTAAACCTTGGCATCGGTCCCGTGTCCAAAGGCACATAGCATCCGAATCTATCCTGACAACCAAAGTAAGAGTAGGGATCAAACCCCTTGACCTTCGGCCAGTTCAGCAAGTGAGACGACATCTCCCATTCAATCTTAGTCACTTCATCAGCCGGAAAACCTTCCTTGAACCATTTCACCAAGGTCTCATCATAGAACTCTTCTGACCAAGGCAGCACATCTGGCTTCTTGAAATTTATTACGGCTTTGGTTCTTTCTCTCGGCGTCATAACCGTTCCACCCACCTATCACGTATTCAAAGTTGAAGAATCCCAAACTTTGCCAATAAGTCTTTAGATTCACCGAAGAAGATCATGCACAGCTGTATTCTTTGTTGTTTGTGGACTCAAAACTTAAAGATTTGAGCAAGTAGCATAAGAACGACTTGGAGATGTTTGAATGAGGCTGAAGAAGGAAGAGTTCTACAAGATGCTCGTAAGACCAACTGTTGTCGTTACAACCATATCTAAGAACGGAATCCCCAATGCCGCCCCTTTCAGCTGGACCTCACCCATCACTACAAAGCCACCTTTGTTCGGATTCTCCTGCAACCCTAAGCATGACACTTGGAGAAACATTAGGAGAAACGGAGAGTTCGTAGCCAATCTTGTGGGAGAAGACTTCGGCCCATTGATGCACATCCTCGAGCAAGACTTTCCATACGAAGTGAACGAGATAGAGAAAGCCAATCTAACCGAGATGAGATCAGTCAAGATCAAGCCTCCGAGGATAAAGGAAGCATTCGGATGGCTCGAGTGCAAGATGCAGAAACACTTCCGGATAGCAGACCACATATGGATTGTGGGGAAAGTACTGGTAAGCGAAGTAAAGGACGGCTACATGGAAGAGGTCATCGATGTGAAGAAGGCAAAGCCGCTAAACCACATATACGGAAAACACTTTGTGACAGAGATGCAGAAAACAAAATTCAAGAGAGCATAAGCACTCGCTTCGAGCCATTCTATACTCTCGCTCGCCAGATGAAGTCAAGAACAAGTTTCTTGTCAGCTACGATGGCGACCTCAGCTTTTCCGCCTCAAAAGAAGACGCAGATTACGCGGGAGGACATCTAGGTACTCAATCAGGTCGAGCTGCTCAAGCTTCTTGACGGTCTCTAGAGGAAGGTGATTTGAAGGGACGTGTTCTAGGATGAGGCTAGTTTCTTCCTCGGAGAATACTTGATCACCCTCGATCCATTCGAGGAAACGAACGTTCTGCGGGCATCTGATCTGACAGTGAAGACAACCGACTAGGCAGTTATGCCAAGAAGGATCTATCCAAGCTGGAAATTCGCCTCGCCGCTCGTTGTGGAAGGTGAGGCATCGCTCAGCATAAATGAGAAAACGCTTACCTGTTATCGCGCCTGTCGGGCAAATGTCAACGCAAGCCTGACAGCTTTGACAGCTCTTAGCCATTTGTGGCTCCCGCCAAGTGTCTTCTGGGCATGGAAATTCGGTGTAGAAAGCCACAAGCCTATGAAAGCTACCCATGCCTGACACGTAGCAGATATTGTTTCTCCCATAATCGCCCAGCCCGCTGCGAACGGCTAAAGTTTTCAAGGGTAGCGTAGCCCGAGCCACATGGTATCCTTGAGGATTCAGAACTCTAGATAGAACATCTCCCACTCGTTTGTCCTTCTCCCTGTAGTTCGTATAGGTGGGCGGAATAGTGACCGGCCAAGATTCTCCTCGCCAAGTGAAGATAACTCTAATCTGAGGCTCTGGGACGGCGACCACGATCAAAGACTTTGCTTCCCGTAGAATGTCAGGAGGCTTGAAAACAAGCCCGGCTAGGTATTCGCTGTAGAGTTCCTCATTCAAGAGACCACGCCTACGGCTTCCTTCAATTACTTCTTCAAGGCCGCTAAGATGCTCAACGGATACTATCCGACCTCGACATCCTTTTTCTTCCAAACTGGAATACAACTCATCCATCAGTCTTCGCAAGTCGATTCAGCACCCCTATCTTGTGACGCAATACCTTCTTTCCGATAATACGAAGATGCCGAACTGACTAGACACTATCGTTGCAGGAGTCCTTTCCATCTTGCACAATCCCTCAAACTCAAGGTAACGCTCAACCTCTGAATCCCAAGCGATGCCTCTGAACAGTTTCGACGCTATGAACTGGAACTGATCTACGGCATTTGTCAAGATACTCATTCATGTCGCCTGGGCATACTTAAGATCAAACTGACGGTAATGCTTCGTACCATCGTACGACGGCAAGTTCGACCCCACGCACACGTCCAGGCGAAAATCCGTCGTGGGACGGCAGATGGCTTATATGCCAATGCGGGCATACTGCCTTGGTGTCACAAACCATGTTTGAGGTATCTTTCAGGATTCAGCACGAATGCCCATACGTCCAGTTCTCGTTGAAGCACCCGGAGGTCAAGATCGTCGAGTGGTGCAACAATAGGATAGATGTACTGGAGATAGAATGCCCAGACATCGAAACTTTCTCTAGGATCGGACCCGACCTAGAGAATTTGCTTGTCTGGGGCGGAGGTAAGGTTCTCAAGAAAAGCTTCAGCGATGGAAGTCTTCAGGTGATCGTCAAGACATGCCGTGACAGCAAGATCTCACCTAGCGTATCACGAGTGATCGAGAAGAATTCCTTCATGGAGATACCGCCAATAGTCTACCGTGCCGGTTGGGAAGAGTATAGGCTCATCGGTTTCAGAGAAAGAGACTATAAGAAAATCTTTCGGGATCTCAGCCGATTGGGGCCGGTCGAGATATTGCAGAAAAAAGTCGTTCCAGAAAAAAGTATTCGCGATACTTTCATAATCTCCGTCAGTAGCATTTTCTCTGAACTAACAGAGAAGCAGGTCAACGCTTTGGTAGCCGCTCTAGACTATGGATACTATCAAGTGCCGAAAAAGATAACGGCTGAAGAGATAGCGCGAGAGTTCAGCCTTACAAGAACAACTTACGAGGAGCATGTAAGAAAGGCTGAGAGCAAGATTCTTCACGCGATAGCTCCGTATATAAGAATCTACGGCTCCAAATCATAAGAGAAGCGGCAGAGATGAAGCAGAATGGCGGCTCGACGATCATGAACAAATTAACTAAAGATCAAATCATGATTGCAATTTCAACCGTAATCTTGCTCTTTACAGCAATGATCGATTGGAATATCTATTCATGGTTAATTTTGCTCGAAATAATTGTGATTTTGATCGCATGGTATTCTAGAAAGTAGGAAAACTGCCCCGTCATACCTCAGGAACCCCTCTGATGATGAGGAAAGAGACCACTTTGCCGAAAATCAAGATCGACACGAGTATCTTTTCGGATCTAGATGCTGCTCTGAAGAAAGAGTGGCTTGTAACGAACGGCTTAGGTGGCTACGCTTCCTCCACTATTCTTGGAGTAAACACTCGGAAATATCATGGACTACTCGTCGCAGCTTTCAATCCACCAGTCGACAGACGCGTTCTCTTAACCAAGTTAGAAGAAGAGGTCGAGATAGGCGATAGAACATACTCTTTCGGCGCCAATGAAACCGAATGGGGCATGCAACCAGAGGGATACCGATATCTCTCCGAATTCTTTCTTTCACCACTACCCACTTTCACTTACATCGCCGAAGAAGGATTCAAACTGAAGAAAACGCTGTTCATGCCATATAGAAAGAACGCTACCTTGATCTTTTATGAAGCATTCAACATCAGCGATGATGATGCCGTTGTACGTGTAAAGCCTTTTGTCAACTCGAGACATTTCCAAACAACTACAGAAAGAAATGTAACTTGGAAGTTTTCTCAGAAACCGTTCGGCAAGAGCGTGACAATTCAACCGACAACCAGACTTTCCTCTCTAACTTTGCTCTCAACCGAAGGACAGTACAAAGCAGAACCGGGAGAATGGATACAAACATACTTCAGGGTCGACGCGTCCCGAGGAGAGACTAGCACAGACAACAATTTCAGACCAGGCTTCTTCGAGTTCGAAATAGCGCCGAGCGAGACTAGGAAGTTCTCAATAATCGCGGTCGCGGGGAAGAGCGAAGACGAGGCGGAGAACCAACTTTCATCAATGTACAAAGGTCCCGATAGCCTCGAAGCGCTTTACAATGCTGAGCTGAAACGGAGAAGCGATATACTTAGCAACTTTCGAACGAGGTACCTTGATGTCCAGTCTAAGGATTGGCTTGAGTGGCTGGTCCTTGCAACCGACGCCTTCATCGTGAGCCGTGAATTCGTCAAGAGCAAATCGGTTATCGCTGGATACCACTGGTTTGAAGATTGGGGAAGAGACTCATTAATAGCGCTGCCCGGGCTAACCCTTGTAACTGGAAGATTTGAAGATGCTAGACAGATCTTGACAACTTTCAAAGAATACTGTAGAGAAGGCTTGATTCCAAATAGATTCCCAGACACTGAAGGAGACAAGCCGGCCTACAATACGGTCGATGCCAGTTTATGGTATCTTAACGCAGTCTTTCAATACCTGAAATATACAGATGACTTCGAATTCATTCGAAAATCATTGTGGGAAGAACTTGAATCGATCGTCGAACATCATGTGAACGGAACTGCGTTCAACATCCATATGGACCGCGATGGATTGATCTGTCACGGTCCTCAACTCACTTGGATGGACGCCGTTGTAGAAGACGAACCTGTTACACCCCGAGAAGGCAAAGCGGTGGAGATTCAAGCCTTATGGTACAATGCTCTGAGAATTATGCAACTCTTAGCCACACGTTTCGGGCAAGATGGAAAGAAAGATAGATACTCTTCCATTGCAGATAAAGTGAAGAAAAACTTCCTCGAAAAGTTCTGGCACCCACAGAGAAGCTATCTATCTGACGTAGTGACGAAAGATGGAAGGGATGACTCCTTAAGACCCAACCAGATCATCGCGATCTCCCTAGACTTTACAATGACCGATGAGAATATGTCAGAGAGGATCGTGGAAACTGTTTGGAGAAGACTTTGGGGCGTTTACGGGCTGAAAACCCTGCCTAATGATGACCCCCGTTACACAGGTAAATACAGAGGAGATTGGGCTCAAAGGGATAGAGCTTACCACAATGGAACCGTTTGGCCTTGGTTACTAGGTCCTTTCGTCTCAGCCTATCTCAAAGTTAAGAACTATGAAGCGGAGGCGCGAGATTTCGCTTTCAGAAGCTTCTTGCAGCCGCTATTTGATGAAGGAATTTCTAAAGCAGGCTTGGGAATGATTGGCGAAATCTTCGACGGGGATCCTCCGCACGGACCGAACGGTTGCATAGCGCAAGCTTGGAGTGTGGCAGAGCCGTTAAGAGCCTATATAGAAGATGTCTTGCTGAAGAGACCCACATATGAACAGCAAGTTTTGAACCCGATGTCATGATTTGAGCGTCAGTAACCATCTGCTCCAGTTCAGAGATAATTGAAACTGATCTGAAGGGCTACTCCTTCTTGAATCGTCCTACGTCTGCGCTCACCTAACTTACTGATGAAAACCTGTGGCATGTAACCGTAAAGGAAAACGAGACAACCGCCAAATTACGCGGAAATCTTACCTTGTCTCTGTTGAATCATTCCGCGGGACCTTTATTGTCATCCATAGTTCGAGATTGTCAGCTTTTGCAGTATAGAGTCAGTGTCTTCCTTTCTTGCTCGCCTCTTAAGGATTCTCATGTTGACCTTTGTATATCTCAATATCGCTTCTACGTCGTTTTTATCCTTAACAGTCCTCTCCGCGGGGACTGTTGCTTTTATCATACGGAGCTTTGATAAAATCAATCCTTCAGGAGTCTGATAGAAGGTCGGCAAACCCAAGATCTTCCCACGTCTCCTCTCAATCTTCTTATCCGATAATATAATGTCGAGAGTGAATGGCGTACTCTTATCCTTGAGAGTGACTATCCTGAAGTCAGATTCAAATGCTTCGTAGATTCTTCGCTCATCGACTTTCATATTGGCCGCCCTTAGTGCTGATACCAGCCTATTCAAGTCTTCTTCAGTTACCTGAACCGCGATGTCTACATCCATTGTAGTTCGAGGCGTACCGTAGTAACTTGCTGCCAGAGCTCCAGTGAACATGTAGTCGATTCCTGAAGCATTAAGATTCTTGACTAACCTCTTTACCAGACCTTCAAATCTACCCACTTTCTAAACCTCGTAATGACGCCGTTTCGTATAGGCAATTCTTTCCCTGGCCTTCTCAAGGAGTTCTTCTTCTTTAAGAGTCGCATCCTCATCCTTGAGAGCATCGATGCTAATACTGACACATGTATCTATCATGCTGATTGAGAGGTTGACCTTTTCCTCCGGCTTCAACTTTTCAAGCTTCAAGTAGACCACTTGATAATCTAGGTAGCGCTACGCCTTTAAGAAACGTTGCTGACTTAAGCATTTAGCCTGAAGTTGCCGAAAAGCCCAACTATGAACGACAAGTCCTAACGCCACTATTATAGTTAAGACTGACCTACAGTAATAGGAGAAAACGCAGCTCACGACGATTGAAACACGGCGGGGTTAGCAGTGCCTGATATATGCCTCATACTTGAGGTCCACCAGCCCTTTCGATTGAATCATAACTTTCACGCCGATATGCTCAACCGCCCAATAGTAAAGAAGAACGACCTCTTCAACCTGTACTTCAACCACGAATTGAACAGGCACGTCTTCGAACGTGCAGCTGGAAAATGCTACTTCCCCGCGAACAAAATCATCCTAGAGCAGATCGACCGGTTCAAACGTGAATCCAAGAAGTTCAAGGTAGCTTACAGTATAACAGGAGTATTCATCGAGCAGTGTGAACGCTGGAGCCCAAACCTCATCGAGTCGTTTAAACAGTTGGCTCAAACAGGATGCGTCGAATTCCTCGATGAAACCTATTACCATTCGCTTTCCAGTCTCTTCAGCTCCGATCGCTCAGAGTTTATTGAGCAAATCTGGATGCATAAGCAACTTATGAAGGATCTATTCAACTACGAACCGAAGATTCTCGTGAATACGGAATGCTTGTACAATAATCCCATCGCGAAAACTGTTGAAAGCCTAGGCTATTCAGGCATGATTACAGAGGGAGTGGAAGGGGTTCTGGGATCGCGGAGCCCAAACCACGTCTATAGAGCTAAGGGTACTGATCTTAGAGTCTTGTTCCGCAACTACCGCTTATCAGACGACATCGGCTTCCGGTTCTCCGCCAGGTGGTGGAGCGAACACCCCTTAACCGCAAGCAAATACTCCAGCTGGCTGGCAGCATCTCAAGGGCAGGTTATCAACATCTACATAGACTACGAGACTTTCGGCGAACATCAGTGGCCGGAGACAGGAATTCACGAGTTTCTACGCTGGTTGCCGGAAGAAGTGGTTAAACAGAGTAATCTTAACTGGGCGACTCCGATTGAGGTGGTTCAGCGGCATCAACCGGTCGGAGAGATCGATGTACACGAATATTCATCTATTTCTTGGGCTGATCTGGAACGCGACATAACTGCTTGGCTTGCCAACCCGATGCAGCGGGCTTGTTACAACCTGATCAAAGAGCTTGAGCCCTTGCTTAAGCAGATAAATGATGCTGAACTGCTCCGGTTGTGGCGTTACTTTCAGACTAGCGACCACCTTTACTATTTGAGCACTAAAGGAGGGGGACCCGGCGACGTCCACAGCTACTTCAATCCTTGGGGAAACCCTATTGAAGCTTTCATAGCGTATTCCAGCCTACTATCGGATTTTGAAGCTCGGATCCTGCGAGAACTGGAGAAGCCTGAGTGGATGGCGAGAAGAATTCTGCGACAGTTTCCTCCTGAAAGAGGTTTCACATTCTATCACGAGTTGGGCAGACCGACGCAGCTCACGGCTCGCAGCCTAGAAGAACTCTATTCAGCATTGAAAATTGTCGAGATCGATTCTATCGACTTTCACACCGAACGCGGAGACTTCGAAAGATGGATACGTGAGATTGTTGGCGACGACGAGTTAGCCGACATTCTGAAACAGATTTCCAATGAGAAATTGAGTGGCGAAAGACTTAGAACTCGAACGATTAGTGCGCTTAGAAAGAGAATCAAAGAGCTAAGAAAACTAGCAAAGGATTAAGAACACAGTATTGAAGAAAACTCAAATTTCCTATGATCAGGTTCCTCTTCCTCTACGGGATTGAGCATCATATATTAACGAGCTAGACAGGAAAGCTATTCAGGAGAAATATGAGGCTATGAAAGCAGTTGTGATGGCTGGAGGACAAGGAACCCGCCTCCGCCCGTTGACCACCAATCGCCCCAAACCCATGGTCCCCATAGTGAACAGACCTATGCTAGAACACTCACTCAACCTCTTGAAGAAACATAATCTCAAAAACGTGATAATGACGCTTCACTACTTGCCAGACATCATTAAAGACTACTTTCATGACGGCTCCAAATTCGGAGTGAAAATCGATTACTTAATAGAAGAAAGACCGCTTGGAACCGCGGGGAGCGTAAAGAACGCCGAAGATTTTCTAGACGGAACTTTTGTAGTCTTCAGCGGAGACGTTTTGACGGACATGGATCTTTCCAAGGCGCTCAGCTTCCACAGTAAGAACGGAGCAACTGCAACGATAGTCTTGACTCGAGTGCCAAATCCCGTTGATTACGGGATAGTCATCGCCGACGAGACAGGTCGAATCAAACAGTTTCTAGAGAAACCCGGCTGGGGAGAAGTTTTCAGCGACACGATCAACACAGGCATCTACATCTTAGAACCCGATGTCCTGAAGCGCGTGAAGCCTGATTCAGAAGTCGATTTCAGTGGACATGTTTTCCCAAGGCTTCTGGAACAGAACGAGCGGCTGTACGGTTATGTTGCGGAAGGATACTGGTGCGATATCGGAAACCCGATACAATACCTTAAAGCCAGCCACGATGCGTTGCAAGGACACTTGAAAGTGAGTATTCCAGGCAAGGAGATCAATGGTGTTTGGATAGACAAGGGTGCAAGAATAGAAGACGATGTGAAGATCGAAGCACCAGCACTCATTGGAAGCAACGCTCGGATTTGCAACAACGCGGTTGTAGGTGAACTCTCAGTTATAGGAGATAACGTCATAGTAGATGAAAATGCGTCAATCAAGCATTCGGTTCTTTGGAGCAACACGATCGTTGGTCATAAAGCTGACTTGGTCGGATGTCTAATCGGAGAAAAATGTCACGTTCGCGACGTAGCAACTGTTCTGGAAGGCGCGACGATAGGGGACGAATGCAGCATTGGGCGAGGCGCAGTTGTGAAACCAGGCGTACGGATATGGCCCGGAAAAATAGTTGAGGCGGGCGCCATCGTCAACATGGATATGAGGTGGGGAATGCGTTGGATGAGTTCACTCTTCGGTAGCCAGGGGATAACCGGATTAGCCAATATCGAGATCACGCCGGAATTTGCGGCCAAGTTGGGCGTTGCCTTCGGATCGTTTCTGGCAAAAGGCGCAAGCGTCGTCACTGGTAGAGATACACATCGCGTCTCTCGAATGGTGAAGAGAGCCTTAATAGCGGGCTTGAACGCGTCAGGCGTTGACGTACACAACTTGCGCATTTGCCCCGCGCCCGTTACACGATACATGATCCGTAGTTTAGGACTAGACGCTGGCATCATGGTTGAAGTACCCGAGATCGATCCAAGATCTGTGAGCATTAGATTCTTCGACTCCAATGGGATGGAGATCGATCGCGCCTCAGAGAAGAAGATAGAGAACATATTCTTCAGAGAAGAGTTTCAGCGAACGCTAAGCGACGAGGTTGGAGACATAGTCTATCCGGCTAGGACCGTAGACTTTTACCGTAAAGGCCTGTTAAAACTCCTCGACTGGCAAACTATACGGAAGGCGAGGTTGAATGTAGTCATAGACTGCGCCAACGGTGCAGGCTCCTTCGTGGCGCCGGCTATTCTAGGAGAACTCGGCTGTCAGGTCACGACCTTAAACGCAAGGCTAGATGAGTTTGCCGGGCCTAGAACGTTTGAACAGGTGCCTTCCTCGATGTCCAACCTAGCTCAAGTAGTGAAAGCTCTGGGCGCCGACGTTGGAATAACTCTTGACGGAGATGCAGATCGAGTCATATTCGTTGACGAGGCGGGAGACGTCCTATCTGGCGATACATCGCTGACTCTTGTCGCTAGGGAGAAGGTTAAAGAACATAACGGTGGAAAGGTCGTTGTTCCAGTAACGACCTCAAGAATGATCAATCGCATAGTTGAACCTCAAGGCGGGGAAGTGATCCGATCCAAACTTGGAGCGCGATCGCTTTTGGACGCCATAGTTAACCATCAAGCCGTTTTTGGAGGTGAAGAAACGGGAGGCTTCGTCTTCCCTGAATTTCAAATGGGGTTTGACGGCATATTCACCTCAGCAAAGGTAATTGAGATCTTGACCAAAGAAAACGTAAAGTTGTGTAGACTTCACAAAGACATACCGAGCCTCTATATGGCTAAGGAGAGTGTTCCATGCCCCCTTGAACGTAGAGGACGCGTTATGCGCAGCCTAATCGAAGAGTTCCGAGACAGCCAGATCGACACCATTGATGGTATCAAGATGTTCTATGACGACCAATGGATCCTAATGCGTCCAAGCCTCGAAGAACCCGTTATCAATCTGTACGCGGAAGCCCCCAACAGAGAAACCGCAGACAAGATGATTCAGGAATACGCAGAGAAAATACGAGGATTGATAAGCTGATCCGAATCATCTCGGAGCATGCCACATGAATATCGCGATGATTACTTGGGAATACCCACCAAGAATTGTTGGAGGAATTGCACGCCATTGCGAGGGTTTGGCTCAAGGCTTCTCTAAGCTGGGTCACGAGGTGCATGTTTTCACCCTTGACTTCCCAGGCACTTTAACCTACGAAGAAAAGGAGAAACTTAGAATCTATAGAACGCCAACCGAAGTCGGCCATCCAAACTTTCTAACATGGGTCCTATTGTTCAATCATTTCATCGAGAAAAGAATAGCGGGCGTAAGTAAGACTGTGGAGTTCGATGTTCTTCATGTGCACGATTGGATTACCGCTCCAGCTAGCATAGCTTTCGAGAAATTTTGTAGGAAGCCTATGGTCTTCACGGTTCACAGCACCGAACATGGACGGTCTGGGCTTCATACTCCAGATTCCTTCACAATAGATGGCTTGGAATGGTGGGCAACATATGAAGCGAATAAGGTGATCGTGACCAGCGGCGCAATGAAGGGGGAGGTATGCGGTCACTTCAAGCTTCCAAATGAGAAAGTGGAGGTAATCCCTAACGCCATTGATCTCAGCAAATATCATGAGGAGTTTGATAGGTGGGCTTTGAGAGCCCGATATGGAGTTCAACCTCACGAGAAGCTCATTCTTTGCGTAGGACGTCTGGTTCCTCAAAAAGGAATAGAGTATCTTATTCAGGCGGTTCCACTCGTTTCACAGCGCTATCCCGAGGCAAAGTTCATCATAGTAGGCGACGGCTGGTATCGAGACCACCTTGAATGGGTAGCCAACTCGACAGGGCAAAGATGGAGAATAATGTTTACGGGTTTTATTCCAGACTCAGATCTGGTGGGTTTAACTAAGGCTGCAGATGTGATGGTAGTTCCATCGGTTTACGAACCTTTCGGAATAGTCGCCTTAGAGGGTATGGCTGCCGGCGTGCCAGTTGTAGCAAGTCAAGTTGGCGGCTTGGTAGAGTTCATCGAGCATGACAAAACCGGTGTATTAACGTACCCGAGAAAACCTGAATCTATAGCTTGGGGCATAAACTACGTACTATCCAATCCTGACCATGCACGTTGGATGATTCAAAACGCTCGTGAGACTGTGCAAAGAGCTTATAGTTGGGAAGCGGTTGCTAAGAAGACAAGCAAGGTCTTTGAGGAAGTGACTAGGTGAATCGCCGATGAGTTCTCCGTCATATCCCGCCTTGACTGAAGAGCTCCGCGTTCTCTCCATGATGCACAACATAGGCGCAACGACACCAGAACGCTCTATGACAGTCGATGAGCTTACTCAAAGGATCGACATGGACGCCTCCGCTTTACGTGTATGCGTACAGAAATTGAAAGAATTAGGCTATGTGGAACCTGTAGAGATAGGAGGCGTCGAGAAATACCATTTAACACAGATTGGAATAATAAAAGTCTTGACACTTTACAGCTAGGTTTGCTTGGACAAGAAACTTCTTTCCTCATTGAGCGTAGCCTCTCGTAGGCTTGCAGCAGCGTCCTCAGGCGACACCACATTTATGAACATTTCAGTACTTTTTTCAAAACCACCCCAGACGGCCAGTTTCGGATAGACCTCTAGATGCCAATGAAAGTGGTCGCATGACTCAGCCACTATTTGATGAAAGCCGTAGTTATAGGGCGGATCGTTCAGCAGAGAGTACAAGCCTCCGAAGCTCACTCTCAGCGTTTCAGCAAACGCCTTCACTTCATTCTGCTTCAAGTCTAGCAAGCAGCACTGATGCTTCTTCGGGAATATCCAGAATTCGAAGGGGTGAACGCTAGCCCAAGGCGCAAAAACCGCGAATTCAGCGTTTCTCCAAATGAATCGATCGCTCTTTTCCTCTCTTTCGAGAATTTCGCAGAAAACGCATCTACCATTCTGTTGAAAAAGCTTCTCACTTCCTCGGGATTCTTCTTCAATCCTCTTAGGCACGATAGGTGTCGCTATCAGTTGGGTATGAGCATGCGAAAGAGACGCGCCCGCTTCCAATCCATGGTTTCTAAAAATGGAAACATAGCGTACATAAGGCTTTGAGCTGAGTTCACGCAAACGGTCTATGTAAGCGTTGACAGTGTGAATTACTTGAGAGACTCTGGCAACACTTGGATGTTCATTGTGGTCTGGTGACTCGACCAAAACTTCGTGGTGCCCAGTCGCTTCAGCCGCCGCAAAGGCTCCTTTCACAGCACCGATCTCTCCGCCTTTAGAAGGTGTGAACGCGGGATAGAGATTCGGCACTACTCTGATAAGCCAGTTCTTGTGGCGCAAATCGTCGAGGTCCCTGTCTTTCCTAATTCCTTTTTCTGCAGGAAGATAGACAAGAGCGGCTGGCGGAGTCATATGTTCATTTCCAGGTTCGAGAGGGCATACACCGACGTCTTTCTTTTCAGGCGCTTTAACGAAGTCGACCGGGCGCTTACTTCTGCCTGTGGCTATGACGGTCCACCGGTCGAGGATGTAGTCTTTGCGTATCTCGTTTGTGGCTTTAGACATAACCTTCCCGTATAAGAGATTCCATTCGATTAGGCTTTAGGTTTTCTTTGATTCCAAGAGTTCATTATAAACTTGGACCGTCTTCTGAGCGATCGCATCCCAGCTGAACTCTTGAAGCACTCGCTTCCTCCCGTTTTGACCGAGCCTCTTGCTCTGTTCAGCGTCTTGTAGAGCGCCAGCTATCCCCCAGGCGATATCCGCTGGATCTCTTGGATTGACGTGAAAGCCATTCTGATCTTGACCAGCCGGAACCACCACTTCACGCATCCCGCTGACACCGTTGGCTCCAACCACTACCGGTTTCTCCATGCTCATCGCTTCGAGAACGACTATGCCGAAAGGTTCGTAAAGGCTTGGGAAGACTGCTA